>JBFJJO010000038.1:0-16988 GCA_041612215.1 Methylophaga sp.
AATGCGCCGGCGCAGTTACCGTATTTGATGATGGGCTGGAAAGTGCCAGTGATTACCACCGCAGATGTTGATTGGGAGCCTTATGCGCTGGATGTACTGGCTGGTATTTTAAGTGGAACAAGCAGCAGCCGATTTTCAAAGGAATTGGTCCGTGACCAGCAAGTTGCGGCAGGAGTCAGCGCCTACAACAACAATTTTTCCCGGCTTGACGATATGTTCATTGTTGGTGGTACGCCCGCTCAAGGAAAGTCCGTCGACGCGCTACAAAAAGCGATCCAATCCCAGTTAGATAGGTTGAAAAAGACTCCGGTCAGTGATGCAGAATTACAGCGTGTGAAAACGCAAGTTGTTGCCTCTGAAGTTTATGAGCTTGACAGTGTGTTTTATCAGGCCATGCAACTGGGCATGTTAGAAACGGTTGGTCTCCACTGGCAGCTCAGTGAGCAGTACGTCGACAATATAAAAGCCGTCACCGCCGAACAGATTCAGCAAGTGGTACAAAAATATTTCATCGATGAACGGCTGACAATTGGAGAATTGGTTCCGGTTGCCACGCCAGACAATAATACCCCGCAAGCCAGTACTTCAGGAGATCCACATGCCCGCTAAAATAATTGGCTTTTTTACATTATTACTGACAGCTCTCAGCAGTTTTGCGACGCCTGCCATTGATCACTGGCAAACCGAGCAAGGTACGCGGGTATATTTTGTTGATGCACCGCAGTTACCGATGGTTGATATCCGCTTGATTTTTGATGCCGGTGGCGCCCGTGATGGGGATTTACCGGGCACCGCACTGCTGACCAATGCCATGCTTAAAGAAGGCACTGTTGATTCAGACACTAATGCGATTGCTGCGGCATTTGATGATGTCGGGGCCAAATTTGGTAATGAGTCAGAACGGGATATGGCCATCCTCAGTTTACGGTCGCTGGTTGAAGAAAAGGCGCTGAATCAGTCTGTTAATATGTTTGTTGAATTGAGCAGCCAGCCAGCATTTCCCAAAGACTCGTTTGAGCGCTTGAAAAACCAGTTGAAAACCAGCCTGCAAGCCCAAAAACAATCCCCCGAAGCGATTGCAGAGCGCAATTTTTATCAGGCGCTTTATGGAGACCATCCCTATGGGAAAATGCCCAGCGGTAATGAAGACAGTCTGGAAAAAATTACGATTGCTGATTTAGAAACTTTTTTTAAGCAATACTATGTCGCAAAAAATGCGGTGTTAGTGATCGTCGGCGATTTACGGCAAGCCGAAGCAAAAGTGCTTGTCAACAAAATTACCGCAGCTATGCCAAAGGGTGAAACTGCAGCGCCTTTGCCAGCCGTTGACGATTTAGCGGCGCCCAGTGAGCAATATATTGAATTTCCCTCAAGCCAATCACATTTGCTGGTGGGACAGCCCGGAACCACCCGCACGGATCCCGATTATTTCGAGCTCTATGTTGGCAATCATGTATTGGGTGGCGGCGGCTTAGTGTCTATTATTAACGATGAAATCCGCGAGAAGCGTGGCCTCAGCTACAGTGCATACAGTTATTTCCGACCAATGCGTGAGGCAGGACCTTTCCAGCTGGGGCTGCAAACCCGTAATGAACAGGCCGAAGAGGCCCTCAAAGTGCTGCGGCAAACGCTGCACGATTTTGTTAAAAGTGGCCCCACAGAAGAACAGTTAGAAGCCGCTAAACAAAATATTACCGGTGGTTTTGCCCTGCGCTTGGATAGTAATAGTAAGATTGCTGATTACCTTGGGGTGATCGGCTTTTATCAATTGCCGTTGGATTACCTTGATAATTTCAAACAACGGGTCAATGCCGTGAGCAAAGCACAAATTCAGGATGCTTTTTTGCGCCGTGTTGACCCCGATAAAATGGCGACGGTAATTGTTGGTGGCAAAGGCGAAAGTAAATAACAGCTCAACGGTCCGTATCATCGGTGGTCAGTGGCGCGGCCGTAAATTAGCTTTTCCGGATTTAGCCGATTTACGGCCAACCCCGGACCGGATTAGGGAAACGCTATTTAACTGGTTACAGCCTTATATTGGCGGAGCGCTGTGTCTGGATGCCTTTGCCGGCAGTGGGGTGCTGGGGTTTGAAGCCGCTTCCCGCGGCGCGGCTAGCGTTGTTTTATTAGAATTAGCGCCGACAGCAGTGACGGCATTAGCCGTCAATCAGCGGACGCTAAAAGCAGTCAATTGTCAGGTACTGGCCGAGGATGCATTAGCGTTTATCAGCCATACCGACAAACAGTTTGATATTGTTTTTTTAGATCCACCCTATCGCGCCAATCTCTGGCAGCAAACTGCTGAATTGCTGGAACGGCAAGGCTGTTTGTTAGCGCACAGCGTGATTTATTTAGAATGCCCAGCGAAACAACCATTACCGGATTTACCGGCAAACTGGCAGTTAATAAAAGACAAGTCAGCGGGTGAGGTAAGATACAGTTTATTTGCCCGACAATAGGTCCGAAATATGCCAATTACTGCCATTTATCCCGGTACTTTTGATCCCGTTACGCATGGCCATACAGATTTAGTTCATCGGGCCAGCCGTTTGTTTGAAAAAGTTATTGTCGCGGTGGCTGCTGATACCGGTAAAAAATGTTTATTCAGTCTGGATAAACGGGTTGCGATGGCGCAAACGATTTTGGCGGATATTCAAAATGTTGAAGTCTGTGGTTTCAGCGGTTTATTAGTTAATTTTGCTGCACACAGGCATGCCAATGTCATCATTCGTGGCTTGCGCGCGGTGTCAGATTTTGAATATGAAGTGCAGTTAGCTGCTATTAATCGGCGGTTGCATGTTGAAGTTGAAACGTTATTTTTAGCGCCGGCCGAACAATACACTTTTGTCTCTTCCAGTCTGGTGCGACAAATCGGTTTATTAGGTGGGGATATTTCGCAATTTGTTGCGCCTTGTGTCCAACAGGAATTTATTGAACATCTGGCGGAAAAAAGCGATTAACGTTATGATCTTTATGTTTTTCTATAACCCACCGGAGACCGTATGTCCCTGTTTATAACTGATGAATGCATTAATTGTGATGTTTGTGAGCCGGAATGTCCTAATGGTGCCATTTCTCAGGGTGAAGAAATCTATGTGATTGATCCCGATTTGTGTACCGAATGTGTCGGGCATTTTGATACGCCGCAATGTGTCGAAGTGTGTCCGGTCGACTGCATTCCCAAAGATCCGGATAATGTTGAAACGCATGACCAGTTACATAAAAAGTATGAATTTCTGATGGCCGCAGGTCACTAAGTCTTTTAAATTATTTCTTTCAAAGTTATGATACGCAAATTGTATTTTTTTAAATTATAGGCAAGTAAACAATGACTAATCTGTCCGCATTAGATTTAAATAATTTGTCAGAACAAGAATTGCAAAAACTCATTAATCAGTCTAAAAAACAAATTAAAAAATTAAAAACAAAAAAAGTGACTGAATTGAACAGCAAAGATGCTGACGTGGTAGCCGTTGCCGATGCAGTCCGCAACTTATCAAAAGCAAAAAAAGTATCGCCCGCTGAAGCCTTATCAGCTGTCGCCAAAAATATGCGTATCGGCATGACTGCCAGCCGTAAAACCCGGAGTGAAAGCCCGGTGAAATATCGTCATCCCAATGATGCCAACAAAACCTGGAAAGGATTTGGTAAACGACCATTGTGGCTTAATGATGAACTGAATCGCGGTCGTAAATTAGAAGATTTCAAAATTTAACCATTATTTTAATGCGCACTATTCAGCGGCCGAGGCCGCTGATTTTGTTTTGGGCGTTTGTTTTTTGCTGGCTCCAGCTTTAAAAAGCACGGCCAATGCTTTAAGCCCGTCCGTCCCTAGGGTATCCTTTAGCACTTTGTAATTGCCTTTGTAAGAGTACCCATGTCAACTGAATACCGTCCTGAGGCTATCGAAGCCAGTACCCAGCAATTCTGGCGTGACCAGCAGACTTTTCGTGCTGTCGAAGATCCCAGTAGTGAAAAATTCTACTGTCTGTCAATGTTTCCTTATCCTAGCGGCCAGTTGCATATGGGCCATGTGCGTAATTACACCATCGGTGATGTGATTTCCCGATTTCAGCGTATGCAGGGTAAGAATGTGTTGCAACCGATGGGCTGGGATGCGTTTGGCCTGCCAGCAGAAAATGCGGCGATAAAAAATAAAGTGGCACCGGCTGCATGGACCTACCAGAACATCGATTATATGCGGGCACAGCTACAACGGTTAGGTCTGGGTTATGACTGGGAGCGCGAATTTGCCACCTGCAAACCAGATTATTACCGTTGGGAGCAATGGCTGTTTGTGCAGTTGTTTAAAAAGGGTCTGGTGTATAACAAAACCGCTGCGGTTAACTGGTGTCCTGTTGATAATACCGTGTTGGCCAACGAGCAGGTCGTTGATGGGTGCTGCTGGCGTTGTGATAGCAAGGTTGAGCGACGTGAAATCCCCCAGTGGTTTATGAAAATCACTGATTATGCCGATCAATTGTTGGCCGATTTGGATCAATTAGATGGTTGGCCGGAGCAAGTGAAAACCATGCAAGCCAACTGGATTGGCCGCTCAGAAGGTTTGCAAATTGATTTTGCTGTGGCGGATTCCGCTGAAAAATTGTCGGTTTATACGACCCGTCCTGACACCCTGATGGGCGTTAGCTATCTGGCTTTAGCTGCTGAACATCCGCTGGCACTGGCCGCAGCTGAAAACAATGTCGAACTGAAAACATTTATCGAGTCTTGCCAACAAACAGGTACCTCGGAAGCGGCATTGGAAACCGCTGAAAAACGTGGTATTGCGACCGGTTTCTCAGCGATTCATCCAGTTACCGGAAAGTCAGTGCCGATTTGGGTGGCAAATTTTGTATTGATGGGCTATGGCACGGGCGCCGTGATGTCAGTACCTGCACATGATCAGCGTGATTATGAATTTGCGATTAAATATGGTTTGCCGATTCAACAGGTGATTAAGCCGGCAGATGGCAGTGACTTCGATTTTTCCAAAGCAGCTTTCACTGGAAAAGGTGTGCTGGTTAATTCCGGCGAATTTGACGGGCTGGATTTTCAGGCTGCCTTTGACGCGATTGCCGATAAATTAACAGCTCAGGTGAAAGCGGAACGAAAAGTTAATTACCGGCTGCGTGACTGGGGCGTTTCCCGGCAGCGTTATTGGGGCACCCCGATTCCGATAATTTATTGTGATGACTGTGGTGCGGTGCCGGTGCCGGAGCAGGATCTGCCCGTTTTGCTGCCCGAAGATGTCGTAGTCGATGGCTCTGGCTCTCCGATTAAATCTATGCCGGCTTTTTATCAATGCAATTGTCCCAGCTGCGGAAAGTCGGCAACACGGGAAACCGATACCTTTGATACGTTTTTTGAATCTTCGTGGTATTACGCCCGTTTTGCTTGTGCTGACAATGATAAAGCGATGCTTGATGATCGTGCTGATCACTGGTTGCCGGTTGATCAATATATTGGTGGTATTGAGCATGCGGTATTGCATTTACTGTATGCGCGGTTTTTCCATAAATTGCTGCGTGATGAAGGTCTGGTTAAAGGTGATGAGCCGTTCAAGAACTTGCTGACGCAAGGCATGGTACTGAAAGACGGTGCCAAAATGTCCAAATCGAAAGGTAATACCGTCGATCCACAATCGCTGATTGACGAGTACGGCGCCGACACTGCACGTTTATTTATGATGTTTGCCGCCCCCCCGGAATTATCATTGGAATGGTCTGATAATGCTGTTGAAGGAGCCAACCGCTTTTTGAAACGGTTATGGCGCGCGGTGCAGGAACATGCCGCAAACGGTTTAGCCGAAGGTAATGTCTCTGATGAACTGTCATCCAGCGCTGCTGATTTGCGGCGCTTAACTCATCAAACACTGCAAAAAGTCACTGATGACTTGGGCCGCCGGCATACGTTTAATACTGCGATCGCTGCCGTGATGGAGTTGCTCAATGCCTTAGGTAAATTTACCGATACGGATGGGGCTGCTAAAGCGGTGCGTCAGGAAGTGCTGGAGTTTGCCGTATTGATGCTGGCACCGATTACGCCACATATTTGCCATGTGTTATGGCAACAGCTAGGTCACGAAAATGCCGTGGTCAATGCTGGCTGGCCGGTTGTTGATGAAGCAGCTCTGAAACAGGATAAAATTGAACTGATGGTGCAGGTCAATGGTAAGCTGCGATCCAAACTGCTCGTCGCGACCACAGCCAGTCAGGCCGATATAGAGATGTTGGCACTGGCTGATGATAATGCCCAGCGGTTTATCGATGGCAAAACGGTGCGAAAAGTGATTGTCGTGCCTGGTCGTCTGGTGAATATCGTCGTTGGCTGAATAATTAGGAAATATGCCATGCAAATGCCCCAAACTCTGAAGTTAAGTCTGATTGGCATGTTAACCACATTGCTGATTGCCTGTGGTTTTCAATTGCGTGACAGTGCTGATGTACCGGAATCGATTCAGACGATGTATATGCAGGGCATTAATATTCGTGATGGCTTTGGCTTACAGTTAAAACGCACTTTGAATCGTAATGGCATTGAGGTGCTGGGTGAGTATCAGGAAGGTGCAGCCCTGATGAGCTTTACCACAAATCGTTTGGAGCGCCGGGTTTTGTCAGTCGGTGTGCAAACAGCCAAGGTGTCTGAATATGAGTTGATTTTGGAGGTGATATTTGATTTGAGTGATGCCGATCAATATAAACTCATAGAGAACGAACGTTTTGAATCACGTCGCGAGTACCAATTTGACCCGCAATCAGTGTTGGGCCGTGATGCTGAAGAAGAATTGCTGCGCAGCGAAATGTACGATCAAATCAGTCAGGCGATTTTGCGCCGATTTTCGGCATTGGATTAAGCTCGGCGCATGCGCCTTCGCTCCGAACAACTCGCGCAGCAACTCCAGTCGACTCTGTCGCCGGTATTTGTGATTTCCGGTGACGAAGCATTATTGGTTGAAGAAGCCGCCGATATTGTGCGTGCGGCTGCCCGTCACCAAGGATTTATCGAACGTGATGTATGGCATGCCGATGGCCGTTTTGACTGGCAACAGATTACTAAAGCAGACGCCAATTTATCGTTGTTTGCCAGTAAAAAATTAATCGAAATACGCCTACCTGGTGGCGCGCCCGGTAAAGAGGGCGGAGAGTGGCTGCGACAGTTTGCCAAGCAAACCTCACCTGACAGTATGTTGTTACTTATTAGCGGCAAGTTGGATGGCAAACAGCAAAAATCCAAATGGTATCAGGCGCTTGATAAAGCCGGTATTACGGTGCCCGTATGGCCTGTTGATATTGAACATTTACCGCGCTGGATTCAGCAGCGGTTACAGTCCCGTAATTTACAGGCCAGTCCGGCCGTTGCAGCTTTGTTGGCACAGCGTCTGGAAGGTAATTTATTTGCTGCTGCGCAGGAAATCGACAAGCTTGCCTTATTAAGCAGAGATAGCCGTATTGAAGAACAATTGGTGCTTGACAGTGTTGCCGATAGTGCACGCTTTGAAGCCTTCGGGTTGATTGACGTGGTTCAGCAGGGACAGGCCGGCAAAATTCCGCGGATATTGGCCGGTTTGCGGGCTGAAGGTGTTGATGTCATGTCGGTGTTTTCGGCAGTTTCCTGGACGGTACAAAGACTTGCCGATATGGCGCAGCAATTGGCCAGCGGTAAGTCATCGCAACAGGTTTTCAGCCAAATGCGTCCCCCCGTGTGGGAAAATATCCGTTCGCAAACGCTGCAGGCAATAAAGCGTCATCCGCCCCGCCGTTGGTTGATGTTTGTCAGTCAATTAGCTGAGATTGATAAAGCGGCCAAAGGTCATCCTGACAGTGATAATGCCTGGCGCTTGTTGGAGAGACTCTGCCTGCAAATGGCGGCAGTGAAAGTGCTCGATAAAGTCGCCTGAAAAGTGTGTTAAGAGGATTTAATGTGAATATTGCGCAATATATGCAAACACTGGGACAGCAGGCGCGTGATGCAAGCCGGGCGCTGGCGCGTGCTGGCAGTGAACAGAAAAATGCAGCTTTATTGGCAATGGCAGCGGCCATTCGAGACGCTGCAGCACTCCTTAAACAGGAAAATGCCAAAGATTTAAAAGCCGGTAAAAATAAAGGCCTCGATACGGCTTCACTGGATCGGCTGACACTTAACGATGCCCGGATTGAAGGCATGGCTGAAGGGCTGGAGCAAATTGCTGTTTTACCGGATCCGGTTGGCGAAATCAGCAATATGACCTATCGGCCATCAGGCATTCAACTGGGTCAGATGCGGGTGCCGTTGGGTGTTATCGGCATCATTTATGAATCACGGCCCAATGTCACCGCGGATGCTGCTGGATTGTGCCTTAAATCGGGTAACGCCACCATTTTGCGTGGCGGCAGTGAAGCATTGCATTCCAATCAGGCTATTGCCGCCTGTATTCAACAGGGGCTGAAAGTCGCTGGATTACCGGCTGCCAGTATCCAAGTAGTTGAAACCACTGATCGTGAAGCGGTGGGCCAGTTAATAACGATGCCGCAATATGTTGATGTCATCGTGCCACGTGGTGGCAAAAGACTGATTGAACGGATCAGTCAGGATGCCCGCGTGCCGGTCATTAAACATCTTGATGGTATTTGCCATGTGTATATCGATGCCGATGCTGAGATTCAAATGGCGCAGGATATTGCTTTTAATGCCAAAAGCCATCGTTATGGGGTTTGCAATGCCATGGAAACGTTGTTGGTACATGAGGCGATTGCCGAACAAGTATTGCCGGGTTTAGCCTTGCGATTCCGTAACGAAGGGGTGGAGTTGCGGGGTTGTCCACAGGTGTTAAAAATTCTGCCTGACGCAGTGGCTGCTACTGATGCTGACTGGGATACTGAATATTTGGCTGAAGTTTTATCGATTCGCATTGTCGATAGTGTCGATGCTGCGATGGATCATATTCACCAACACAGTTCTGGACATACCGAGAGTATTGTTACGCAAAATTATGACACCGCGCGGCGGTTTTTACGTGAGGTTGATTCCAGCTCGGTGATGGTCAATGCGTCGACGCGGTTTGCCGATGGTTTTGAATATGGGTTGGGTGCGGAAATTGGTATTTCCACCGATAAACTGCATGCCCGTGGCCCGGTCGGTCTGAATGGTCTGACATCACAAAAATGGATAGTGCTGGGCAGTGGTCAAGTCCGTAAATAATCCGCCTGGCATCGGTATTCTGGGCGGTACTTTTGACCCGGTGCATTTTGGCCATCTGCGCAGTGCCTTGGAAGTTTGCCAGCAGCTAAATCTGGATCATGTGCGCTTAATGCCGTGTCATGTGCCGCCGCATAGGCCACAACCGCAGGCCAAAGCGGCTGAAAGAAGATTGTTATTAGAGTTGTCAGTGAAAAGCGCTGCCGAGTTGATAGTTGATGATCGTGAATTACAACGTGAAGGCCCATCCTACACCGTTGATACGCTGCATAGCCTGCGTCAGGAATTCCCGGAAAACCCACTATTTCTGATTATTGGCAGTGATGCTTTCCGCCAGATTGACAGCTGGTCACGTTGGACTGAGATCCTGGATTTAGCACATATCGTCGTGATGCAGCGGGCTGCTGAGCCACTAGACTTATCGCCTGAATTGCAGCAATGGTTAGCTGGTAATCTTGCTCAGCCTGATGACAGGGCATTACGAGCAGGCAAGATATGGCCTGTTGATGTTACGGCACTTACTATTTCCGCTACTGACATTCGTGCTCGGCGTGTCGCCGGTCAGTCGGTGCAATTTTTAGTGCCGGAAGCGGTACTCACCGCCATCGAACAACTGGGTTTATATCCAGCAAATCCTTGATGGATGAGCTGTTTTTTATTGTCTCAAAACTCGCCTGGAGCGTGTTAAGCCCCAGCGCTCTGTTTGTCTGGTTAACGCTGCTGGCATTGGTTTTACTGTATCGCGGCTCTTTACAGGCTGCCAAAATCTTATTGCTGTTCATGACACTCATCGGCTTTACCGTGATGGCGTATCCGCTCGGTGATGTATTGCTGGAAAAACTTGAAAAACGTTTCAGTGTACCCGCTACCTTACCTGGGCAAATTGACGGCATTATAGTGCTCGGTGGCGGCGAACAACTGAAAACCTCGCTGAGCTGGCAAGCACCACAAACTGGTGAAGCAGGTGATCGTTATTTAGCAGCGGCTATGCTGGCGAGGCATTATCCAAATACGCCGCTTTGGGTCAGTGGCGGTAGCAATTTATTGCAAATGGCAGCACATGAACAGGTGGCTGAGGTTCACCGGAAATTATTGTTGATGGTCGGTGTGCCAGCATCGCAAATTCATATCGAACAATACAGTCGAAATACCTACGAAAATATCCTGAATCTGCGCCACGTTTTGCCTGATCCTGATGCTCAGTATTTACTGGTGACTTCCGCGTATCATATGCCACGCAGTGTTGCTGTTGCCCGAAAACTGGGACTGAATGTGATTGCCTATCCTGTGGATTATCGCAGTCAGCGCAGCGGACTGCGGCAGTTTGATTTTGCATTGTTTGAACATTTACAGACATTGGAACCGGCCATTCGTGAGTGGCTGGGCCTCGCTGTTTATTTTCTGACGGGTAAAACCAGCCAGTTTTTGCCTGGCCCGCTGACTGGCGCAGACGACAACGCCGATGTGCGTTAAACTATTCACTATACGAAATCTACGGAGTAGCCGATGCAGGCTGAACAACTGAAATTACTGGTCATTGATGCCCTTGAAGACATCAAAGCCGAAGACATTACTATCCTTGATGTTACGGGCATGACCGATGTGACCGACTATATGATTATTGCTACTGGTAAATCATCACGGCAGGTTAAAGCCCTGGCCAATGAAGTCGTGGTACAAGCGAAAGCAGCGGGTGTTATGCCGTTGGGTGTTGAGGGTGAAGATGTCGGTGAATGGGCATTGGTCGATTTGGGTGATGTCATTACCCATATTATGACTGCGCCCACGCGCGCTACTTACAATCTGGAAAAACTATGGCGGGTCGAAAACGCCCAGGCGGCTGCGGCAGACGGTGAATGAAACTGAAATTACTTGCTGTCGGCCAAAAAATGCCGCAGTGGGTCAGTGATGGTTATCAGGAATATGCCCGCCGGTTGCCTCGCGATTGCAGTTTAAATCTTATTGAAATTGCACCGGCCAAACGTGGTAAAACCAGTCAGCCACAGCAATGGATGCAAGAAGAAAGTAAACGGATTCTCAGTCAGATTGATGCCAGTGACCATGTGGTTGCGCTGGATGTTATCGGTAAAAATTGGAGTACGCCAGAACTGGCCGAAAACCTCGCCATCTGGCAACAGCAAGGTGGTGACGTCAGTTTAATAATTGGTGGCCCTGATGGTCTGGATCCCGCCTGTTTACAACGCGCGGACCAACGGTGGTCGTTGTCAGGCCTGACCTTACCGCATCCGCTGGTCAGAGTGCTGCTGGCCGAGCAGCTCTATCGCGCCTGGACAATTCTGCAAAACCATCCCTATCATCGCGCATGAATTTTCCACCAATTTATCTTGCTTCAGGATCACCTCGTCGCCGGGCGTTACTTTCGCAAATTGGCATCAACTTTGACGTTATTTTTATTGATATCGATGAATCAGTGCGATACAACGAGTCAGCTGAAGCCTATGTGAAACGCATCGCTATCGATAAAGCAAAAGCCGGTCTTGCAAGAATAGAACAATCGAATTTACCACTACGTCCTGTCATCGCAGCTGATACAGCGGTGGTTGTCGATAATCAGATCCTCGGTAAACCAGCTGATAATCAACAGGCACGTGTTTTTTTGCAAAATTTATCGGGCCGACAGCATCAGGTATTAAGTGGTGTTGCCCTAGCAACGGATAGAACCATCGGCGTGCGCAGTCAATTAAGTCAGGTACGTTTTGCCAAACTGAGTGATACTGAAATCGACTGGTATGTGGGCACCGGAGAAGGCCTTGATAAAGCCGGAGCTTATGCGGTACAAGGTTTGGCAGCTCAGTTTATCGCACATATCGATGGCAGCTACTCAGGCATTATGGGGCTGCCATTATTTGAAACCCGCCAATTATTGCAGGAAATACTGAATCAATGAGCTGTGAACTGCTGATCAATGTGACGCCCAGCGAAACCCGCGCCGCCGTCGTCGAAAACGGCGTATTGCAGGAAGTATTTATTGAACGTAGTGAATCCCGTGGTTTGGTTGGCAATATTTACAAGGGCAAAGTATGTCGGGTGTTACCGGGCATGCAGGCGGCATTTGTCGAAATTGGATTAAGCCGTGCGGCATTTTTACATGCTTCGGATATTTCCATCCCCAAAGGCCAGAGCGGCGATCTGGAGGCCAGCCTTGTTACGCCATCAATCACCAGTCTGCTGCGTGAAGGCCAGGAATTGCTGGTGCAAGTCATCAAAGATCCGATGGGCAGTAAAGGCGCCCGGTTAACGACACAACTCTCGGTGTCATCCCGTTATCTGGTGTATATGCCCGAAGCCGAAGGCATTGGTATTTCACTGAAAATTGAAGGTGAAGAAGAGCGCGAACGTTTGAAAAATTGCCTGCTTGCTAAAATGCCCATCGACAGTGGTGGCTATATTTTACGTACGGCTGCAGAGGGCGTCAGTGACGTCGAAATTGCCGCTGATCTGCAATTTTTACATCGCCTTTGGCAGCAGTTAACGGAACGCCAGAAAACCCTCCAGTGCGGCCAGTATTTGTATGAAGATTTGCCTTTGGCTTTACGAGCATTGCGTGATTTATTTTCGCCGGATATCGAACGTATACGTATTGATAACATCGACAATTTTCATTCGGCACAGCAATTTGCAGACAGTGTGATGCCCGAATGCCGGGATCGGCTGGAATGGTATCAGGGGCCAAGGCCACTGTTTGACTTATTCGGTGTTGAGGATGAAATCCAAAAAGCGCTGGAGCGTAAAGTTCCTTTGAAGTCAGGTGGTTATCTTATTTTTGACCAAACCGAGGCGATGACTACGGTCGATGTGAATACTGGTGGGTTTGTTGGTCATAAAAACCTTGAAGAGACCATTTTTAAAACTAATTTAGAAGCGGCACATGCCATTGCCCGGCAACTGCGAGTCAGGAATCTGGGCGGCATTATTATTATCGACTTTATCGATATGGATGAAGAAAGCCACCGTGAGCAAGTGCTAAGGGCTTTGGAAAAAGCCATGCAACAGGATCGTGCCAAACACAATATTAGTGCTGTATCAGAAATGGGACTGGTCGAAATGACCCGTAAGCGAACCCGTGACAGTCTGGGACATATCCTTTGTGAACCTTGCCCATGTTGTCAGGGCCGGGGCTACACGAAAAATGTTGAAACCGTGTGTTACGAGATTTTCCGTGAGATCCTGCGCGAATCCAAACAATATGAAACGCGACAGTTTTTGATTCTCGCCTCACAAGATGTCATTGACCGACTAAATGATGAGGATTCCACCAAAGTGGCTGAACTTGAACAACTGATTGGCAAGCCCATTCTGTTTCAAAACGAGCCACAATATGGCCGCGAGCAATATAATGTGGTGCTAATGTAGTATGTCTCTGTTTCGTAAAGGATTACATATCGCCGGCCGGCAGATAGTGATTATTGCCGGTGTGCTGGCGGCACTAATGTTGTTACTGTTTGGCAGCGGTGCTTGGGTATCAACTGCGGTGGCAGAGCGCAAAGATGAAATCGCAACGTGGGTTGGGGAACGCACTGGCTATCAGATTGAAATTGGCGAAGCCGGTCTGTACTGGCTGGATTTTTTTCCAAAACTGATGTTGTCAGATGTCAGTGTGTTAACACCACGCAGTCAGCTGCCTGTATTGGCATTTGATAGCTTGTTTATTGGCGTTAATTTAATAAAAAGCTTTAATCAGCAACAGCCAGTCATTGATAATGCCAATATAAGTGGTTTGCGGTTGGCTCTGATGCGAGATGCCAATGGTCAGTTTTCGGTGCGTAATACAGATTTGCAGCTGACTGAAGATAATCAATGGCAGGCACTGATGGATGGCTTGCAACAGTTGGATTTACAGGGTTTAGAGCTTGAATATCAGGATGCGCTTCAGCCAACACTTAGCGGCCATTATCAACTCCATCAGGCAAGTTTCAGTCAGTCCGGGAAATGGCTGACAGCGGATGTCAGCCTGACGTTGCCACAACAACTGGGCCAGCAACTTTCGATCAGTGGCGAGTTATTGCGTGACGGTAATAATTGGCCGCAATGGGAAGTGACTGTGGATGGCAGTCAGTTACAACTGGCGACTATGCTTAAAGGTCTTCAGCTAAGCGATATTGCTATTGATCAGGGACGTGGTGATTTGCGCGTCACGGCCACTAAGCAGACTGATGAAATTATCTCCAGCGGCTTTCTGCGCTTGCAGAACAGCCGTTTTGTTGATGGTAGCGAAGCGCTTGAGGGCAGCACCGCACCACCGGTAATGGTTGATTATCTTAATACTGAATTCAACGTTGTACATCAAGATGCCCGCTGGCAAGTAGACTTAACGTCACTGGATTTGGTTATTAACGATGAAGCCTGGCCACAAACACAGATCCGCGTTAGCCATGATCCAGCTACTGGTAGCCGCCTAGAAAGTAATTATTTGAATATCAGTCATATGAGTGCCGTAGGCGTACTGATAGATTCAACGCCCAATTGGTTGAAAACCTATGCACCGGCAGGTGATGTCAGTGATTTACAGTTGAGCCTTGATAAAAATCAGCAGATTCAGCAATTGCAGGCGACCGTCAAAGAGCTGGGTTTTCAGGAAAATGGTGATATTCCGGGGA
The DNA here is from genome assembly GCA_041612215.1 of Methylophaga sp. GTDB lineage: Bacteria > Pseudomonadota > Gammaproteobacteria > Nitrosococcales > Methylophagaceae > Methylophaga. Next base: position 14,793 of record JBFJJO010000038.1, read on the forward strand.
TGACCGGGTTGAGTTTTCACCTCGATTGGACCGACGAACAGATTGTTGCCCAAATCGATAGTCAGGATTTAGCTTTGTATGCTGACAATTGGTTACCGAAGACTTTGTATTTTGACGCGCTTAATGGCAATTTGCGCTGGCAGCCGTCAGTGCAGGGTGGCAAACTCAGTTTGGATGGGCTGCAACTCATCAACGAAGATATAAATGCCAATGTCAGCGGTAGCTTCAACAATGCCGATGTAAGACAGGCTGAGCTGATTTTAAGCATAGCAGATTTTAATGTGGCTAACTGGTTAGCATATGTGCCGGAGCGGGTAATGAAACCGCAATTTACCAATTGGGCCAGAAATGCTTTTGTTAAAGGCAGGATTGATCAGGGTGAAGTTCGGCTGCAGGGCGATCCGGCGGCATTTCCATTTGACCAACAGCCCGATGCCGGTGTGTTCAGTCTGCAACTGACGGTCAGCGATATTGAACTCAATTATGGCAAAGGTTGGCCGCATTTGGTGTCCGTTAATGGTCAGTTATCAGGCAGCGGTAATGATCTGAAAATTAATACCGAAAGTGGCAGTATTGCAGGCTTTTCTTTTTCTGGTGTCAGCGCCAATATCAGCAATCTGGTGAACGGTTCGCCGGAATTAGCGCTGGACGGCACCGTCCTGGGTGAGGCGCAGCAGGGGTTGAACTTTTTGAAAAACAGCCCGTTGGCCTCACGTTTTGGAACGATCACCGATTGGCTGGCAATGACTGGTAATACGCAGATAAAGTTGGATTTAAATGTACCTTTGCTAGCCCCTGATACAACACAGGTTAAAGGTGAAATTTCCTTTCAGGAAAATCGGCTGGCCTTGACCGGCTTGACGTCATTACCGATTGAGCAAGTTGCAGGACAAATCAATTTTGATAATAACGGTCTGGCAGCAAAACAATTAAACGCAAAAATCCTGAGCGAACCCGCGGCAATCACTATCGCACCACAAGATAACAAGACCCGTATTCAGATTAAAAGTGCTTTTAATACAACACGTCTTGCTGCTAATTGGCAGTTGGATTTGCCGGCAGCAATATCCGGCGGCAGTGACCTTTTAGCCAATATTGATATTGCGGAGCCGGAGCCAGGTGATTTTTCGGTGGAAATTTCTCTAAACTCAGATTTGCAGGGTGTAAGTATCGATTTACCGGTGCCGTTCAAAAAATCAGTAGAAAGTCGTTTGCCCCTGCAAATAAAGTTTATGCCTCAGGAAGTATTACACCTTGAGTTGCAATGGGCTGACTGGCTAAATACTGTCGCAGAGTTTGTTGATAAGGATATTCGTGCAGGTATTTCTCTGGGGAAGCAGACCGCATCGCTGCCAGCGAATGGTATAAATATTTCCGGTCAACTGGACGCCTTATCTGTTTCGGACTGGCAACAGTGGTGGCTGCAAAATCAAAGTAACAATGACCAAATAAAGTGGCCGATAAATTCAATCGATTTGCAGTTTAATCGTCTTGAGTGGCAGACATTCACACTGACTGATGCGACTGTGAATGTTCGCCGACAACCAGCGGTCTGGCAGATCAAGATCGCCGCAAAGCAATTAAAGGGAGATATTAATTGGCCGGCCAGTGGCGACAGTTTGCCTACCTTACATTTTGACTTTGTTGATTTAGTACTGCCCGGTGATATTACATCCCGTGACAAGATAAGTCAGCCAGCGTTGTGGCCGGGTTTTGAGTTGAATATTGATGATTTAGTGCTAGATGGCATGAAGCTTGGCCGTTTACAAGCGAGAGCAGTGCGGGATGCGCTGCGCTGGCAATTGGTGTCAGCCAGTTTGCAATCACCAACATTGCAGGCGTCGGCCAGTGGTGACTGGCGACGAACGGATGATGGTGATAACACACTGTTAAATTTGCAATTAAGCAGTAATGACATGGCCAATTTACTGGTCGATTTGGGGTACAAGCCGTCGATTACTGCCAATCGGGTGAATGTTGAAGGTGATTTTACTTGGCAAGATGCACCATTGAATTTTAGGCGTGGTGACTTCTCTGGCCAAATGCAGCTTGGTGTTGGCAGTGGAGAACTTAAAGATGTAGAGCCCGGCGCCGCCGGACGAATTTTTGGTTTGCTTAGTTTTACAGCGATCCCAAGCAGACTGTCGCTGGACTTCAGTGATTTGTTCGGCGCGGGATTCAGTTTTAACAGTATTA
>JBFJJO010000039.1:0-16466 GCA_041612215.1 Methylophaga sp.
GATTGTCGATGCCCTTTATAGCCGGGTATTAATTAACGAAAACGGTGAAACGAATGTGGCGTTGTTGATGAAAGAGCAACCAGCAACAGAGAAGTCTAACGTTGAAGCGAACGCTTCAGATGACTCGAACGGTTATAACTTTTCGCTGGGGCGAGTTCAGATCAACAACGCCAGTTCGCAATTTACCGATCAGAATCTGCCCATTGTATTCGATGCACATATGCAGGCTTTAAATGGCGAGATAAGCGGCTTTTCGACCCGCTCAGCACAACCAGTGGATATTGCACTGGAAGGTCAGGTGGATGAATTTGGGCTGGTAGAAATTGATGGCGCGATGAATCCGCTGAATGTTACGGACCAGACAACGATCAAACTGGCGTTCAGTAATCTGGATTTGCCGGCTATGAGTCCCTATACCATCAAGTTTGCTGGTCGGGAGATTGCTGAAGGAAAGGGTGATATTGATCTGACCTATGAGATTGTCGACAGCGAATTAACGGCATCCAACAACATTGTGATCCGCGATATTCGTTTAGGTGAACGGGTCGAATCGCCAAATGCCATGGATTTGCCGTTGGATCTTGCTGTGGGATTACTTAAAAACAGTGACGGCGTCATCGAACTCAACATACCGGTCACCGGTAATGTAAACGACCCACAATTTGCGATGGGCCCTGTAATCCGTGGGGCTATCAGTAATGCACTGAAGAATATTGTGACAGCGCCTTTCCGCTTTCTGGGACGGCTGATTGGCATTGGCAAAGACGATGAGCCGATTGATGAGATCCGTTTTCGTGCCGGCCGCAGTGATTTGGTGCCACCTGAGCAGGAAAAACTGCTTAAGTTGGTTGATGCATTGTCACAACGACCTCAGCTTGCACTGCAAATCCCGGCACCATTTACTGAATCAGCCGACCGGCAAGCATTAAAATTGGTGGATGTGGAGGCACAAATCGTGAAGCGTTTGAATGAAATGGAGTCCGCTCAGCAGTTGGCTGTAAAACGCCAGCAAGTGATGGAAGCTTTATATCTTCAAGCCGGACTGAAGCCTGACCTGCAAAGCATCCAGCAGGAATTTACAACGACCGACGAAACCGATGAGCAGACAGAAGCGCAGTTGGATGTGCTGGCTTATAACGCAGCATTAAAGCAACGGCTGATTGATGCTGAGCCGGTGACTATTGAACAGTTACAGACACTGGCAGGACAGCGACAACAAGCTGTTATCGAATTCATCAATCAAAATGCTGAGCTAAACGATAAACAACTGCAAACTACAGACAGTGTTTCTTCTGAGCTGGATGATGGCTGGTTGCGCATGAAATTTGAGCTGGAAACAATACGCTGTTGTTAAGCGGTGCAGATCAGCTAAACATCATACTCTGGAAAAAATGGTGCGCCTGACAGGAATTGAACCTGTGACCCTCGGTTTCGGAAACCGATACTCTATCCAACTGAGCTACAGGCGCGTAAAAGGGAGAGCACAACAAAACAGCTGTTGCGTCAAGGCGTTGCATTATACGTATTAGCAACCCGCCCGGCTAGGGCGGGTTGCTAAATTATTTGCCGTGCCAGTCTTAAATCAGTTCGGCTTTGGGGCAATCTTTTCCAGTTTCCAGATTTCGTCATTGTACTCATTCATGGTCCGATCCGTAGAGAACTTGCCACTGTGTGCCGAGTTGATAATGCTCATTTGCGCCCAGCGGGCTTTGTCTTGATAAGCAAGTCCGGCCTGATGCTGAGCATCTATATAACTGCGGAAGTCAGCAACGGTCATCCAGGGGTCATAAGAGCTGGTGAAAGCATTAATCAGGTTGTCAAAACACCCCGGCTCAAACTGATTAAAGTGACCACCACGCAATAAATCCACCACCCGTTTCAGATCCGGATCATTGTTGATAATCGCCTGTGGATTGTAATGCTGACGGGTCATTTCAACTTCTTGCTCATCCAGGCCAAACAAGAAGAAATTATCATCACCGACTTCTTCGCGGATCTCGATATTAGCGCCATCCAGCGTACCAATGGTGATGGCACCGTTCATCATAAATTTCATATTACCGGTGCCCGAGGCTTCTTTACCGGCAGTAGAAATCTGCTCGGATAAATCAGCTGCCGGGCAAATGACTTCCATCGCCGACACCTGGTAATTGGGTAAAAACACTACTTTTAACCAGTCGCTAACGTTTGGATCATTATTAATAACATTGGCAACATTATTAATCAGTTTGATGATTTGCTTGGCCATGACATAACCGGGTGCGGCCTTACCACCAAATAACACGCAGCGCTTGACCATACCTTCGGTCTGACCAGTTTTGATCTGTTCGTATAAATGAATCACATGCAGCACATTCAGCAACTGACGTTTGTATTCATGGATACGTTTCACCTGAATATCAAACATAGCATCGGGATTAAAGGTAACGCCACAGCTTCGCTGGACCAAATCGGCCAGCTTTTGCTTATTCATACGCTTGGCTTCAGACCATTGCGTCTGAAAGGCGGGATCGTTTGCCAGTGGTGCCAATTTTTTCAATTGTGATAAATCGGTGATCCAATCCTCACCAATTTTGGCTGAAATCAGTTCGCTGAGCGCTGGATTACACCAAGCCATCCAGCGGCGCTGCGTGACACCATTGGTTTTGTTATTAAATTTATGCGGCCAAAGTGCGAAGAAATCTTTAAATAAACCTTTTTTCAATAGCTCGGAATGCAGCGCAGCTACGCCATTAACTGAAAAGCTACCGACGATGGCCAGATGCGCCATACGGACTTGTTGTTGTGGGCCTTCTTCAATAATCGACAAACGCGCCAAACGCTCGCGATCGCCTGGCCAGTGATTGGCAACTTCCCGTAAAAAACGGGCATTAATTTCGTAAATCACTTCCAGAATCCGCGGTAACAGGCGGCCAAATAAATTCACTGGCCAGCGCTCCAGTGCCTCGGGAAGCAATGTATGGTTCGTATAGGCCATGGTTTTGCTGGTGATGTTCCAGGCAGCTTCCCAGCTTAAGCCATGATCATCAATCAGCAGTCGCATCAGTTCGGCCACGGCCACGGTCGGATGGGTATCGTTTAGCTGAAAACAGTTTTTATCGGCAAAGTGGGTAAAGTCATCACCATGATTGGTCACCCAGTAATCAAGAATATCCTGCAAGCTAGCCGAGGCCAGAAAATATTGCTGGCGCAGGCGAAGTTCTTTACCATTTTCGCTGGCATCATTGGGGTATAACACCATGCTGATATTTTCCGCCTCATTTTTGGCGGCAACGGCATCGGTATAGGAACCGGCGTTAAAATCTTCCAGGTTAAATTCGTCAGTTGCAGCCGCTTTCCACAAACGCAATTTATTGACTGTACCGTTGCGATAACCCGGGATCGGCAGGTCATAAGGTACGGCCAGTACATCATTGGTATCAACCCATTGGACTTCCATCCAGCCGCTGGCGTTACGATGAAACTCAGTATGACCACCAAATTTAACCCGTTGGGTGAATTCCGGTCGTTCCAATTCCCAGGGACTCCCATCACGCAACCAGTGATCCGGCATTTCCTGCTGATAACCATTTTCAATGCGTTGTTGAAACATGCCGTATTCATAACGCAGACCATAGCCAGTTACGGGTAATTGCAGCGTGGCACAGCTATCAATAAAACAGGCTGCGAGGCGACCCAGACCACCGTTACCCAAACCGGCGTCATGTTCCATTTCGGCCAGTTCTTCAAAATTCAGCCCCAAATCAACCAGTGCTTTTTTCAAGTCGTCTTCAATGCCCAGATTTAGCGCGGCATTGCCCATCGCGCGGCCCATCAAAAACTCCATTGAAAGATAATAAGCTTGTTTGCAATGGCTTTCGGCATAGGTGTGTTTGGTTTGCTTCATCCTTTCAAACAAACGATCCCGAAGTGTGAGTGCCAACGCAGAATACAGATAATGACCGGAAGCGGTGCCTTTATCCTGTGCCAGGTGAATGCCGTAGTAACGCTTAATATCTTCAGCCAAAGCGTCAATATTCATGTCAAGCGTCGGCGCCTCATACAACGCGGCAGTTGGTGTCGCGGTGGAAGTATAGCGTGGGGTCATAAATGATCCTTAAAGTGGCGTTTTACTGGATTTTCAGGGTTTCGGTGACGGGCTATAAAAGCCATCACGGTTTGGCATCGTTACCAGTGGCAGATTGTCTTGCGTCAGTGCTAAATCGGCCTCGATTATAGCATCCTGGCTCAGGATATACGCTGTCAAAGCGTAGATTTCATCCGCGGTTAATGAATAAGGGGCCTGCGGTGGCATGGCACGGCGAATATAGTCAAATAATGTTGTCGCATAGGGCCAGTAACTATTGACGGTTTTTTCTGGATATTCATCCTGTAAAGAGCCGACCTCGCCGGTTAATGCTAAAGCGCTGCCACCAATTCCGGCCGGACCATGGCAGGCAGCACACTGATTGGCGAAAATTGTCTCTCCCTGAGCTGCTCTACCAATGCCTTGCGGTAGGTTTTTACCATCCGGTGTGATGGTTAGATGCCATTGCGGCTGCTTAGCAATCAACGCGGCGGGCTGGCCAAGGTTGGGTGCGTAGATTTGAGCACTGCTAATGCCAATTTGGCCAAGCAGCAATAAAGGCAGCAACTTATTAAACATACACATGGCTGATGTTGCCATCTTCGCTAACTTCCCAGCTGATAATTGCATTGAAATGGTAAAAACCATGTTTGCCGCGGTCAGCCAATAATGTTTTGCGATCGGGTTGCACATAGCCGGTTTCATCGGTGGCCCGGCTTTGAAGCACGGCATAATGGCCTTGCCACTGCCAGGGCAGTGAAAAACGGGTAAAGGCCTTAGATAAAACCGGTTGCTGTAATTGTGCTTCAACCCAGCTTTGACCGCCATCAGCGGAAACATCAACCTTGCTGATTTTACCGCGACCAGACCAGGCCAGCCCTGTTACTTGATAAACGCCAGGATTATCGGGCAAAGTCATGCCCACAGAAGGCGAAGTAATAATAGATTTGGCCTGCATTTCAAAACTAAATTGCCGTGCACGGCCATCAGGCATTAAATCGGTGTAAGCCGCCGTTTCATCGCGGGTCATTGCCGGCGTATCGACAAACTGCAATTGCCGCAGCCATTTAACGTGGGTAATGCCTTCCCAGCCCGGCAAAATCAGCCGCAGCGGATAGCCATTTTCAGGCCTGAGTCGTTCTCCATTTTGATAAAGTGCCAGCAGTGTGTCATCCAGTAATTTATCGATGGGCAGGCTGATATTCAGACTGGCGCCATCGGCGGCTTCGGCGATAGCCCACTTGGCCTCTGGTTTCAAGCCGGCTTCTTCAAGCAGGATTTTTAACGGAATACCGGTCCATTCGGCATTAGATGCCAGGCCATGCGTATAACCTGCGTATGACTGAATCGGCTGTGTGTGCCAGCCAGCATTACTGTTGCCGCCACATTCGATAAAACAAATACGCGACTGCATCGGATAACGTTTTAGTGCCTCAATGCTGAACGTCAAAGGCTGCTTGACCAGCCCGTGAATCAATAATTGGTGCTCCGTTGGATCAATTTGCGGCACACCATTGTGATGCCGTTCAAAGTGCAGACCATTGGGGGTAATCGTGCCATGTAAATCATGCAACGGTGTCCATGAGACACCATTGCCGGGCATATCGGGATTGGCGGCTATCCAGCGAATAACGGCCTGTTCATGCGCAGAGGGTTGACCATAGTTAGTAAATTCACCGCCCGCTTTTTGCATAGATTCTGGTAGTTGTTCACTCAGTGAATTGGCCGACCAGACCGGAATGCTCAAACTGCCAGCCGCGGCACCGCCGGCTATAAGATGCGTTAAAAATTGACGCCGACTGGCAGACATTATGCCTGACCGTTAGGGGCTGTGATTTCAGAAGTAGTATTCACGGCAAACCACGCATCGAGTTTGGCGATGGCTTCGTCGCGACCGCTTTTCTTGAGGGACGAGAATAATTGCACTGTGGCGTCACTGCCGAGTTTTTTCAGATGGCTGCGCACTTGCTGCAATGTACTGCCGGCGATATTTTTACTGAGCTTGTCAGATTTCGTTAGCAGAATATGCACTGGCAATTCGGCCGCTTGTGCCCATTGCAGCATTTGCAAATCAAATTCTTTCAACGGGTGGCGACAATCCATCATTAACATCAGGCCTTGCAGACTCTGGCGGGTTTCCAAATATTTGCCCAATGTTTCTTGCCAGCGTAGTTTGGTTTTTTCAGGCACTTTGGCATAACCATAACCCGGTAAATCGACCAGCGCCCGTTCACTATCTAATGTGAAAAAGTTGATCATTTGCGTCCGCCCCGGCGTTTTACTGGTACGGGCGAGGGCACTAATCTGCGTAATTGTGTTGATGGCACTGGACTTACCAGCATTGGAGCGGCCAGCAAATGCGACCTCAATACCCTGATCAGGGGGCAATTGCGATAATTGGGTGGCGCTGGCGGTGTATTGGGCGCGGCGGTAGAGCTCAGACATGGAACCTTTCCAGGTGCAAAAATATCTCAATAAGCGTACCATATCACGAGTTTTTGTATCTAAAAGTAAGCATCTAGGAATCACCATGAAAAATGTGCTTTTGGCAGTCGTCGCGGGTCTGACGCTGAGTTATACAACGCTGGTCGCTGCCGCTGGTGACGTCTCTGCGGGAAAGGAAAAATCGGCTGTTTGTGTTGCTTGCCATGCTGCGGATGGCAACAGTTTGGCGCCTGACTTCCCTAAAATAGCCGGACAGCATGCCAGTTATATTGCCAAGCAGTTGGCTGAATTCAAAAGCGGTAAACGCGAAAACGCTATCATGTATCCGATTGCTCAGGCGCTCAGTGAGCAAGATATGCTGGACTTGGCTGCCTATTATGCATCGCAGGAAATTGCCCCTGGTGCGGTATCAGATGAATATCTGGAAGCCGGACGCAAATTATATCGTGGTGGTAATGCCGAAAGTGGTGTGCCAGCCTGCATGGCTTGTCATGGCCCTAACGGCAAAGGTATCCCATCTGCGAAATGGCCAATGTTGTCGTCACAGTACAGCAAATATATTGAAAGCCAATTATATAAGTTTGCTAATGGTGAACGCGCTAATGATCCTAATGGCATGATGCGAGATATCGCCAAGAAAATGACTGATGAAGAAATCAAAGCTGTTTCGGCTTACGTTTCCGGCCTGCACTAATCAGTCTTTTGCAGCTATTTAGCTGTCTTATCCGGCAACTTAATGTTAGTTGCCGGTTCTAAATTGTCGCATATGTCTGACCAAGCCCACTTTCGCTTGCACAGCCTGCCACTTCGGCGACGACTGGTGCAATTCCTAGGTTCAATGGACCTGGCCATTACGCTGTTGCTCACATTGGCGATTGCGTCCGTGATTGGCACTGTCCTGCAACAAAATCAGCCTTATACCGATTATGTGATCAAATTTGGCCCATTCTGGTTTGAAGTTTTTGAAAAGCTGGGCCTATACGATGTTTATAGTGCGGTTTGGTTTTTAGCGATTCTGGCGTTGCTTGTGGTGTCTACCACGGTTTGTGTGGTGCGCAATGCCCCGACAATGGTGCGGGATATATGGCAACTGCGTACGCAGGTACAGAAGAAGTCGTTAAAGTTGATGCAGCATCATGCAGAATGGTCAACGCCTGAGACGGTCTCAGCGTTAACTCCGATTTATCAACAGCAATTAAAAGCACAGGGTTTTCGTAGCCGGCTAACAGAAAAAAATGGTGCTGTGCTGATTTCGGCGATGCGCGGCGGCATGAATCGACTGGGATATTTATTTACCCATATCGCTATTGTCGTGATTTGTATCGGTGGCCTTATGGACAGCAATATGCCGCTGAAAATCGCTGAATGGCAAGGCGATTTGAAAATTGAAACCCGTGATTTGGCGATTCGTGATATTCCTTCTGAAAGCCGTTTACCAGTCAGTAATTTGGCATTTCGGGGCAGTGTCAGCATTCCAGAAGGTCGCGGTGCCGAGGTTGCATTTTTACCAGTCCGCGATGGTTATTTGCTGCAAGCATTGCCGTTTCGCATTGAGGTAGAAGATTTCCGGATTGAACATTATTCAAATGGCCAGCCGAAATCGTTTGAATCCGATTTATTGATTCATGACCCGCAGCGTGAAGCGCCGTTGGCCGAGACCATTTCGGTTAATCATCCGTTGATTTACAAAGGCCATGCGATTTATCAGGCCAGTTTTGGTGATGGTGGCTCTAATCTGAGTATTGATGCCTGGCCGCTGGATACGCGAATCGGCGAACAGCCGGTGTCTTTGGATACCAAAGTCTTTGCCAACAGTGAACTGCGCTGGGGCGACACTGCACTAAGGCTGGAGGTGACCAACTTCCGGCCATTCAATATCAACGCTGATCCGACTGAAGACGATCCGGACAATCTTCGTAATTTTGGCCCGAGTATTGGTTTTAAACTGCGTTCACCAACTGGTGAAGCCCGTGAGTATGAAAATTACATGCTGCCGGTGCCTCGTGATGGGCGGGACTTTTATTTAAGTGGTGTACGTAACAGCCCGGCAGAAGAATTTGCCTATCTGTATTTGCCGGTTGATGAAAACGGAGAGCTGAACAAATTTGTGGCTTTCAGTGCCGCTCTGCGTGATGGCGATAAAACCGGGCGGGTGGCCAACGCGATGATGCGTGATGCTTTATCCGTATTGCCGGAAAAAGACCCACAGCTTGAAGTCAGCCTGCAATCGACATTGGAAACGCTCATTAAAATGTTTATGCGCGGCGGTTTTGATGAAGTGCGTAACTTCGTCGAAAATGAGTTACCGGAAGCCGAGCGTGATAATTTGGCACCTGCCTATCTGGGCATGCTGCGGGAAATGTTGGCACGCATGTACTTCACCGAAATCGCTGTTGATGCGGATCCTGAAGATCCAGAGCAGGTACAGTTTTTACAGGATGCCGTCGATGCTATTGGCAGTTTGCCGCGTTATGGCTCGCCGGTGTTTTTAAAACTGAATGATTTTGAACATATTCAGTCGACCGGTTTGCAGATCGCCAAAGCGCCGGGTAAAAATACCGTATATTTCGGCTGTTTATTACTGGTGGCAGGGGTATTTTTATTGTTTTATTTACCACAGCGCCGCATATGGTTATGGCTGGAAGCCGATGGTAATGGCAGCAGCGTGTTAATGGCCGGTACCAGCAATCGCAACCCTCGAGAATTTGATGCAATTTTTGCCAGCCAGCAACAGTTACTGGCCGGTGCTAATGGGAACTCTGCCGGGTCGCAGGCGACCTAATCCTGTGGGCTGTCCGAATAATGAGAAGCTGATGATAACAACTGAATTAACACAGAAAGGTTTGCGCAGGGATTGGTGGTGGCCGCTTTTATTGCTGCTGGCGACGATTGGTATATTTTATTTTTATCATGCAGCACTGGATGTTTACGAAACCAGTATTCTGATTATGACTGCAATTTCGATGGCATTTCTGGGACATTTCTGGCCAGCCTTTCGCTGGCACAGTATCGCGGTGGCAGTACTCAGTTTATCGGCGTTGCAGCTGTACGGCAGTGATTTAAGCCGGGCTGATAATAATTTCTGGCTGCAGTATTTGCTGGCCAGCCAGTCCGCGCTGATGTGGATGAGCGCTTTATTTCTGGCGGCGACGCTGACTTATTTTGCAGGTCTTTGGCGGCGCTCAGATTATCTGGAAAAAATCGGCACAGTCCTGACTTGGATCGCAACCAGCTTTGGCATGACCGGGCTGATGGTGCGCTGGCGGGAAACCCATATGATGGGTGAGGATATCGGCTATATTCCGGTCAGTAATTTATACGAAGTATTTATTCTGTTTGCTGTGATCACCGCGCTATTGTATTTATTTTACGAGCGTCGTTACCAGACCCGTAAGTTGGGCGGTTTTGTATTATTAGTGATCTCTGCTGCAGTCTTTTTTCAGCTTTGGTACATGTTTGAGCGCAATGCGCATGAGATTCAGCCACTGGTACCAGCATTACAAAGCTACTGGATGAAAATACATGTGCCGGCTAATTTTATCGGCTATGGTGCGTTTGCCATGGCGGCCATGATTGGTGTGGCGTATCTTCTTGTGGCCTGGCGTCATGATAAAAACCCTCAAAGCAACTGGGTACAAACCATGCCGTCATTGAGTCTGATGGATGATGTGATGTACAAAAGCATTGCTTTAGGCTTTGCTTTTTTTACCGTGGCAACGATACTTGGCGCTTTATGGGCGGCAGAAGCCTGGGGCGGATACTGGTCCTGGGATCCAAAAGAAACATGGGCGCTGATAGTCTGGTTAAATTATGCTGCCTGGCTGCATATGCGTATGACTAAAGGCTGGAGTGGCGTTCCAATGGCATGGTGGGCGATAGTTGGTTTGTTCGTGACCTTATTCGCCTTTTTAGGTGTCAATATGTTCTTATCGGGCCTGCATTCTTACGGCACGTTGTAATTAAAGGAAACAATGATGAAACAAATGATGCAAACATTACTGCTGTTACCGGCGATGTGGTTGTTACCGTTGGGCGTTAGCGCGGCCGATTATCAACAGGGTCAGCACTATGCTGAAGCTGGCAAAGAAATGCCACGCAATGACAATAGTAATAAAGTGCAAGTGGTCGAATTGTTTTCCTATTCCTGTCCGCATTGTTTCCGCCTTGATCCCCAAGTCACGGAGTGGAAAAAAACATTGCCTGAAAATGTGGAATTTAAGCTTGTCCCGGCGATTTTCCGAGATAGCTGGCTGCAACTGGCGCGCGTCTTTTATGCCGCTGAGCAAACCGGTGATCTGGAAATGTTGCATCCAAAATTATTCAACGCTATTCATGTTGAAAAGCGTCGCTTGACCACAGAAGACGAGTTACTGGATTTTGTTGAAGAGCAAGGTGTGGATCGTGAAGCGTTTGCCAAACAAATGAAATCTTTTATGGTGCAAACTCAGGTTAAAAAAGCATTGGTCATGAGTCAAACCTCTGGCATTACTGGCGTACCGGCAATGATTGTCGACGGAAAATACCGCACCGATGCGCCACAGGCCGGCAGTCTTGAAGAAATGCTGGATGTGGTTGACCATTTGATTGTTAAAGCAGCCGCTGCAAAGTAGTCGATTGATTTAATTAGATGAAAAGCCCGCTTAATGCGGGCTTTTTTACGTCATTTATAAAGCCGCTGGCAGTGATTGGCTGGGGCCCGCCGGCGTTTCAAGAGGGTTTACTAGTCCCGGATTGACGGTATTATGTTGGAGCATAATATCGTAATACCGGCGAATATTCGCCACGTAGCGGACCGGCTCACTTCCACGCGCATAACCATAACGGGTTTGTTCAAACCACTTTTTTTGCGCCAGTAAAGGCAGATTTTCGCGGACATCCGTCCAGCGGTCTGGGTTGCCATCGTTGCTTTCGGTTAGGATTCGCGCATCTTCCAGATGGCCCATCCCAATATTGTAGGCGGCCAGTGCCATAAAGGTACGATCCGGCTCTTGAATGCGCTCTGGCAAACGCTCCCGCATTAAATCCAGATAGGCAGCACCGGCCATAATGCTTTGTTTAGGATCTTCGCGATCATCGACACCCATTTCTTCCGCAGTGGCACGGGTCAGCATCATCAGCCCTTTAACACCGGTACTGGACACTGCCTGAGGATTCCAGTGAGATTCCTGATAGGCAATAGCTGCAAGTAACCGCCAGTCAAAATCATATTGTTCACCAGCCTGCATAAACCAATCCTGGTAGTCTGGTAAATGCGTTAATACCCGACGATTGATGGTCCGGGTATCTACATAATCAAAGCGGCGGATATGACCATAGTAGCGCTCAATCAAACGGTTCAAAAAACCGTTTTCCTCGATGGCATCAAAAAAGTTAATGACTTCTCGGTACAAGCTGACATCCCGGCCTTTTTTCAAAGCCCAGGCCAAAGGTTGGGGATCTGAAATATCAAATGCTACCCGTAGTTCGGGATAAAGCCCCTGCGACGCAGACATTTCATTTGAATCAGCAATGGTGTAATCGATTAATTCCAATTGCAGTAACTCCAGCAGGCCACTGCTGTCGATATCATCATTAGCAACCCAGCTAAGCTCAGGCACTTCTTTTTTTAGTGTCTTTAAATGCTCGACATGACTGCTGTCGGCCAGTACTTCCAGCTGACCATTATTAAGTTGGGTAATGTTTCGCGGGCGTTTGGCACCGTTGCGATAAATTAATTGTTGCGTCACTTCATGGTAAACCGGACCAAAACGCATTTTTTCTTGCCTTTCCGGCGTGACCGTCAGGCCGGCAGCGGCAATGTCTGCTTCACCTTGTTCTAGCATGCGCAGCATATGTCCCAGGCTTTCGGGAATGATGATTTTCAGATCCACATTCAGTTCGTTAGCAAATTGCTGGGCAAGCTCATATTCAAAGCCGGCCATTTCCTGAGGGGATTTTTGATAATAACTGGTGAGGCCCTGACGAGTTAGCACACGTAATTCGCCACGATCCTGAATTTGCTCAAGGTGCGTGCGCGCATTATCGCAGGCAGCCAGTACCGTGAGTGAGAGAAGCAAAACAAAGAGTTTTTTCAAATGCATACTTTGTTGTTGATGGCAAAGAATTATCACCTGATAAGGACTTATTTGCATCCCTTAAAGTTTTGGCAGGCTCATAGTAGTTATCGTTGCCGGCTGATAAAAGCGCCCGGAAGCGGCCACAAAATTAGCGCCTCTGCCGGAAAAAATCACGCAGTAGCTGACTGCTTTGTTCAGCCAGTACGCCGGATTCGCAGATCACCCGGTGGTTGATATTGGGTAAGGCAAATACATCCAGCAAACTGCCGGCCGCACCGGTTTTTGGTTCGCTGGCAGCGTATACCAGGCGTTCGATACGTGCGTGCACCATGGCACCGGCACACATCACGCAGGGTTCTAACGTCACATACATCGTGGCACCTGGCAGACGATAGTTATGTTTTTTTTGACAAGCGGTTTTCAGGGCGATAATTTCGGCATGTGCGGTGGCATCAGCGTGACTGATTGGCTGGTTAAACCCTTCAGCCAATAGTTCATTGTTATGAACGATGACGGCACCGACGGGTACTTCACCGGCGGCTTGAGCCTGCGCTGCTAAATTTAATGCTTGTTGCATCCAGTAGGCATCATCCGCCATGTTGAATATGCCGCTGAATTAAATTTAATAGTCGCTGACTGGCACCCTGACTTTGTTTGATCAAATCCTGACCGGCTTCGCCCATTTCGGCGCGTTGTTTGGGGTCGGCCAGGAGGCCGATAACGGTGGTCGCTAAATCGGTGCTGTCATTCACTTTTACCGCAGCACCAAAATGCAGAAATCTTTCAGTAATTTCAGTGAAGTTAAAGTAATGCGGTCCGGTTACGACAGCCCGGCCCAGGGCGGCTGGCTCCAGTAAATTATGGCCTCCATGGGGGACCAGACTGCCGCCAATCAGGGCGATATCAGCTGTGGCATAAAATAGTGGCAATTCACCCATGGTATCGACTACCAGCACTTGGATTGACGACGGACAAGGTTTGTTGTCGCTGCGTCGCAACGTTTTCAGACCATTACGTCGGCAGAGTCCGGCGACCCGATCAAACCGTTCAGGATGACGTGGCACGATGATCAGCAATAAATCAGCAAATTTGCCCCGGACTTGTTTGGCGGCATTAAGAATGATTTCCTCTTCACCTTCATGGGTGCTGGCGGCGATCCAGACCGGCCGGTTACCCCACATTGCACGCATCGCTTCAGCTTGTTCACTAAGACTGGCGGGCAGACTGATTTCATATTTAAGATTGCCAACAGCATGCACGCGATCGACTGCGGCACCTAAAGCCTGAAACCGCTGACGATCAATCTGCGTCTGGGTGGCAATTAATGGCAGACTTTGCAGCATCTGCCGGCTGAATTTGGCAACACGCTGATAGCCTTTGGCGCTGCGTGCCGATAAGCGGGCATTGGCAATCACCAGTGGAATCTTTTGCTGCTGGCAAGTTAGCAATAAATTTGGCCACAATTCGGTTTCCATAATGATGCCAAATTGTGGCTGCATGGCCTTCAAAAACCGGCGAATAGCAAACGGCAAATCGTAGGGTAAATAACAGTGCAGTACTTTATCGCCAAACAGTCGCGTGACGCGTTCACTGCCTGTTGGGGTCATGGTCGTGATTAACAGTTGATGCTGCGGATAAATTTCCCGAAGGCCTTTTATCAGTGGTCGACTGGCTTCGACTTCACCGACCGATACCGCATGTATCCAGATAAGCGGTTGGTGCGTATTTCTGGCCACAATAAACCCAAAACGCTCGTTCCAGCGTTTGAAATACGCTGGTGCACGCAGGCCACGCCAGATCAGACGCAGACATAAAAACGGAATAGCAAGATAAAACAGCAGGGTATAAATCAGCTTCAAAACGTACTCGCAGCATCGTGTTATTGGGCGGTTAATGCCGGAGGATGATAGCATAGGCGCAACTTTTCAGCCGACAGCCCTCATGACAATTTTGCAAAAACGCTTTTTACATCCCCGCTTTTGGCCCAATTGGCTGGGGCTGGGTTTAATGCGCTTATCAGTGATTCTGCCAGCCAGCTGGCAGTTGGCGATTGGCAAAGTCATTGGTCAATTGATGTGGCGGTTTGCCAGGGATCGGGCGCGGATTGCCGATCGTAACCTTGAACTGTGTTTTCCTGAATTATCCATTCCTGAGCGGCAGGATTTGCTGCGTCGCAATATGCAGACCATGGGCATGATGCCGCTGGAAACAGCGCTCAGCTGGTGGGCTTCGGATGAGAAACTCGCCAAGCGGGTTGATTATCGCGGCCTTGAACATTTACAGGCGGCATTAACCAAAGGCAAAGGCGTGATTTTGTTGACGGGTCACTTCACCAGTATGGAATTGGGCGGCCGGCTGATGATGCTAAAGCAGCCGACGTATGTGATGTTTCGTGAACTGAAAAGTCCATTGTTTAATACGGTAATGCTTAAATACCGTCAGTTTCATAGTGAGGGCACGATTTTACAAGCGGATATGCGTGGCATGTTGAAAGCGCTGAAAAAGAATAAAGTGGTCTGGTATGCGCCGGATCAGGATTTTGGTCGGCGAACCTGTGTATTTGCTAAATTCTTTGGCGTGCAGGCGGCGACTATTCCGGCCACTGCCCGGATTGCCAAAATGAGTGGTGCGGCCATAGTGCCCTATGTACCTATTCGGCAAGCCGATGGCCGATATCTGATTGACATTAGCCCGGCGCTGGAAAATTACCCGACCGACGATGAACTGGTTGATGCGCAGCGAATTAATGATTGGGTTGAATCGCAGGTTAGACAGTTACCTGAACAATATTTATGGGTGCATCGCCGTTTCAAAACTCAGCCGGAAGGCAAAGGCCAGCTTTATAAACGTGGTTAAAGCCAATTTTCGGGCGTGAAACTGTAGCTGATTATCAGCGATTCCGAACCGGGATTGTTTTTGGCCAGGTCAGCGTTCGACATATGATACAGCGTCACTGAAAGCTTTGATGAAGCGGATAAGCGATAGCCTAATTCCAAGCCACTGCGAAATAAAAAGCCGCTTCCCAGATCGGTGCCACATCCATCCTCATAACCCACTAATGCCAGCTGGGGTGTTAACAGCCATTTTTCACTGAGCGCAAAGTTATAACGCACACCGGCATGAGCCCAATAACCACCATCAGTGTTAGCGTTAAAGCCGACTGCGGGTACTAAATCCCATAATTGCGGTGCAAAGCGATATTCGGCACCGAATTCTGTACTTTGACCATCACTTTCAAATACTTCAAAGACGCCGCTTGATAACGCTATTTCCGGTGACTGTGCCATCAGTTTGAAAGGGAACAGCAAACAGGTAACGATACTTAAAAGCAGTGTTAAACGAACCATAGCCAGCTCCTTGCTAATAGGTTTACTACATTCTTATTAGTAGCGTCACAATTTATAAAGGGCAAAGTAAAAAAAAGCCACCCGGCGGGTGGCTTTAAAAGTTGTGCATTGTCCAAACGATTAACGTTTAGAGAATTGTGGTTTCTTACGAGCTTTATGCAGACCGATTTTCTTACGTTCGACGGCACGTGCATCACGGGTAATGAAACCAGCTTTACGGAGTTCAGTCTTCAGTTCGCTATCCAGTTCAACCAATGCGCGGCTGATGCCATGACGAATAGCACCGGCTTGACCGTTGTTGCCACCGCCACGAACAGTGATTTTAAGATCAACTTTATCCAGCATTTCTACCAGTTCCAGCGGCTGACGAACTACCATGCGTGATGTTTCACGACCAAAGTAATCTTCCAATGTGCGGGTATTAATAGAAATGGTGCCAGTGCCTGGTTTCATGAAAACCCGAGCAGTAGAGCTTTTGCGGCGGCCTGTTGCGTAATATATATCTGCCATAACGATATCCGTTTAAATTTCCAGCATTTGAGGTTGTTGGGC
>JBFJJO010000040.1:0-16061 GCA_041612215.1 Methylophaga sp.
AATGGCTGAGGCGTGGAACATGCCGTAACTGGCAGCGTGAAGGCTTTGCGCGGCAATCAGCATGGGTAGGTTGTCCGGAAATAAAGCAATCAATGACCAGCGCAGTGCACTGAGCAGGCAGCTGGTCAACAACACGATACGGATACCAAACCTGGGTAACCAACGATGCATCAGCAAAAATACCCCGATTTCAGCTATGACGCCCAGTGCCCATAACAAGCCAATTAAGCTGCGGCCGTAACCATGCATTTCCAGATAAATACTGTAAAACGTGTAATAAGGCCCATGCGCCAACAACATCAGAAAACAAATCGCCAGAAACGCCATGACCGATGGCTGCTTTAAAATGGTTTTCAACGGCACATGCTCGAAACTTAAATGTCGTGTTGCCGACTCCGGTACGCTAAGACTAACCAACCAGATCCCGGCAGTACTTAGCAGTAAGGCGTAAGGCACGATGCCGGCATCAAACTTTTCGGTGAGCCAGCCCAGTAATAAAACAATGACGATAAAGCCCACCGAGCCCCAAAGCCGTATTTTGCTGTAATGATAGCTGTGTTCACCGAGATGCTGCAGGGTGGTGACTTCAAACTGCGGCAGTGTGGCATTCCAGAAAAAACTGAAAGTCATCAGCACCAGCGCCATCCACAGAAAACTCTGATTGATGAAAATGCCACTGAATGCCAGCACACCGACAAAGCTGGCTAAGCGAACAATTTTCATCCGCTGCCCCTGATGATCAGCGATCCAGCCCCAGACATTGGGGGCAATAATCCGGCTCGCCAGCAGAATGGCGGTCAGTTCACCGATTTGCCGGGCGGAAAATCCTTCCCATTGCAGGTAAAGCCCGAAATAGGGCACCAGCACGCCGAGCGTTGCGAAGTAGAAAAAATAAAAGCCTGACAGTCGCCAGTAAGGAACCTGGAGTAAGGGCACGAACTCAGGCTTGGGCCGGGATAATCGGCGTGTCGGTTGTCACATCAGCATTCTGGCCGCGCTGACGCAGCATATGATCCATTAATACTAATGCCAGCATGGCTTCGGCGATCGGCGTTGCGCGAATGCCAACACATGGGTCATGACGACCATGCGTGACAACCTCTATCGGATCACCATTGACATCAATACTACGGCCGGGAATACGCAGGCTGGAAGTCGGTTTTAAGGCCATGCTGACCACAATATCCTGGCCGCTGGAAATACCGCCCAGCGTGCCGCCGGCATTATTGCTGAGAAAGCCTTGCGGCGTTATTTCATCACGGTGTTCGGTACCTTTCTGGGTGACCGATTCAAAACCGGCGCCAATTTCCACGCCTTTGACAGCATTAATGCTCATCATGGCGTGGGCAATATCAGCATCCAGCCGGTCAAAAATCGGTTCGCCCAGACCGGGCGGTACATTACGGGCAATGACATTAATGCGCGCGCCAATAGAGTTACCCTCTTTGCGCAGGTTGTCCATGTAGTCTTCGAGCTGTTTTTCAATCGCTGGATCGGGATTAAAAAACAGACTGTTATCGAGATGTGAGAAGTCCAATGTTTCAGCTTTGATGGGGCCGAGCTGCGCCATATAGCCCTGAATTTCAATGCCATAGCGTTCGCGCAGGTATTTTTTGGCGATGCCGCCGGCGGCAACCCGCATGGCGGTCTCGCGTGCTGATGAACGGCCACCACCGCGATAATCGCGGAAACCAAATTTATGGTGATAGGCATAGTCGGCATGGGCCGGGCGGAATTGCTGGGCAATATTGCCGTAATCTTTAGAGCGTTGATCGACGTTTTCGATCAATAAACCAATCGGTGTGCCAGTGGTTTTGCCTTCAAAAACCCCTGACAGAATTTTCACCTGATCTGGTTCACGGCGTTGGGTTTCATGACGGCTTTTGCCGGGACGCCGCCGATCCAGATCGCCCTGTAAATCTGCTTCAGACAATGCCATGCCCGGCGGGCAGCCATCGATAATGGCGCCTAAAGCCGGACCGTGACTTTCACCGAAGGTGGTAACGGTGAATAGTTTTCCGAAGCTGTTGCCTGACATAAAAAATTCCGGTTAAAAATTAAACAATAAATAGCGTAGCAAATCCGAGGAAAGCCATAAAACCGACCACATCGGTAATCGTCGTTAACAGTACACTGCCTGACAGTGCGGGATCGATACCGAACCTTTTCAGCGCCAGCGGTATGGTGACACCGGCCAATGACGCAGCCACCAGATTAATAATAATGGCCACCCCAATCAAAATCGCGATACCAACATCCTGAAACCACAGATAGGTGACCATAGCGATAGCGAGGGCCCAAATAATGCCATTGAGCGCACCAACAGCAAGTTCTTTGCGCAGCAGCCAGCGTTGGTTTTTATCATTCAATTGACCGAGTGCCATGGAACGGATCACTAATGTCAGCGTTTGGCTACCTGCAATACCACCCATACTGGCAACAATCGGCATCAAAACGGCCAGGGCAACCACTTTTTCAATAGTAGTATCAAACAAGCCTATCACCCAGGAAGCCAGAAAGGCGGTAATTAAGTTGATACCCAGCCACACCGATCTGCGATGCACGCTTTTTTTCACCGGTGCAAAGGTGTCTTCATCTTCACTCAAGCCGGCCATGCTCAGCATCGAATGTTCGGCAACATCGCGAATAACGTCTACCACGTCGTCGATGGTGATACGGCCAAGCAAATGATTGTCTTTGTCGACTACCGGTGCGGAGATTAAATCATGTTTTTCAAAGCGGTGGGCAACGTCTTCATCAGACATATTAGCCGGAATAGCTTCCACCTGATGCGACATTACTTCTCGTACCGTCATTGAACGGCTGCGACTGACCACCTGTGATAAACGCAAAGTGCCGAGATATTTATCATGATGATCAACGACGTACAAGCTGTCAGTGTTTTCTGGTAAATCACCGAGCATACGCAAATAGCGCAGTACGACTTCGAGGGTAATATCCGAACGTACGGTCACCACGTCGGTGTTCATCAAACCGCCGGCAGTGTCTTCCTCGAAACCAAGAATCACTTCAAGGCGGCGGCGACGCTGGCTGTCCATCGCCCGCAGCACTTCCTGCATGACATGATCGGGCAGATCCTGCAGCAAGTCGACCACGTCATCAGTATCAAGATCTTCGGTAGCGCTCAGCAGATCTGCGGTATCCATATCAACCATCAGGCTGGTACGGACATCCTCCCCGATATAGGACAGTACCTCGCCGCGCAGTTCAGGGTTGATAATTGGCCAGCAGACTTTCCGTTCAGCTGGTGGTAATGATTCAAGTAAGTGTGCTGTTTCTGCTGGATGCAGGCTAGACAATAAACGCCGCATCCGGACGAAGCGACCACTTTGCAGCGCATCGGCCAGGGTTTCGAGCGAATGATTTAAAGCATGGTATTGATCCAGCTCAGACATAACCGGCTCCACAGCGCGTCGGTGTTTGGGGATTGACTAGTGGTGTATTTTAGCCTGTGGGGCCGGTGCTGGATAGCGTTAAATCCAAGGCCTGTTTATCTTTACGGTCAATTAGATTGTTGTAAAAAATCACTGCATCTCAATGATCATGTTCCGGTGCGTTGATTTGTTCGAGCAGCATATCGGCTTCCATTGCATCGGAAACATCCATTATCTGCAGGGTGTTGGTAGGCAGTTGACCCAAATCGGTTTCGTTAATGATTTGTTTCACTTCCAACAAGGCATTGGGGTGCATACTGAAGTGTTCCAACCCCATGGCCAGCAATAACCGCGTGAATCGAGGGTCACCAGCCATTTCACCGCACATTGATACTGGAATATTGTGGCGTTTACCTGCTTCCAGCGTGATGTGAATGAGTTTAAGCACAGCTGGATGCAGTGGGTCATAAAGATAGTTGACGTGATCATCAATACGGTCAATCGCCAGTGTGTATTGAATCAAGTCATTGGTACCTATTGATAAAAAATCAACATGGCGGGCAAACATATCCGCGCAGACGGCACTGGCTGGTATTTCGATCATAGCGCCAATCTCAATATGCCGGTCGAATTCCAGACATTCACGCTCTAATTCGATTTTGCATTGTTCTAATAAGTTACGTGCTTGTAATAACTCATGCATCGTCGAAATCATCGGAAACATGATTTTGATCTTGCCAAAGGCCGATGCCCGTAAAATCGCCCTTAACTGGGTGCGGAACATTGCCGGTTGTGCCAGACATAATCGAATGGCCCTTAAGCCAAGCGCCGGATTGGTCACCACGGTTTGGGAAAGTTGCCGACCACCATCAACGGTTTTATCTGCCCCGAGGTCAAAAGTACGAATGGTGACCGGATGGTTATTCATGCCTTCGACAACATCACGATAAGCTGCCAATTGTTCTTCTTCTTCCGGTGGCGTCAGCCGATTCATATACAGAAATTCAGTACGGTATAGACCGATACCCTGTGCGCCGGCGGCATAAATCGTGCCGATATCTTCGGGTAGTTCGGCATTGGCAAGCAAAGTAATCGCTTTGCCATCACGGGTTTTGGTGGGCTGTGATTTATAGCGGCTTAATGACGAAATATGTTCGTAAAAAGCAACCTGCCGCTGTTGGAATTCTGCGGTAGTGGCATCGTCAGCGCCGGCAATCATGATACCGGCTTCGCCATCGACGATCAGGGGCTCGTTGTCTTGCACATAACGACGCACCGATTCGACGCCAATAATCGCCGGGATCCCTAAGCTACGGGCCAATATTGTGGTATGCGAAGTGGCACCACCATGTTCGGTGACAAAGCCGGCAATACCTTGATGTTGCATTAATACTGTGTCAGCTGGTGTTAAATCTTCAGCAATAATGATGTGACCTTTGAGGCGGCCATCAGGAATTTCATGATCAGCAACATCTTGATCCGCAAGGATCCGATGTACCCGGTTGACCACATGATCAACATCATCACGACGGGTACGCAGATAAGGATCATCCATTTCATTAAAGACGTTGATCAGCGCATCACGTTGCAATTGCAAGGCCCATTCAGCATTACAACGACGCTGGCGAATCATATCAACCGGTACTTTGCTCAATGACGAGTCGTTAAGCATCAAAATATGCGTATCAATAAAAGCAATAACATCGGATGGTGCATTGGCGGGAATATGATTGCGGATGGCTTTAAGCTGCTGTTTAGCCTGTTCAATAGCATCCAGCAGCCGTTCCACTTCCTGCTCAATGGCAAATGCCGGAATCAGATATTCACGAACATCCGGCTGGTTATGAAACAGGATATGAGCACGGCCAATTGCAATACCGCGGGAAACGCCCAGCCCTTGTAATTCCAGGGTCATTGGCCTTCCTCGAAATAATTGTCGATTAATTCGCCGATCGCTTTCAGCGCGGCATCGGCATCATCACCGTCAGCACAGACGGTAATGTCCGTGCCCTTGGCGGCTGCCAGCATCATCACCCCCATAATACTTTTGCCATTCACTTCTCGGCCGTCACGACGCACCAGAATGTCAGCATTAAAGGTTGATGCCGTGGTCACGAATTTAGCCGCCGCACGGGCATGCAAGCCAAGTTTATTGATGATGGTGAAAGTTTGCTTGGTCATGACAAATATCCGGAGTGGTGGCAACGCACAATACCTTCCTGGCCACCGCTGATAGCTTTGATCTCGAGTTCTTCCAGGTTGAGGGTGGGGTAATTGAGGACCCGGACCAGCATCGGTAGGTTTAAGCCAGATACGATGCGGATATCATTGCGATCTGAGACCGCGCAAGCAATATTGCTCGGCGTCGAGCCAAACATATCGGTCAAAATCAAGATACCATTACCTTGATCCAGCCCCAATAAATCACGGTTCAATTGGTTTCGAATTGCGTCGGGATTGTCCTTGACCTCAATGGAAATTACTTTGGTCGGTAACGGACAACAAGACAACATTTGCCGTGCGGTATTGATGAGCTCGGTACCGATATGATTATGCGATACGATTAAAATGCCTACCGTCATTTACTGTCTCTGGGCCTTTTATCAGGGCGGGTTACGGTCTTGAATGTAATTGATATCAGGTGATTTCGCAAATGTCAGATTTCATTTTTTGTCGGTTATTGTCGTAACCAAAGAGCAATACGTTCGGTCAGGCTGAGTGGGTTAAGCAGACTTAAGGCAAGGACTTGGACGTCGATGCCCAATATTTGTTCTGATGCATCCTGTGAAAATGTAAGTTGTCCGGGTGGCTCTGGCAGTAGTTTGATAATGGCATCAACTGGCGTTTCTGCGAGCACGGCATTATCACTAAACAGGCTAGGAATATGTAACAGACCCAGTTCGCGGCTATGCAATAAACCGACATGTGCGGCTGGGCACCGGGCGATCAACTGAGCTTCGAGGCGGAGAATATCAACACAATCATCAGCAATTAACTGCCCACCCTGATGTAATATCGCCAATGCCAGACTGCTTTTGCCGATACCGGGGGGGCCGCAAATCAACAGGCCGGATTGTTGCCAGCGTACCATCACCGCATGGCGTTGGAGCGGTTGTTCAGGAGATTGCAGCATGGGATTTACCTGCTAGTTAGGACCGCTGGTAAACATATGTTGAAAACAATCGCCGTTTTAATCTTCGTCGATTGACAGCAAGTATTCGAATACTGCCTCAGCACTACCTGCCTGACGAATTTTGCTGCAGCACTCGGCATCACGGAATAGGGTCACCAACCGTGATAAATGTTGTAAATGATGAGCTGAATCATCTTCGGGGACTAACAAGCCGAACGCGATATCAATTGGCTGGCCGTCAGAAGCCTCAAAATCAACCGGTTCTGCCAACGTCAACATGGCTGCAACAGTATGGTTTAAATCGGGAACGCGGGCATGCGGGATTGCAACGCCTTTGCCGAGTCCGGTACTGCCCAAGCGTTCGCGCTCAAGCAGTACCTGAAAGATTTTCTCGGCGGTTAAAGCCTCGCTGTTAGCCGCCAGCAGCCGACTCAAATTTTCGAGCACCCGTTTTTTACTGGTGGCTTCGTCGTGATAACTGATGTTATCGGCATTCACTAGCAGCGCAGCGATGAGCATAAATCAGACCTTAACTTGCGTTGTGCTTTTGCATGGCACCATCGGCTTGATGGTGATTAGTAATTTTATCTTTATGTTTGATGATCTGCCTATCTAGTTTGGCGACCAGGTTTTCGATGGCGCT
This sequence comes from Methylophaga sp., assembly GCA_041612215.1. Taxonomy (GTDB): domain Bacteria; phylum Pseudomonadota; class Gammaproteobacteria; order Nitrosococcales; family Methylophagaceae; genus Methylophaga. The sequence goes on from JBFJJO010000040.1 coordinate 7,172, forward strand.
ATACATATTTTCCTGCTCGTCTGAGGCAAATAAATCGGCACCACTAACATGCACTGTTGCCTCTGCTTTTTGCCGGTCTTTTTCAACGGACAGCACCACATGCACATTAGTCATATGGTCGAAATGACGGGTCAGCTTTTCAAATTTTTTATTAACATGATCCCGAAGACTGTCGGTGATATCCAGATGTTGTCCGCTTAGGTTTAATTGCATAATGCATCACTCCTGTTGGTGGATGAAAAACTGGTTCTACACCAGTCGCTTACGCTCGTTTGAAGGCGGTATAGACAATGTTTCGCGGTACTTGGCGATAGTGCGTCGAGCAACATTAATGCCTTCTTCACCGAGGATATCAGCAATTTTGCTGTCACTCAGTGGTTTTCTTGGATTTTCTGCCGCGACTAATTTTTTGATAATAGCGCGGATAGCGGTTGCAGAACATTCACCACCACTTTCCGTACCGACATGGCTGGAAAAGAAAAATTTCAATTCAAAAATACCACGCGGGGTGTGTAAATATTTGCGGGTGGTGACACGCGAAATAGTGGATTCGTGCATTTCCACCGTTTCAGCGATATCCGCTAACACCAATGGCCGCATGGCTTCTTCACCATGATCCAGAAATTCTTTTTGCCGTTCGACAATGGCTTCAGTCACTTTGATCAGTGTTTCGTTGCGGCTTTGCAGGCTTTTCAAAAACCAACGGGCTTCCTGCAAATTATTTTTTAAATAGGTGTTTTCAGCACTGCTGTCAGCGCGGTTTATCAGCTGCGCATAATGATCTGCAATTTGCAGACGCGGCGCATTGTCAGGATTCAGCGACAGCCGCCAACGACCATTAATTTTTTTGGCATAAACATCTGGGACAATGTACTCCGTGTTGTCTGTCTGTATCAAACTGCCCGGGCGCGGATTAAGCAGCTGAATGCTGCGCACCAGATCGGTTAATTCATCGTCAGAGACTTTAAGCGCCCGTTTAATTAGCGCGTAATCACGTTTGGCCAGCGTATCCAGATGTTTGTCGATGAGTTCGGTCAGCAGGTCAATATGCTGCAATGCGGTGGCATCATAAAGCCGCAACTGGATCAATAAACATTCGCGTAAGTCACGGGCAGCAACACCCACTGGATCAAAATGTTGGATGCGGTGCAGAACGGTTTCGATTTCATCGAGCTCGATTTCAGCAAATTCTTCACCGAGACTTTGTTGAATATCTTCCAGCGAGCATTTCAAATAACCATCATCTTCTATCGAATCAATAATGGTGGTGGCAATAGCCTGCTCGGTTTCAGTAAAGTGGGTCAATCGCATTTGCCACAGCAAGTGCTGCTGCAGACTATCGCCACTGCCATACTGACTGTCGCGTTCAAACTCACCATCACCCGTACCATTACTGGTCATGCTGCCAGTGGATTGATACTCGAAAGTGTCTTCCCATTGCGAATCGACCGGCAAATCCTCGGGGATATCGCGGTTTTCCAGCTCACTGATTTCTCGGCTGTCGTCATCATTACTGCGCGAGGCTGTTTCAGGCGCATCGTAATCGTAGTCCTCTTCGACTTCCAGCAGTGGATTGCTTTCCAGTGCTTCCTGAATTTCGACTTGTAACTCCAGCGATGAGAGTTGTAACAAACGGATCGCCTGTTGCAACTGGGGTGTCATCGATAGACTTTGACCGACACGTAGCTGTAACGATGGTTTCACTTAGATTGGGGTCGAGAAGTTATGAGCATGAGTTAATGTTACCGCAAAGCTGGCGCCGTTGCCTATATGACGAGATAAAATAAACGCCGGTCAAAGCAGTGCCACAGCACTGGCCTTAAAACTCAGCCACAGTATGTCACCAAGCTGTAGCTGAAGTTGTTGCAGTGACGGGGGACTTATAATCACCTGAAACGCTTCACTACAGTCGATAGTTAAACGTACTTCGCTACCTTCTTCAGCAATCTGTATCAGCCGGCCCTGTAACTGATTACGGGCGCTGCTATCTTTATCCGGATGGCGGCTGATGATGATTTCTCGCGGATCAATCGCGATATGTCGAGCATTGGTTTGCGATGGGTTCGCATACAGCTTGAGTTTGCCGGTATCAAAACAGTCTCCGCGAAAGCGGCCGTGAAATAAATTTAGCAGTGGCGCTTCAGTAAGGCGGCCATTCAGTAAATGAATATGTTGATTGGCCAATGCGTAAGCCTGCATTCGGTCATGGGTTGTGAAAATAACCGTGCGCTGGTCATTGCTGAGCTGTTGAATTAAGTCTTCCAGCTGGCGTATATGCTGACTGTCGAGATGTGAAAATGGCTCATCAAGCAGCAATATATCTGGTTGATAGGCCAGTATCCGGGCCAGCGCAGCACGCTTTAATTCACCACCGGATAAAGTTGACGCGTCCTGATTAGCAAGATGCGTTAAATTTACGGCGTTAAGCGCCTGCTCAATGCGCTGTGACTGCTCAGATTTAGCGATCTGCTGACAACGTAATGCCAGGGCAATATTATCGCTGACGCTACCCGGTAATAAATACGGTTGCTGGGCAACCAGACCAATACGCTGACGTTGTCTCCGGGTAACGCTATTGGTCGCCTCACCAAATAATAAAAGCTCACCATCAGCGGGTTTACTGAGTAAAGCGAGCAGTGATAACAGGGTCGATTTGCCGGCACCATTCTGGCCAAGGATTGCCAGCGTCTGACCGTGTTCAATGGGTAGTGCCGGAATATCCAGCGCGCACTGTCCGTCGTAATACATTTTTACGTCGTGGAGTTGGTAACAGGTGTTCATTGGATACGTTTATCCAAAGCGGATAAAGTGAAATTCAGCAGAAAAGCCAATAGCAGCAAGACGATACCCAGCGCCAACGCCAGTTCAAATTCGCCTTTGCTGGTTTCCAGCGCGATGGCAGTGGTCATGGTGCGGGTATAACCCTCGATATTACCGCCCAGCATCATGGCCGCACCGACTTCGCCAATGGCCCGGCCAAAACCGGTGATAACGGCAATTAAAATAGCCAGCCGCACCGTACGCATGATTTGTAAAGTCTGCTGTCTGCGGCCAGCGCCCAGACTTTTCAAGGTTGGCAATAAACGTGGATCGGCACCTTTAACGGCGGTAATGGTCAGATTCATCATGATTGGCAAAATTAAAATCGCCTGCGCCATAATTATCGCCGTCGGCGTATAAAGTAAACCCCAGTCACCCAAAGGCCCCATCCGGCTTAACAGGCCATACAGCAATAAACCGATCACCACGGTAGGCATCGCCATCAGCGTATTCAGCAAATGCTGCAGACTGTTTTTGCCAGGAAAGGAATGAATCGCCATCATCACACCGGCTGGCACACCAATGAAAGCTGCCATCATTGACGCAATGAGCGAGATCATCACAGAGGTGATAATGATTTGCCAAACATCAGCATCCAGATGCAGCAGCAGGTGCAGCGCAGCAGTCAGCGATTCAGCAAAATAATTCATAGGCTGCTGCCGATACTGGCTATTGGTCGAGCAGACCCAGCCGCTGGCAGACCGTCAAAACCGGCTCAGATTTATTCATACTGTAAAAATGCAGCCCCGGCACATCAATTTCCAGTAATTGTTCAGTGAAATCGGTCAGGAAATCAGTGGTAAATGCCTGCATTGATGGAATGTCATCGTAATAGGCTTCCAGTTTTTTGCGAAGCCAACGTGGGATCTCAGCGCCGCAGCCAGCAGAAAAGCGGGCCAGTTGTGCATAATTATTGATCGGCATAATGCCGGGAATAATAGGAATTTCTATACCAGACTGCATGCAGCGATCAGCAAAATAAAGATAGGCATCAATATTATAAAAATATTGGGTAATGGCACTGTCAGCACCGGCATCGACTTTGCGTTTGAAATTATCAAAGTCGCTATTGGCATCTTGTGCTTGTGGGTGGACTTCCGGATAAGCGGCAACTTCAATAGTGAAATGATTCCCGGTTTCCTGGCGAATAAATTCCACCAATTCATTGGCATAACGAAAATCGCCGGGATCGCGCATGCCTGATGGTAAGTCACCACGCAAAGCGACAAGCCGTGAAATATCGTTATCAATATAGGTTTGCAGAATGTTGCGAATACGCTCCCGGGAGGAGCCAACACAGGATAAATGCGGCGCCGCACCAATACCCGTCTCAGCAGCTCGCCGCTGAATCGCCACGACGGCATCTAAAGTGTTGTCCTGTGTGGAGCCGCCGGCACCGAAGGTGACTGAATAAAAAGCCGGCTGCAAAGCCGCCAGGTCTTGTTGCACCTGTAATATATTACTGACGCCTTTGTCAGTTTTCGGTGGAAAAAACTCGCAGCTGATAACTGGGGATGTCGCCATGGTTTTGTCTAACTTCTCTGCAAAGAAAAAGGGCTAACTGAAAGTTAGCCCTTTTTTAGTTTAGTAACGGTAATGATCTGGTTTGTAAGGGCCGGTTTGTTCCAGACCCAGATATTTTGCCTGATCCGCCGTCATTTCGGTGAGATGCGCACCAATTCGGCTTAAATGCAGACGAGCGACTTTTTCATCAAGACGCTTAGGCAACACATAAACCTTGTTTTCGTAGTTCTTGTGGTTATCCCACAACTCGATTTGTGCCATCACCTGATTGGTGAACGAGGCTGACATGACAAAGCTCGGATGGCCAGTGGCACAACCCAGATTCACCAAACGGCCTTCAGCCAGAAGAATGATACGTTTGCCATCCGGGAAAATAACATGGTCAACCTGTGGTTTGATATTTTCCCACTCGTAGTTACGCAGTGAAGCGACATCAATTTCGTTATCAAAATGACCGATATTACAGACGATAGCTTCATTGCGCATCGCTGCCATGTGGCTATGGTTGATGACATTGATATTGCCGGTGGCAGTCACAAAGATATCGGCTTTATCGGCGACTTCATCCATGGTGACAATCCGGTAACCTTCCATCGCCGCCTGCAACGCGCAGATGGGATCGATTTCAGTGATAAATACTGTGGCGCCCATACCGCGAAATGCCTGTGCACAGCCTTTACCAACATCGCCGTAGCCCAGGACCACGCAGATTTTACCGGCAACCATCACATCGGTCGCGCGTTTGATACCGTCAAGCAGTGATTCACGGCAGCCGTACAGATTATCAAATTTAGACTTGGTCACCGAGTCATTAACGTTGATGGCAGGCACTTTCAACGTGCCAGCTTTCATCATTTCGTATAAACGGTGTACGCCAGTAGTCGTTTCTTCAGAAAGCCCTCGGACATCATCCAGTAACTCTGGAAACTCGTTGTGCATAATCTGGGTTAAATCACCGCCATCATCCAGAATCAGGTTCGGCCGCCAGTTATTCGGGCCAACAACGGTTTGGCGGATACACCAGACCGCTTCTTCCTCAGTTTCACCTTTCCAGGCAAATACCGGAATACCCTGATCGGCCATCGCGGCGGCCGCGTGATCCTGGGTTGAGAAAATATTGCATGATGACCAGCGTACTTCAGCGCCGAGTTCGATCAGTGTTTCGATCAGCACCGCGGTTTGAATGGTCATATGCAGACAGCCAGCAATACGCGCACCTTTCAATGGTGCTTTGCCAGCATATTCTTCACGTAATGCCATCAGACCCGGCATTTCGCTCTCGGCAATTTTGATTTCCTGGTGGCCCCATTTGGCGAGGCTGATATCGGCGACTTTGTAGTCTGGTTTTAGGTTTTCGACAACTTGTGATTGCATGATTAATATCCTGTTAATTATTTGAGACCGGCAGCTTCGCGTAAGACTGGGGCAAGGTCAGTTCGTTCCCAGCTAAAGTCTGCTTCTTCACGGCCAAAGTGGCCATAGGCGGCGGTTTGTTGATAAATGGGGCGTACCAGATTAAGCATTTTGATAAGGCCAACCGGGCGCAGATCAAAGTGTTCACGTACCAGCGCGACCAATCTTTCCTCACTGATTTTGCCGGTGCCAAAGGTATCGACGCTAATAGAGGTTGGGTGGGCAACACCGATGGCATAAGAAATCTGAATTTCACAGCGATCAGCAAGACCCGCGGCAACAATATTTTTTGCCACATAACGGCCGGCGTATGCTGCACTGCGGTCAACTTTTGACGGGTCTTTACCGGAAAATGCGCCACCACCGTGACGCGCCATGCCGCCATAGGTATCAACAATGATTTTACGGCCAGTCAGACCGCAGTCACCAACTGGACCACCAATAATAAACTGGCCTGTCGGGTTGATATGAAAGCGGGTGTTTTTGGTCAGCCATTCTGCCGGCAAGACCGGTTTGATGATGTGTTCCATCACCGCTTCGTGTAAATCAGACTGTTTTATTTCCGGATTATGTTGTGTCGATAAAACGACGGTATCAATGCCTACCGGTTTGCCGTCTTCGTAAATAAACGTCACCTGGCTTTTGGCATCGGGACGCAACCATGACAGCTCACCGGATTTGCGGATATGTGCCTGACGTTTAACCAGACGATGCGCATAAGTGACAGGCGCTGGCATCAACACTTCCGTTTCGTTACTGGCATAACCGAACATGAGACCCTGATCGCCTGCACCTTGCTCTTCTTCACTGCCGCGATCAACGCCCATATTGATGTCAGGGGATTGTTTACCGATAACCGACATCACGCCGCAGGTTTGACCATCAAAGCCCACTTCAGAACTGGTATAACCGATTTCACAGATGGTATCGCGGACGATTTGCTCGAGATCGACCCATGCAGACGTAGTGATTTCACCGGCGACAATAGCTACACCCGTTTTGATAAGGGTTTCACAGGCAACACGTGCCTGAGGATCCTTTTCAATAATTGCATCGAGTACTGCATCGGAGATTTGATCAGCGACTTTATCTGGATGACCTTCTGAAACCGATTCAGAGGTAAAAAGATAAGCACTACTCATAGACAACTTCCTCATTATTTAATGTAGGTAAAGATAGTCGGACTATGAGAAAAGTTCGGAAACTTCGTCCATTACTACCAGTGACCTGTTAATAATGAACGCCGTTTGAAGATTACGTTGGGTAAGCCTAGCAGAGCTTAACTCTGTCGCAGCGTTCCTTACCCGAACGTCATATGATAATAGATAGTCGAAAAAAAACAAGTTAATCAAGGCTATCTAGAGCATTAATAGCTGCCCGTATTGTTTTAGCCAGCTGCGATGATCACGATAATCAGCAGCAAATTGTTCAACCAATTGCCAAAAATGGGCGCTGTGATTCATCTGCTGCAAGTGACACAGTTCGTGAATAATAACGTAATCAATCACTGCTGGTGGTGCCTGGATCAGCAGCCAATTCAGCTGTACTTCTCCGCGAGCATTACAGCTGCCCCATCGGGCTTTGTAGCTACGCAGCTGGATTTTTTTGGGTTGTAGGCCCGTGAGGGTGGCAAGTTGCTGGCATCTCTCCGGCAAGTAAACTTCAGCCAACTGTTTATAACCACGCGACAGGGTGTTTTTGATCGTCTCACTATCCGCATTAATCGGTAGTTTAAGATGAAACTGCTGGTTATCAAAAACCAGTTGGCGGCGTTGTTTTAAATCTGGATTCAGCTTTAAACGGTAGTTTTTGCCCAGAAAAGGCTGCTCGCTATCGGCCGAAAATATTCGTTTGGTTTGCTGGCCGGTGACTAATAACTTGGCGTGTAACCAGTCTTGTTGCTTAGCAGCAAATTGTTTACCCAGCCATAATGGCATGCGTTTGGGTAAATGTAGTGATACTTCATTGCCTCGCACTTTTAGCGCGATGGTTTTGCGACAGGCACTGCGTTTTACGGCAATGTTGATACCGTTCAATTCAAAGCTGCTCATTTAAAAGTTAAGGAAATAACATTCATACGGGCATTTTACCGGCTGATTTGCGAAAATAGCCGATTAAAATCAAAAAGCCTGCTTGTGAATACTGAACTTAAATTTGCCCATCGCCTGTCAGTGGCGCCAATGCTCGATTGGACTGATCGGGATTTTCGCTATTTATGCCGACTGCTGTCGCGGCATACTTTGCTGTATACCGAAATGGTGACGACGGGTGCCTTGTTGCATGGAGATACTGCGCGTTTTTTAGATCATGATGCGGCAGAATATCCACTGGCATTGCAACTGGGCGGTTGTGATCCTGATGATTTAGCCGCCTGTGCCAAATTAGCTGAAGATGCTGGTTTTCAGGAAGTGAACCTGAATGTCGGCTGCCCCAGTGACCGGGTACAAAACGGTCAGTTTGGCGCCTGTTTGATGGCCAGTCCTGATTTGGTTGCCGCCGGGGTTGCGGCGATGAAAGCCGCAGTTTCCATTCCGGTGACCGTCAAAACCCGGTTAGGCATTGATGAGCAGGATAGTTATGAATTTCTTTATCAATTTGTCAGCGCCATTGATAAAGCCGGCGCCGATGCATTGATTTTGCATGCCCGCAAAGCCTGGCTGCGGGGCTTAAGTCCTAAACAGAATCGTGATATTCCGCCATTGGATTATGACCGCGTCTATCAGATTAAAGCTGATTTTCCACAATTACATGTCGATATTAACGGCGGTATCCATAGCATGAATGAAGCTTTGCAGCATTTGCAACAGCTTGATGGTGTGATGATCGGTCGGGCCATTTATCACCAGCCCTATTTGCTGGCGGCGGCTGATCAACGAATTTTTGGCGATGCTTCCCAAGTTGGCAGCGAGCCGGAAATTATTGAACAGATGTTGCCGTATATTGAACAACGGATGCGAGAAGGCCGGCCTTTAAAGTCAATTACCCGGCACATGCTGGGTTTTTTTCAGGGGCAACCCGGCGCCAAACGCTGGCGGCGGTATTTGAGTGAAAATGCGCACTTACCGGGTGCGGATATCAATGTCATCCGCCATGCTTTAAAACTGATCGGTTGATAAAAAATAACCACAGAGAC
>JBFJJO010000041.1:0-16041 GCA_041612215.1 Methylophaga sp.
ATACAATGGGCATAGCCACTTAACGCCAATGAGTAACCCATGCCAACACTTCCTGACTGCCCCAAATGTGATTCTGAATACAGCTATCAAAATGGCAGTTTATTGATTTGTCCTGCATGTGCTTTCAAATGGCCCATGCAAAATGCCATTGTGACTGTTCTGCCCGCCAGTGTTCATGATGCGAATGGTAATGCACTGCAAGACGGCGATACCGTGACATTGATTAAAGACGTGAAGGTAAAGAGTTCGCCATTATTCGTCAAAGTCGGTACCAAAGTGAAGAACATTCAGCCTATTGATGGTGACCACAATATCGACTGGAAAATAGACGGTATTGGCGCCATGAAACTCAAGTCAAAATTTGTAAAAAAGTTTGACCCTGTTGCCGTATGCGGCAGCGGCGACTAGATCACAAAATCTGTTGTTTAGCCACGTTATACTGCGTTTTTTAAATTTTATGGAAAGTTGAATTGCGTCATCAGCAGACCACATCCAAACGGCGAGACATTGAATCTGGCTCACCGGAATCCCGCACCAGCCGGCGACGTTTGCGTGCCTGCCAGGAATGCGATTGGGTGATGGCATTGCCGCCACTGCGGCCCGGTGAAATTGCAGTTTGTCCACGTTGTAATCATACCATCACCAAACGCCATTTCCGGCCGGTACAACGCAGTATGGCACTGGCGTTAAGTGCGTTGCTGTCGCTGGTATTGTCGGTGAGTTTTCCGTTTGTCAGCTTTGCCGTCTTTGGTATTGGTAAGCAAATTGAACTCAGTCAGACGGCAACACAACTACTCAGTTTTGACCAACCCCTCATCGCCATACTGGTGGCATTGACCATAGTTATTTTGCCGGCAATTTATTTGCTTAGTGTGATCTGGTTACAAGCCGGCTTAATGCGTTCAGAGCCACTTCGTTTCAGCCGGGTGATCGCCCGATCTTTAAAACATTTACACCCATGGATGATGGCTGATGTCTTTATTATTGGCGCGCTGGTTAGTTTGTTCAAAATTTCTGGTAACGCTGATGTGACGCTGGGAATTGGCTTTTGGGCATTTTGCAGTTTTGCCATTTTGCTACTGTTAACCATGCGTTCGCTGGATGATGACTGGATGTGGTTTGCCATTGCTGGCGAACCGCTGGCACCAGAAGCCAGCCAAACCGGGCAAACTGCTACCTCACAGCATTTAACCGGATGCACAACCTGTGGCCTGTTGCAACATTTGCCTAATGCCGGCAAAGCCTATTGCCAGCGCTGTGGCGAAATACTTCGGCACCGGTTACCACACAGCCTGCAGCGGACCTGGGCATTATTGGTCGCTGCCTGCATATTGTATATACCGGCTAATGTTTATCCGATTATGTTCAGTACCCGACTGGGACACACGCAGCCTAAGACCATTATTGGCGGCGTGGTTGATATGGTCAATGCCGGATCATGGCCTATTGCGTTAGTGATTTTTGTCGCCAGTATCATTGTGCCAGTCGGCAAAATTCTGGCACTGGGCTGGTTATGTTTGCGGGTTGGTAAAAGCAGTGAAATCAGTCACCGCAGTCGCGTACGTTTATATCGTATCACCGAATTTATCGGCCGCTGGTCGATGGTTGACGTATTTGTGGTCGCAGTTTTGGTGGCGCTTATCCGTGCCGGCAGTTTGTTATCGATAAATCCGGGGCCAGCAGCCCTGGCATTTGCGGCAGTGGTAATATTAACGATGTTGGCGGCGATCACTTTTGACCCACGTCTGATTTGGGATCAACCTGCCAACACTGTAACTACAGGCAATAAGGAGCCTCTGCGTGAGTGACACCGATTCAGTTGAAACGTCACAAAACATCGATTTGCATCGGGCCAAATCGGTTAAAGCATCACGGCTCTCGCCAATCTGGATCATCCCCGTGGTGGCAATGTTGATTGGTATCTGGCTGATTGTTGATAATTATCGTCACACTGGTCCGTTGATCACACTCACCATGTCTAATGCCGAAGGTATCGAAGCCGGTAAAACTAAAATCAAAACTCGAAATGTCGATATTGGCCTGGTGGAAGAAGTCAGACTCTCCGAAGATTTAAGCCAGGCACTGATTATGGCGCGCATCAATCATGATGCAGAAGAAATGTTGGTCAAAGACACGCGTTTCTGGGTGGTTAAACCTCGTATTGGTCGCGAGGGGATCAGTGGTTTTAGCACCGTATTATCAGGTGCCTATATTCAAATGCAGCCGGGAGAGTCGGAGCAGCAACAACGCAAATTTTCGGTACTGAATCAACCGCCGGTAGCCATAGAAGGTGTTGAAGGCATCCGCATCAATTTAATCAGTCAACTAGGCAACTCCTTGCGGATCGGCGATCCGGTCACTTATCAGGGTTATACCGTTGGTCGGGTAGAAACGGCTGAATTTAATAAAGATACCAGGCAAATTAATCATAAATTATTTATTGAAAGCCCTTATGACGTTTTAATTAGCTCCAACACCCGTTTTTGGTCAGCTAAAGGCATTAATTTAGAGCTTAGCGCCGCAGGCTTTGAAGTCAACATTGCCTCTTTGGAAGCATTAGTCAGTGGTGGTGTAACGTTTGGTGAACTGGCAGATTTACCGGTGAACAACGAAGCTAACGGCGAACGTATTTACCAGTTATTTCCGGATGAAGATAGCGCCCGTCAGGGTATTTACAGTGATTATCTGGAATATGTACTGCTGGTCGAAGACACAGTTCGCGGTCTCTCTGAGGGCGCGCCAGTTGAATTTCGTGGCATACGGGTCGGTACGGTGCGTAAGGTACCATGGCGTTTTACCTCACCAGAGCGGCCCAGCCGTGAAAGCTTCGCTATCCCCGTTCTGATACGTATTGAACCTCAGCGTCTTGGTGGTCAGGAAAAGATCGATCTCGAGGAATGGCGTGAACGTATCGAAACTTTGCTTGGTAACGGCCTGCGTGCCACTTTAAAGTCTGGCAATTTGCTGACGGGCTCTTTGTTTGTCGATTTGAATTTCCAGCGGGATCAAACTGACGGTTATGCCGAGCAAACTTTTGAAGACCGTCTGGTGATCCCAACGACACCAACGGGCCTTGCACAAATTGAGTTAAAGGTCTCCAATTTGCTCGACAAGCTCAACGCCTTAGAGGTTGAACCAATTTTGCAGGGCATGGACAGCAATATGCAGCAATCAGAAACTCTGCTGCGCGAGATTCGTGATTTGACCAGCAGCGTAAATCAACTGGTCAATGACCCGCAAACACAAAGTGTACCGGCCAATATTAACCAGACTTTGGCCGAATTACGTGAGGCAGTTAAAGGATTGTCGCCCGATTCACCGGCATATCGGGAGTTGAATCGCACCCTGCAGGGTCTGGACAAACTGATGCGCGATTTGCAACCTTTCGCCAAGACGCTCAGCGAACAACCAAACGCGCTGATTTTTAATCCACCGGCGGTCAGCGATCCAGTCCCGCCGGCAGCTAAACCCTAAATGCAGGTGCGCTCGTGATGAAATTTAAACGCTACTTTGCCCTGATACTACTGGTCTTTCTGGCAGGCTGTGCCAAACAAACGGTGGAAAATCATCGCTACTTTTTACCAGAAGCCAATACAAATCAAGGCGAAAGCAGTGAACCGTCGAAACGATTGTTGCAAATCAGTGAAGTACAATTGGCCGACTTTCTCGATGATGGCGGCCTGGTACTGCAACTCGACGACATCACCCTGAATCAGGCGAAAAATCATTTATGGGCAGCCGATCTTTCCCAGCAAATCAATCGTGGCTTACGAAACCGGTTAAATCAGCGTCAACAAACATTCACCGTCGTCGGTCCACAAACTGCTGGAGATCTGCGTTTATCGCTGACCGTTGATGCCTTTCACGGCCGCCATGACGGGCTGGCCCTGATGAGTGGTCAATGGCAATTGCAAGATATTAAAGGCGATATCATCAGTTTAAAAAACTTTGATCTGCAAACAGAACTTGCTGCGTCAGGGTATCCGGCACTGGTCCGCGCCCTCGGTAACAACCTCGATGATCTCGCCGCGGCGCTGACTGAGATGCTGGCCGAGCAGCGCTAAAAAAGCCCAAAACGGGCTTTTTTTAGCGTGCAATTCAGACTGATTACTTTATCCAGATCTGTTTGGCATTAACAAATTCTTTGATGCCATGCGGTCCCAGTTCACGGCCATACCCCGAACCTTTAACACCGCCACTCGGCAAACGGGGATCGGTTTTCACAATGCCGTTAATCGCCACCTGACCAGACACAATCTGCATTGCCAAGGTCCTGGCCAGTTCTGCATTTTCTGTCCAGATCCCAGCCCCCAGACCATATTCAGTATCGTTGGCCATTTCTAAAGCATGGTCAACATCATTCGCCTTGATAATGACCATGACCGGCCCGAATGTTTCTTCACGAAACGCGCACATGGTGGGCGTTACCTCTGTTAACAATGTTACCGGATAGAAAAAACCATCACCTTCCGGCAAATTGCCGCCTAATAAACATTTGCCGCCCGCCGCAACGGTGTCCTCGACTTGCCGGTGTAAATTCAGTTGTAAATCTTCGCGGGCGATTGGACCGATATCGGTATTCGCTTGCAGCGGATCACCGAGCTGTAATTTACTGAGTCGCTGTTTGACCAACGCCACAAACCGATCGTGGACGTTTGCTTCAACAATAATCCGTTTGGCAGCAATACAAGACTGGCCGGCATTAATGATTCGCGATAAACAGATAACATCTGCCGCCAGTTCCAGATTGGCGTCATTCAGAACCAATACCGGATCAGAGCCACCAAGTTCCAGTACACAGGGTTTCACTTCACTACCGGCAATCGCCGCAACTTTTTTACCGGCACCACTGGAACCAGTAAATGACACGGCAGCAATCCGCGAGTCGCGAATCGCCAGCTCTACTTCCGGGGTTTCCAGCGGCAGATTAACCATAATATTATCCGGCGCACCGGCTTTTAAAAATGCATTGGCAATGGCCTGCGCTGAGCGGGGCACATGCGGATCATGCTTCATCACACAGGTATTACCGGCCATCAGCGCCGGTGCTAAATAGCGAAATGCCAGCCACAAGGGTGCATTCCACGGCAAAATTCCCAGCAACGTACCCAACGGCTGATAGGTTACATAACTGAGGCTGGCATCGGATGGCAGAGTTTCATCGGCAAGATAAGCCTCAGCATGGTCTGCATAATACTCGGCACAGTTTGCAGCCTTTTCGACTTCCGGTACGCCTTCTTTAACAGGTTTGCCCATTTCCAGCGCCATCAATTCGGCAATGTCGTATTTTTCGGCGCGCAGTTGTCTGGCAACAGCTTTCAGCACATCGGCGCGCTGAGCAAAACTTTTATCACGCCAATCGGCAAAAGCCTCGGTCGCTTCGCCGATGCGGGCATACATTTCATTTTTTTCAAGCGATGGGAAAGGTTCAAGCGCTTGCCCGGTAAAAGGGTTGGTTGCTGTTAGCATAATGTCCTCAGGAAGATTGTTTTGCGGTGGTTTTTTTATCGTCTCTAGCGGTTTCGTTCTGCCGCGCGCTATCCAGACTCAGCAGTTTTTTGCTGTTGCTGGCTGGCTTCACAATAAAATCCCTGTCCATACTGAAAAACGATTCACAGCCATCTTCAGTAATATGAATGGTGTCAGAAATACCGCAGGTTTTATCACCATCAACGCCCCACATCCACGGAATGATATGAAAGGTCATGCCTGGTTTCAGTACCGCGGATTCACCTTGTTTAAGACTGACGATATAGCCCTCATCCCAGCTGGGCGGAAAGGCGATGCCAATGGAATATCCCGAGCGGGTCACCAGACGCGCACCAATATCGTTTTTGGTAATGATGTTGCGGATCATATTGTCGGCATCAGAGACCGTCATGCCCGGTTGGAATTTGCTGTGCACCGCATCCAGCGCCATTTTCATGATTTCCTGGGCTTTATACATCGACGGGCTGAGTTTGCCGAGCACAATAGTGCGCATCATCGCCGTATGGTAACGCCGGTAACAACCGCCGACTTCCAGAAACACATGCTCATCCGGTTGCACCACACGACCTTCCCAAGTGGCATGACCAATCATGGTCCGCGGCCCGGAAGTCACATAAGGCATCACCGCTGGTGGTTCACCGCCAGCTCTAAACATAGCAGAACTGATTGCCGCACCAATCTCGTTTTCGGTAACCCCGGCTTCGGTTGCTTCAATACCAGCTTGCATACCGGCTTCAGTGGCTCTTGCCGCATTTTGCATCAAGGCAATTTCCATCGGTGATTTACAGACTCGGCCTTCTTCGACTATGCCAAAACAATCCAGCAATTTGCCATCGGTCAGCGTGGTGTGAATGCAATCCTGATGATAAGCGGGGAAGAAATAACTATTACGTTCATAACCAATGCGTTTCTTATCAAGACCAAATTCGCGCAGTGCATCGACCAGCATCTGTATGGCATCACCGGTATCAGGATACGGCCGTGTGATCTCCACCCAGGTGCGGTGAATCACGTTCGATTCTTCCAGCTTACGGGTGATCATAAACGGCTCATCTTCCAGCGGCACTACCAGCGCTTGAAAGAATGAGTAGCCTGTCGTCTGGTAATCCGTCAGATACATGATGTTTTCCGGATCTGAAATCACCACGGCATCCATACATCGCTCAGCAATCCGCTCACGCAGTTCACGTAATCGTCGTTCGTATTCCTCGAACGGAAAGGTCATATCATCGCGTTGTCTCATGCCGCCTCCCGCATCATCACGTTATCAGTGGCTTTAATCAGGATTTGCAGGCCTTCTTGCAGATCGGCTTTAGGTGTAGTCAATGGTGGGATAAGTTTGACCACCCGGCCACCAGTGCCGCAACTCGCAATCATCAGGCCAGATTCGAAACACTGACTGACAATTTCTTTAGCTCGTTCACCATTCCCCACATCCAGCCCCAGAATCATGCCTTTGCCGGTCAGATTTACCAATGTGTGCCGTTCCACCAATGGTTGCAGGGCATCTGCCATCATGGCGCCGTGGGTTTTGACAGTTTGCATCAGTTCATCATCGTCAAAATATGTCAGCGCCTGATCACCGGCGATAAACGAGATATCCTGGCCACGGAAAGTACCGGTATGCTCTCCAGGTGACCATTGGTCATCAAACTCTGGCTTGACCAGATTCATGGCCATCGGCGTACCGAGACCACCAATGCCTTTGGCAAGACAAATGATGTCTGGATCAATATCTAAATCATCAAAGCTGAAAAACGATCCGGTGCGGCCAACGCCCACCTGAATATCATCAACAATCAGCAAAGCGCCAACTTCTTTGGCCAATTTTGCCAAAGCCTGTAACCAGTCTTTATCGGCGACTTTGACACCGCCTTCGGCCTGAATGGTTTCCAGCAAAAATGCGGCCGGTGGTGCAATGCCACTGGATGAATCGGCATAAACAGCACGGAGCTGATCGATGCTTTGCATGCCACAACCCAACTCACAGCCTGGGCAGACTGTTTCGCAGCCAAACGGAAAATGTTTGACATGATTCAACGGCACACCAGCGGCATTACGGAAATATTGATTGGCGGTGGCGCTGAGCGCCCCCAACGTCATGCCATGAAAGCCATGGCTGAAAGCGACAATATCCTGCCGGCCGGTTACCCGACGGGCCAGTTTCATAGCGGCTTCCACAGCATTGGTTCCGGTCGGCCCCATAAACTGCATTTTATGCTGCATATTTCGGGGCTCAAGGATAGTCCGGGTGAAGTGTTCCATATATTGACGCTTGGCAGTGGTATGCATATCAAGACTGTGGGTCACACCATTGGATTGAATATAGGCAATCACTGCCTCCGTCATCCGCTGGTTGTTGTGCCCGAAATTCAGCACACCGGCACCTGCGAAAAAGTCGATATATTCACGACCATTTTCATCTGTCTGCCGGGCATTCAAAGCCTTATCAAATACCACGGGGTAGACCCGACAATAAGCTCGAATAGCCGACTCTCTTTGTTCAAATATGCTCATCTACTTCTCCTCACGGTTTTACGTCTTGCCAACGATGGACAGTTCCTCCGGAACAGGTGCGCCAGAAAGGCGCGAAAACAGGGCTGTAACCAGCGGAATTAGCTGGTCGTTAAAATCGTAGTACGGGCTGTGGCACGGCGCCTGATGTGCAGGACCGTCATCACTGCCAATCAGCGCAAAAGCACCGGGAATTTCCTGCAGGTAGTAACTAAAATCTTCGGACGCCATAATCGGTAGCCGGATATCCCTGTGCAGCGCATCTAAGCCAAACAATGCCTGCCATTGTTGGCGGACCTGCATTGCAGGCTGAGCATGGTTAATGGTTGCTTCATAGCGCGGATAGATATTAACTTCACAATGCACGCCATAACTGGCCGCCGTTTGTTGGCTAATCTCGGTAATCAGACGGTTCAGTGTTTCGCGCGAAGCTTTATCCGGCACTCGAATGCTGCCGCCAATGATGGCCTGTTGAGGAATAACGGTCGGTGCGCTGGGTGCTTCAATAGAAGTTACACTGATCACCGCGGCTTGTTGCGGTGGCAAACGCCGGCTGATGATCTGCTGTAAATTTAAGGTAATGGCACTGGCTGCCAACACCGGATCCCGACATAATTCCGGCTGACTGGCATGACCACCAATTCCCTTTACGATCAATTCAAATGTGCCATTACCACACATCACAATGTCATCGGGACAGACCAGTTTTCCGAATGGGATCGCTGGCCAATTGTGCCAGCCATAAATTGCATCAATGCCTTCTAAAGCGCCATCGGCAATCATTTCCCGGGCACCATGGCCACCTTCTTCGGCAGGCTGAAAAATCAAGGTCACCGGTCCCGGCAATAAATGCTCATGCAATTTCAGCCAACGGGCGGTGGCCAGCAGTGTGGCGGTATGACCATCATGACCGCAGGCATGCATGCAACCTGCGTGTTGAGATGTCCAGTTAATGTCGGTGTTTTCAGTGATAGGCAGCGCATCAATATCACCGCGCAAGGCAATATGAGGACCCTCGCCAGAGGAATTTAGCCAGGCAAGCGTGCCAGTACCGGCACAGGCACGCCAGGCAATTTGCAGTGTACTGAGCGTATCGCGGATACGATCTGCGGTACGGTATTCCTGCCAGCCCAACTCAGGGTGCGCGTGTAAATCACGGCGTAACACTTCAGCGTTGGTGATGGTTTCCTGCCAGACATCTGACATGGCCCCTCCCCTTAGATAGATCACAAAGCGCGATCCAATAACAACAATGCAGCTTTACACTGTAAAAATTTTCAGCTGAATGCAAGCAAAAAAATCAGCTTTTTGTAATTAAAAATCAAACACACCACAAAAACTGTTCCTGCACAGCCGGTTGCCTGCAATAGCTAATTGAATTTGACGATGATGGTTAAGTTGAGAATTTTGATACTAAGTTTTCACACCTAAATATGACTGATAAACCTGACAATGGTTCCAGGCAATCCTATCAGTATGAACAGATAAGTCATTGCATTTTATCAAAATTATCTAAATTTCATGCTTTTTTGGACATCATCAGCGCGGGCGGGCTACCAATACTTTTCGATACTGATATTGCCTGGTTCTCGGCGGCTATGCCGGGTCAAGCCGCGCGCTAATAGAACCTCAGTAGTTTCCTGTACCATCGCCGGATTACCACATAACAACACTTGACTGTCTTTATCGATCACAACGCCCAGCGCCTGCTCGAGTTTCTGGTTATCAATAAGCTGAGGAATACGACCTCTTAGCGCGTCTGGCGCGGCCTCACGACTGACAATTGGCTGATAATGGAATTGCTCGGCATGCGCTGTTTTCACATCCAGAATGGTGTCCTGATAACTGAGTTCTTCAGCAAACCTTACCGCGTGAACCAGACATATTTGCTCAAACTGTTGCCAGACTTCGGTTGTTTTAATAATTGATAAAAACGGACCCAAGCCAGTACCCGTGGCAATTAAAAATAATTTGCTGGCTGGCGCCAGTTGTTTAAGTGTCATCAAGCCAGCCGCTTTAGGAGCAACCCAAATATCATCTCCCGGCTGTAACGCGGCAAGCCGGGTTGATAACACACCGCCAGGCACTTCGATAAAATAAAAATCCAGAACAGGCTCATCTGGCGCATTGACCAGTGAAAATGGCCGGCTCACTTCGTCGCCATCAATATCCAGCGCCAAACGGGTAAATTGACCGGCCTGAAAAGGCGCAATATCGGCTTTGATTCGCAAGGAATGCAGCCTGTCGGTCCAGCGCTTATTTTCGACAACTTGCCCGTTTAACCACTTTGCCATGTCTTACTCCCGATATTTGCGGTGTTCTGATAAACCTATATTGAGGCGTATTGTGACATTTTCAGGCCAGCAACATTCCGATAAGACCGGCTAAAGCCTGATTTGTATTATCATATTGTCAAATCATTTTTACCGATAACAGGAACCTAGATGAGCACGGTACTGAATTTGGCTGCTGTACAGGCAGCACCGCTGAAAACAGATCCATTTCCGTTTTTTAGTGTTGAACGCTCGATTAATGACGCGATGCTGGAGCGGGTACTGGCCGACTTTCCGGACATCAGTGATGGCGGCAGTTTTAATGTAGAGGATGTGGTGGTTAATGAGGATTTCGGCGCTTTTTTAGATGCCCTCGACAGTGCCGATTTCCGACAAATCATTTGCGACAAATTCGCCGTTGATGTCATGAACCTGCCCATGCTGATGACGCTGCGTGGTTATTCACGCGCTAAGGATGGCCGGATTCATACCGACTCAAAAACCAAGTTGGTGACCATACTCATTTATTTAAACCCAGAATGGACGACAGCCACTGGTCGATTGAGGATGCTTCGTAATGACCGTGATATGGAAGATTATGTCACGGAAATTGCCCCCGGCCCCGGCACCATGGTCGCCTTTAAAGTTACCGATAATTGCTGGCATGGTTACCCCCCCTTTGAAGGCACCCGTCGTTCTATACAGATTAATTTTCTGACCAGTGAAGCCGCCGGCAATAAGCACCGTTTCTTCCATAAACTCAGCGCCAAGCTGAAAGCCTGGCTGCGTCGGCGCAAGGTCAAATAATATGTCTTATTTACAAGATCCCAGAGTTTTATTCGCTGCAGAGCGCACATTACTGGCGTGGATCCGTACTGGTCTGACATTTATCATGTTTGGTTTTTTGATTGAGCGTTCGGGGTTGATTCTAGAAATCTTATCCGACGGCCAACAAATCATTAATACCGAAATAACCTTCTGGCTGGGACTGGCCTTTATTGTGCTTGGCAGCTTTACCGCCGTATATGCCACCAGTCAGTTTCGAAAAGTGCTGAAAACACTTGGGGAATCTGAATTTCCGGAAGGCTATCGCAGTCAGTGGGGCGTAGTCGTCAGTCTCATCATTGCGGTCCTTGGTAGTGCACTGGCCATCAGCTTATTTTTCACCTACAACTGAGTTATTAAATGTCTAAATGGTTATTGCTGAGCACCGCCATTATTGCCGAGGTGTTTGGTACCAGTTTTTTAAAAGCCTCCGAGGGGTTTAGTAAGTTCTGGCCCTCGATGGCCGTTATTGTCGGCTATGCTATTGCCTTTTATTTTTTGGCGCTGAGCCTGAAATATATTCCGGTGGGCATTGCCTATGCCATTTGGGCGGGTGTCGGCGTGGTACTAATCGCTTTAATTGGCTGGCTGGTTTTTGACCAAAAACTGGATTTGCCGGCCATTATTGGTATCAGTCTTATCATCGCCGGGGTCATCACCCTCAACGTATTTTCCGGCAGTGTTTCCCATTGAACTTGCCCGCCTTAATCTGTAATTGAGTATTTAAATGAAGTCTAGCCCTGAACAACAACGTGAATTTGTTAATGGTCCGCTGATGGATCTTCGCCAACTGGGCAGCGCCCTGAAATACGTTGTTAAAGGTCGGTTAGCCCTGCCCGGCGGGCATTTGCCACAACCAGCGCATCAGGTGCCAGAAGATTTTATCGGCGTTGGCGTGAGCACCGGCGATGATCCAGCGATTGATGAATTTATCCTGGCAAAACTGACTGAACTCAATTTGCAGCAAGTCCGCCTGGACTTTACCTATACCGATTTGAATGGTCCTGTCAGCCGGCTGCTGAATACTTTACTGAGTGCCAAAATTCACGTGCTGTTGCATTTAGTGCAGCCATTTCGTGAAGCGCAGCAAATGAAAACCCCCGCCGCGCAGGAACGTTGGCAGAACTTTGTCGAAACCGTCACTGAACAATTTGGTTACCGGGTTGCTGCCATTGAAATAGGCGCCACCAGCAACCGTCGGCATTGGTCGGGTTATGATACAGAAAGTTTCTTTAATACCTGGCAAATCGCGCACGATATTATCCGCGAAAAGCGCATCAAATTAGCCGGACCGAATATTTCCGATTTTGAGCCATTACATAATATTTCGGTGCTCAACCGCCTGAGTCGTGAACAGCAGTTGCCTGATATTCACACCAACAATTTATTTAGCGAACGGGTAACCGAGCCCGAGCGTTATGATCACCGCATTTTTGGCACTAAACTGGCGCTGAAACTTAAAGTTAACCTGGTCAAGAAAGCGCGTTTACTGCATAAAATCACTGGCGATTTCGGCGTCAAAAAATTTATTTCGCCCGCAGCTTTCTGGACATTACCGCGGATTCGCCGGTTGCTGGTTCATGGTGAACAGAAACAGGCTGATTATTTGACGCGTTATTTCACGTTGCTGGCAGCATCCGGTGCGATGCAACAGGCTTTTTGGGGACCATTGGTATGCAGCCGTGAAGGCCTAGTGGACGATGGCAGCGGTATTTATCCCAAACTGGAACGAATCACCCATTATCAGTCTGTGCTGGGCCAACTGAGCGATTTTCGTGAACGGCCAGCGTTTTATGCCATGCAGCAATTTATTCGGCAAATACCCGGCAGTTTTTATCAGGGCCCATTAGCCACCACTGAAAATCTGGAAGTACATGCTTTTCGTCGCACTGACGCCTTAGTCCATGTTTTATGGACGATTAATGGTAAAGCGATGGCATTACATAAGCTTTATGATGCCGCGAGTTTAGCCAAAGCCCAATGCCTTAACCGTGACGGCGGTTTGCTTGACGAAATGCCGGAATTCGTCGGTGAATCGCCAATTTATTTACGCTGGCCGGTCGGCACATTAGTCAGTTTTCATGACCCGCGCGGTAAAGGTCAGGATGCCTGGTACCGTTATTTCCCCGGCAAACAACTGTATCGATTTGATCAAGCGGGCTGGCAAGGTCTGTTGTATGCCGCTAGCCAGACCGATGCAGATAATTTACGGCAGCAATTACAACCATCAAAACTACCCGAGCCCCAAGCCGATAACACCTTACGTAAAGCCCGTAATGTTATCTGGCGGATTGACAATGTTTTAAACCAGCCGTTTATCGCCAAAAAACCACTGAAAATGCATGCCCACAAGCGGCTGCTGGATCGTTACCGTCCCAGCAAAGCTAAACGCAGTTGGACAGCTGCTGCAGAATTATTACGACGTGGTATTCCTACGGCGAAACCTATCGCCTATTTTGAAAAAACCGGCGACAAATCATTGCTGCAGAATCTGTATTTGTGTGAGCAGGTCGATCATGATTTCAGTGCCCGTGATTTAGTGACGGCATTCCGTGATGGTGCCAGCGATATTCAAGGTGTCACTGAAGCCCAGGCTTATCCGCAGTTGGCGGTATTTTTGAATGAAATGCATGCGCGTGGTGTGTTTTTCCGAGATTTGGCTGGAGGCAACATTCTGATTAAAAAACAAGTGGATGGCACGCTGGCATTCACATTGATTGACATAAATCGGGCACGATTTTTTAATCGCAACGCCACACTCAGCGAGCGATTGTCGGATTTAGCGCGTATTTGTCACAAACTGCACTGGTCAGGTCGTGAGCAACTGATGAGCGAATATTTGGCACTCAACCGCAAGTTTGGCAAATCCTTCAACTGGCGATTAAAACTGCCGTTTTATTTGTACGATTTTAAAGTTAACTTCAAGCGCAAATATGGCCGCAAAGCCATTCGCCGTTGGTGGCAGGCTCGTCAAGAACGCTCTTAGCTGGCCTCGGGCCAATTTACGGCGTAAATTGTTGTCATAACTCCATGGAGTATGACTATGAATCTTGAATTATTGCAAAGCTTGCTTGGCTGGGTGGCACTGATAAATTACCTGCTGTTGATCATTTGGTTTCTGATTTTCTGGCGGGCTGCGGATGGAGTTTACCAATTGCACCGTCGCTGGTTTGTCCTTACGCGTGAGCAATTCACGCAAATTCATTACACTCTCATGGGCCAGTTTAAATTACTGACTTTTGCGCTGTTCATTGCACCATGGCTGGCGTTGCATATCATTAGCGGCTAGCGCTATGTTGTTACGACTAAGCCAATTCTGTATCTCTTTGCTATGCCTGCTGGCCTTCTCAGGCTGTCAGTCTGAAGAAAACACTGCAAGCTTTGATTGGCGCGCCGCAATTGATTTCCCGGCAAGTTTCAGCGGCACTCTACCCTGCACTGATTGTCCCGGCGTCGATTATCAGCTCAATTTATTTGCCGACCAATCCTTTTTCATGCAGACAGATTATCTGGATCGTGAGCAGCAACGTTTTTATCAACTTGGCCGCTGGCAACTGCATGATCAAAACACCTTGGTTCTACTCAGTGATCTACAGAATTACCGGTTTGCCATTAATGATGTCCTGCATCTGACGTTGCTTAATCAGCAAGGACAAATCATCGATAGCGAACACAATTATCGATTAAACAGTGAAGCGAATTTTAAAGCCGTTTATCCGGCGCTGACGATGAGTGGCCTTTACCAGACGGACGAAAACGGTAGCTTTTTTAGTGAATGTTTAACCGGTCAACGCTGGCCGGTGTTGCCTGACGCCGATTATTCAGTGCTGGAAAAGCGTTATGCCGAAATGCGTCAGACGCCACAACAATCGTTGTTGATTTCAGCAAATGCAAGGTTACTGCCCAGTGACGATAAATCTCTGGACAATCCGCCAGCCGGCATACTGAAAATTATTACCTTTACCGGTATTTGGCCCGGTGAAACCTGTGGTCGGCCGGGTTATAAAGAAAACCTGATTGATACCTACTGGAAACTGACCCGCCTGCAAAACCAACCGGTTATTGTCAGCGATAATCAGCGTGAGCCAAGTTTAACGCTAACCAGTGGTAATGATCCGCAAATTGCCGGCTCAGATGGTTGTAACCGGATCATTGGCAGTTACCAGCTAAAGGCCAATAAATTGAAGTTTAGCAAAATAGCCAGCACCATGATGGCGTGTTCGGATGATACCAACATTGCTCAGCGTTACCACGGTGTCCTTGAACAAGTGCAGTTCTGGAAAATTTACGGTCAGTATTTAGAGCTATCTGATAAAGATGGTAAATTGCTGGCACGTTTTCAGGCGGTGCATTTGTAATGCAGTTAATTTTTCAGGGTCAGAATATTCTGGAGGCACATATTATCAGCGGTTTGCTCACCGCAAACGGGCTTGAGAATCATGTATCCGGCCATTATTTGCAAGGGGCTGTCGGTGATTTACCCGCCGGTGATTTTGCGCATGTTTTTCTGCATAACGCATCAGATCTGGCACTGGCCGAACAATTGATTGCTGATTATGAAGCAGGCCGTTTAATCGGGACTTGACGCAAAATATTGTCTGGCCGCAGCAATATCTAAGTGGATTTGCTTGATTAATGCCGTTAAGTCAGCAAATTTATGTTCTTCTCGCAGTTTTTGCAAAAACACCACCTGCACATGGGCACCATAAATATCCCGGTTAAAATCCAATAAATGTACTTCCAGCAGCGCTTTATCGCCGCCAATAGTCGGCCGGATGCCAATGTTGGCAACGCCATTGACCGGCTCACCATCAATGCCAAACAGTTGCACAGCATAAACACCTCGCAGCGGCACTTTACAGCGATGCAGATGAATATTTGCCGTGGGAAAACCCATTTGCCGGCCGCGTTTGTCGCCATGGGCCACCCGGCCACTCAT
>JBFJJO010000042.1:0-15576 GCA_041612215.1 Methylophaga sp.
GCATTGGTAAAGGTCGGGCCATCCAAGCCGACAAACTGCACAGCATGTGCGATACCCGGCACGTCGCGAAGTTTTTGCGCTGCTTCCCGAACCACAGCATCAGTACGGTCTAATGATGCTCCGGGGGGTAACTGCAGAACGTTAATCAGATAGCCCTGATCCTGCTCCGGAATAAAGCCAGTTGGCACGTGTTTGAAGCTGACACCAGTCAATACTATCAAACCCAGATAAACAATTAACATCAATGCCGTGATCCGCAATAATCGACGCGTCATTGCTGAATAACGATCGCCCAGCCACTCAAAGCTGCGGTTAAATCCCCGGCCGAAAGATTTAAACGGGTGTGTCACCACACCCAGAAAGCCTTTACTCGGCGGCGGTTCATTCTCATGCGGTTTTAATAGCAAAGCCGCCATAGCCGGCGACAAAGTCAGCGATACAATCAGCGAAATAATGGTGGCCGTGGCAATGGTTAACGCAAATTGCTGATAAAACGCACCGGAAATACCGGTAATAAACGCCGCCGGAATAAACACTGCCGACAACACAACAGCAATCGCTACCAGCGCCATGCCGACCTCATCCATGGTCTTATGGGCCGCTTCCTTGGGGCTAAAGCCCTCGCGGATATAACGCTCGACGTTTTCCACCACCACAATCGCATCGTCCACCACAATACCGATTGCCAATACCAGGCCGAATAAGGAAAGATTGTTCAATGACACGCCAAGCGCTGACATGACTGAAAACGTCCCAATCAACGACACGGGAATAGCAACAATCGGAATAAGTGATGCCCGCCAGCTTTGCAAAAACAGCATCACCACCAATATGACCAGCAAAATAGCTTCAATAATGGTGTGATAAATTTTTTCGATCGAGCGGGCAATAAATTGCGTTGGATCGTAAATGATCTGGTATTCCAGACCGGGCGGCATCGATTTGGCAATATCACGCATTTCACTGCGCAATGCTTCGGCGGTTTCCAATGCATTGGAACCGGGCCGCTGAAAAATTACCACCGGCAGCGCCAGACTGTCATCCAGGTAACCGATGTTATCGTAGTTTTGTGCTGCCAGTTCGACCCGTGCTAAATCACGCAGGCGTACAACACGACCGTCTTCGCCGTGTTTGACGATGATGTCCGAGAACTGAGCCGCAGTCAGCAGCCGTCCCTGCGTTTCGACACTCAGTTCAAAAGCACCTTTGGTTTCCTGCAGTGGTTGCTTATTAATGACCCCGGCCGCAATTTGCGCATTATTGGTTCGCACCGCCGCCAGCACCTCGTTGGCAGTCATTTCAAAAGATTGTGTCCGCTCCGGATCAATCCAGATACGCATCGCATAGGCACGTTCAGCAACAATACGGGCTTCACCAACACCATCAATCCGCGCCAGCCGATCGACAACCTGGGTTTTGGCATAGTTAGACACATATAAGTTATCGCGGCTGTCATCCGGCGATAACAAATGGATAACCATCATCAAATCAGGTGAGTTTTTACGAACATTAATGCCCTGACGGGTGACTTCTTCGGGCAATAACGGCTCAGCAATAGCAATACGGTTTTGCACCAACACCTGAGCGGTATCGAGATCGGTACCCTGCTCGAAGGTAATATTCAGCGTGGTACGACCATCGGCCGTATTTTCCGATTTCATATACAGCATGTTTTCCACGCCGTTTATCTGTTGCTCTAACACTGTAGCCACAGTATCTGCTGCCGTTTCGGCAGTGGCGCCAGGATAACTGGCGGTCACTGAAATACTTGGCGGAGCAATTTCCGGATATTGGGCTATCGGCAAATTGAAGTAGGCAATACTGCCAACCAAGACGATTAATACAGATAAAACTGTGGCAAAAATCGGCCTTTCAACAAAGAAATGTGTGAATCGCATGTTTATTGGCCTGCATCAGCATGATAGGCCTCGGTTTTTACCAAACTCCCCGGCCGGGCTTTTAACAAACCTTCAATGATGATTTGATCATCTTTTTGAATGCCCTTAAGAATTACCCGCATGTCATCAGCCAACAACATACCCGGCGTCACTGGCGTGGCCTGCACCTCACCATCACTATTAACTACCATCACCACTTTGGCCGCCTGATCTGAAACCAAAGCCCGATCGGGAATTAACAGCGCTTGAAACGGCTTAGAAATTGCCATACGTAACTGGCCAAAAAGTCCGGGACGCAGCAAACCATCTGGATTATCGACCAACACCCGCATCCGCAAGGTACCCGTATTTTGGTCCAATCGGTTATCGACAAAGTCGATGATCCCCTGGCGATCCCAGTTATTTTCATCGGCCAGCCGGATATAGGCTTTGACTTCTGATTCACCAGTTAATGCCGCTTCACCGCCTGCCACACGTGCAAATTGCAGATATTCAGCCTCAGACACATCAAACACAAAATGTAACGGTTCCGTCATGACAACCGTCGTCAAAGGCATGGCACCACTATCAATGGTAACGAGATTACCGATATCAATATTGCGACTGGAAATACGTCCGGAAACCGGTGATGAAATTTTGCTGTACTGCAAATCTAAATTCGCTGTTTGCACGGCGGCGCGCGCGGCAGCGACATTAGCATTGGCCTCCTGGAAACGGGCTCGGCGACTGTCGACTTCTTCGGCAGAAATGGCTTGTTGCGTTAACAGGCGTTCGCCGCGATTGACTTCCAGTTCGGCAAGCTTAAGTTGACTTTGTACACGAGCTAAATCGGCTTCAGCGTGAGCCAGTGCTGCTTGAAAAGGCCGCGGGTCAATTTCAAACAACAAATCACCTTTGTTGACCATCTGGCCATCTTTGAAATGAACGGCATCAAGGTATCCGGTGACCCTGGCGCGGATCGCCACTTCTTCCACGGCTGCAAAACGGCCGGTAAATTCCTGCCATTCCGTGACTTCGCGCTGCTCAGGAGTCATCACTTTGACGACGGGCCGGTTATCTTGCTCTTCGGCGAGCAGCAGTGGTGCAGATCCGAGAAAACTGGCAACGGCCAAGCCAATATAGCCAAAATAACGAATCTGGAAAGTCATGCTACTGCTCCCTGTAAGGCAATTCCCGGGCGTTTATGTGCTCGGTTGAAAGATTGATTAAGATAATCAAGTGAGGCCAGCATCGCAAATATTGCAGCGATTTCAGTGGTCATCTCAGAGAAATATTGCCCGCATGGGGCATGGCGTTATGCCGGGAGAAAATAGAGCCCCACAGTGCCGATGCGAACGGGGTTCTTGAACCTGGTGGTCCAAGAGTGAAACCGCATGAGGATGGCAAACTTCCCGTCAGAGCGGGCTTGTTTTTCAACCTCTAAATTTTGGTTTCGGTAAGCAATTGCTTATCGGCTCAAGACAACACATGTCGCTGTCGAACACCGCAGGGTTAAACACATGATACGCGTTTAATGTGAATTTGTGGTGAGGATTTTATTACAATTCAAGTTGACGATCTTCACTGATAAACGCATCGACGCGCTCTGCCAGCTGGATAATTTTTTCATTCACTTTATTCATATCCTGCGACTCATCCTGCTGCAGGATCAATAACTCATGCGCAATATTCAGCGCTGCCATCACTGCAATCCGATCCAGGCCGACCACTTTACCGCTGGCACGAATTTTTTCCATCTTGCTGTGTACCATGCGCGATGACGCAATCAAGGCTTCTTTTTCGTCTTCAGGACAAGCAACCTGATATTCCTTGCCGAGGATTGTCACATGTACCGGTGCACTCATAATTCTTCGTCCAGTTGTTTCAGACGGCTGACCATTTTTTCAATGCGACCACGGGCAATGTCAGTTTTTTCAATCAATTGCGCCCGCTCACTGAGCCAGGCAGCTTGTTGAGAACGCAATAACAAATTTTCCTCACGTAACCGTCGTCCGGTCCGCAACAGCTGGTCTATCTGCTGTTCCAATTGTTGAATCGGGGTTTTATCCATTAATATGCGTCTTGGCTGTGCGAGAATAATAGCTAACTATAGACGTGCGCTGTTGACCCGGTCAATAACTGCATGATGTGATTTTTAAATTCAGGCCGTATCTTTATGTCTCAATTATATTTTCCGTCACTGTCACCCGAAAACATGACCAGTGATGGCCCCACTACAACAGCCGAATTACAGGGTGCTTTATGCGGTTTGCTTTGCCATAACAATCAGGCCAACCGCACCACTTGGTTCACCACACTATTTGAAGACTACAAGCCGGGGCCAGAAGAACTGCAAAACCTGATTGCGCTGTTTGATGAAACGATTCAGGCACTGAACAGCCTTGATTTTGATCTGCAATTAGAATTGCCCGATGATGATGCGCCGCTGGGTTCGCGCATTGCGGCGATGGCAGATTGGTGTCAGGGACTGATATATGGTCTGGGCGCCTCGGGTTTGACTGATGAAACCAGCCTGTCCAAAGATTGTCAGGAATATATCACCGATGCGATTCAAATCAGTCAGATCGATGATATCGAATTGGATGACCTCGATCAGGATGAATCAAACTTTGCTGAATTGGTCGAATACCTGCGTATGGGGCTGTTTTTGCTGTATGGCGAACTACAACCTCCCGAAAACAACGACAACTCAACTGAACACTAAATGACAAAACAAGAATTCGCCCGCCGGCGCCGGCATTTGATGGACTTGATGGGCACGGACAGTATTGCCGTGCTGCCCAACGCTCTCGAACTCACCAGAAATCGGGATGTGCATTTCCCCTTTCGCAGCGACAGTCATTTTCACTATTTGAGTGGTTTTGACGAGCCGGAATCAGTACTTGTGCTGGTGCCTGGTCGCGAACATGGTGAGTTTCTGCTGTTTTGTCGCGAACGCAATCTGGAAAAAGAAATCTGGGACGGTTATCGCGCGGGACTAGATGGCGCCATGGCCAGTTTTTCAGCCGATGATGCCTATCCCATCAGTGATTTGGATGAAATACTGCCCGGCCTGATGGAAGGCAAAGAAAAAGTCTATTACACCATGGGCAATCAGCCGGCGTTTGACCAGCGAATGGTCAATTGGCTGAATCACCTTCGTCAGGCGTCACGCAGCGGTAAACATTCGCCTACCGAAATCATCGAACTCGAACATATCCTCGGCGAGTTGCGATTATTTAAAAGTAGTCAGGAAATCAAAGCCATGAAACATGCCGCCAAGGCATCAGTTTCTGCCCATATCCGCGCCATGCAGGCTACACAGCCGGGCAAATGGGAATATGAAATCGAAGCAGAATTGCTGCATGAATTTATGCGCCATGGTTGCCGCAGCCCGGCCTATCCGTCAATTGTCGGCGGCGGTGAAAACGGCTGTATTTTGCATTACATTGAAAACAATCAGAAACTGAAAAGTAACGATTTACTGCTGATCGATGCCGGCGCTGAGTATGACTGTTACGCGGCCGATATCACCCGCACCTTCCCGGTCAACGGCAAATTTACTGAAGCACAACGTGAGCTTTATCAAGTTGTTCTCGATGCCCAATATGCCGCAATTGATGCAGTGCGACCTGGTAATCACTGGAATCAACCGCACGAAACGGCGGTTCGTGTCCTGACGCAAGGTCTGTTGAAACTGGGTATTTTGCAGGGCGATTTGGACAGTCTGTTGGAAAAAGAAGCCTATCGCGAATTTTATATGCATCGCACTGGCCACTGGCTGGGCATGGATGTGCATGATGTGGGTGACTACAAAGTCGGCGGTGCCTGGCGACTGCTGGAACCCGGTATGGTGTTGACGATTGAGCCGGGCCTTTATATTCGCGATCAGGCACATGTTGATCAGAAATATCATTTCACCGGTATTCGCATTGAAGACGATGTACTGGTCACCAAAGACGGTCATGACGTCATGACTGAAGGTGCCCCAAAAGAAATCGCCGATATTGAAGCGTTGATGGCAGGTGTTAAGGCAGCTTGATGACCGAAAATATCGATTTTGATGTGCTGATAGTCGGTGCCGGCATGGTCGGCACCAGCCTGGCTTTGGCCCTGAAAAACACATCATTGAAAATCGGTATTATCGAAGCCCACAGCATTGAGACCGATTCACAGCCCAGTTTTGATGATCGCGGTATCGCACTGTCTTACGGCTCGCAGCGGATATTTGAAACGCTTGGCCTATGGCCGGCTTTGCAAACTTATGCCACGCCTATTCTTGATATTCATATTTCCGATCGCGGCCATTTTGGTGTGACCCGTTTATCTGCTCAGACCGCACATGTTCCGGCACTGGGCCAGGTATTGACCGCAAAAAAACTGGGGCAACAACTGAATATCGCTTTGCAGCAAGCTGACAATATTGCATTGCTATCCCCCCTTAAAGTAGCCGCACTGGAAACGTCCCCAGACAAGACCACGGTGCACTTGTCCAACCAACAAAATTTGCACTGCAAATTACTAGTCGCTGCTGATGGCCAGCATTCCACTATTCGCGAATTACTGAAACTTGGCAGTTGGCAGCGTGATTATCAGCAAACCGCGGTGACTGCTAATGTCAGTACTGAACGACCGCATCATAACCGCGCATTCGAACGCTTTACCGATAGTGGTCCACTCGCCTTATTGCCCATGTCTGACAATCGCAGCAGTCTGGTTTGGACAGTAAACACAAATGATGAACAGCGCCTGCTGGCTTTATCTGATGAGGATTTTTTACAGGCCTTACAGCAGCGATTTGGTTTTCGGCTTGGCCACTTTACCAAGGTCGGCAAACGCAGGAGTTATCCATTAGGTTTGATGCAAACTGATGCCACCATTCAGCCACGAATATTACTCATTGGTAATGCGGCGCACAGCCTGCATCCGATTGCCGGTCAGGGCTTTAACTTAGGGCTGCGCGATGCGGCCGTGTTAGCAGAGATCATCAGTCAGCATAGCGATGACTGTGGTCAGCCGGGCAGTTTAAACGCCTACAAAGCGTGGCAATTGCCGGCACAGGATAATATTGTCAAAGCCACCGACAAATTGGTCAAAATATTCAGTAATGCCAATCCCCTGCTGGGTCATGGTCGATCTGCTGCTTTGGCTATGCTCGATATATTGCCAACAGTTAAACAGCACCTGAGTCTGGCCAGTATGGGTTTAAGCCAGAAACAAACCCGGCTGGCGCGTGGCTTGCCGTTATGAACCGGCAAACAGATATCATTGTTGTGGGCGGTGGTATGGTCGGCGGCTCACTGGCTTTAGTCTTAGCACAGCATAGTGATTTAAAAATCAGCCTACTGGAAAGCCGGTCTCCCGCCAGATTACAACAAAGCGACCCTTGGCAGTTACGAGTCAGTGCTATTAACAGTGCCAGTCAGCAATTATTAACCATTCTTGGCGTCTGGCAACGCTTGATGCCTGGCCGGCTAGGCCCGTTTGAACGGATGCAGGTCTGGGAGAAAAACAGCCAACTGGATTTTGCTGCGGCGGATATTGGTGCCGCCTGGCTTGGCCATATCATTGAAAACAGCCATCTGGAACAGGCTATTTTTGCAACATTGAAAGCAACAAAATCTATTGATTTATTAAGCCCTGTTCAGGCTACTGCGCTCAATGAACAAACCATTACGCTGGATAATGGTGACCAGTTGAGCGCGCCACTGATCATTGCGGCCGATGGTGGCCAATCGCAAATTCGCGACTGGGCCGGCATCAAATCCCGGGGCTGGGCCTATCACCAGCAAGGTTTGGTCGCCGTGGTCGAAACCGAACACCCGCATCAGCAATGTGCCCGCCAGCATTTTTTACCGGGCGGTCCGCTGGCTTTTCTGCCACTCAATAATCCGCATCACTGCTCGATTGTCTGGAGTCTGCCAGATGCCAAAGCTGAACATCTGAAAAATATTGATGATCTGGCGTTTTGTGAACAGCTTGGCAGTGCCTTTGATTTCAGGCTGGGCAGCGTTCAACTGTTATCGGAACGGGCTGCCTTCCCGCTTAACCTGCAACATGCTGAAACCTACGTAAAAACTGGGCTGGCTTTGGTTGGTGATGCTGCACACAGTGTGCATCCGCTGGCAGGGCAAGGTGTCAATCTCGGCTTTCAGGATGCCAAAGTGCTGGCTGATATTCTGCTGAAAGCGCATCAGCAGGGCCGGCCGCTGGGGGGCTTACATACGCTGAAAAAATATCAGCGGGCGCGACTGGCTGAAAATACATTAATGCAATTAAGTATGGATGGCTTAAATCGCTTATTTGCCAATCAAATCCCCGGCATAGCGGGCATAAGGCAACTTGGCTTAAAGCAAGTTAATCGCCTGTCTTTTCTAAAAAACATGTTAATCCAACAGGCTGCCGGGCGGCATTAAATCGGTAAAAAAGCCATCGATGCAGCTTGTACTACAATATTTTTAACCAAACGACCGTCTTTCTTAGCAATGATTTGTGACAAATTATCCTGGGTCGCAATCATGCCACCAATCAGCCGCTGAAAACTCAAATTTCGCTCCAGAATTTTAGTGCTGTCGCTTAGTAAAATTCGCTCACCGTTACTGTCTCGTTTGGTCGCCAATAACCAGGCGGCAATTTCAATATTGCGGGCGCTGTTATATAGCTTTTGGGCATCAATTTCGGTCAGATAATAGAATTCGGTCTGATTGTTATAGGACGCCATCAGCATCCGTCGCATGCCAACAGTAAACGCCAATACCCTATCCCCCTGATAATCGGTACTCAGTGCATCGCGCAGAATATCGGTGGGTTTGGTATTTTTCCATTTCGCAAAACCAACCTGCGCCGGATAATTAAATAGCCGATCGACACTGTCTTCGAGACTGCGTTTGCCACGGTCATGTCGCTCATTGGGATTACGACGATATAACTTTAAGGTCAGTGTTTTTAAATCCTGCATGACCCGTTGCTGATGCAACTCGATAATGTCATCGATAGTGCCTTTACCAAACTGGGCAATGGGTGATGGTGGTAACTGACCGCAGGCCAGCAAAAAAACACTTAACAGCAGCAGGCTAAACTGTTTCATCAATCAAACCTGAATAAGGGCTGCGATCCTGCATACTGGCAATTTGCAAATAACTGACGACCGGCGCAGGTAAAGCACGGGTTGGCTGCGTGGGTAAGAATTCGGCATTATCGAGCTGCGCTAAAATACGAATAAACCGAGCCTGCTGACTGTCCTGCGCCGTGCTGACCGGCACCACTTGCTGTGGATTATTGGCGCGATTGCGGGCCGGGACCGGATTAAAACTGACATCTGCCGGTACCACCACCGGCAGACGATTGGTGTTGTCAGTGGGTTTAAGCGGAAAAACGCCGAGCGGGTTATTACTGATTTGCATCCGAGTTTGCTACCCGTCGTGATCCTCGGCTGCGCTGATTATTCCCACCCGAATGCTTTTTATCATTTTGCCGCGGCCGGTTTCTGCCAGCGGGATGCCGTTCCGGTTTCATTGCAGGTAACGGTTTTTCCAGGGTTTCGTCGGCAGCAGAAGCCACCGGCAGTTTGTGTTTGATGTAGTCTTCAATCTCCGGCAAGGAAAAAACGTATTCTTCACAGGCAAAACTAATGGCTACACCACTGGCACCGGCACGCGCCGTGCGGCCAATGCGGTGCACATAATCTTCACAATCCTGTGGCAAATCAAAGTTGAAGATATGACTGACTTCCGGAATATGCAGCCCTCGCGCAGCCACATCAGTCGCCACCAGAAACGGAAATTCACCATCTTGAAAGTGCTGTAACAATTGTTCGCGTTTTTTCTGTGGTACATCTCCCGAAAGCAGTGCTGCCTTATAACCATTACCTTCCAGATAACCCCAGACCTTGTCAGCAACATGTTTGGTATTTACAAACACAATTGCGCGAGGCGGCTCGATACGTTTAATAAGCGCCAGCAGCAACGGCACTTTTTCATCATTGGCCGGGTAATACACCGATTCTTCAATGCGATCACCCATGACTTTTTCCGGTTCAACCTGCACTTTTTCCGGATTATTCATGTGCTCATAGGCGAGTTCCAGCACTTTGTAACTTAAGGTCGCCGAAAACAACATGCCCAGCCGCTGTGCCGGTGCTGGTAAGCGGCGCAGAAAAAAGCGCACATCTTTGATAAAGCCCAAATCAAACATCCGATCGGCTTCATCGAGCACCATCACCTCAATTTGTTTGAGGTTAAAAACCCGCTGTTTGTGATAGTCCAACAGTCGGCCCGGCGTACCAATCAACACATCGCAACCATCAGTAATGGCATCACGCTGTTTTTGATAGTCTTTGCCGCCATGTGCCAATGCAATACGCAAACCGGCTTGTTTATTCAGTAACTCGGCATCTTTAACAATTTGAATCGCCAATTCACGTGTTGGCGCTAAAATTAAAGCGCGAGGTTGTTTTGAATTAGTATCAACCCCACTTACCAGTAACCGTTGAAATGTGGCCAGCAGAAAAGCAATGGTTTTACCGGTTCCGGTCTGCGCCTGACCCGCAACATCTTTGCCCGCCAGCAATAATGGCAGCGACTGCGCCTGGATCGGTGTGCAAAATGCAAAACCGGCGTCAGTCAGTCCCTGTTGCAAATGCGCATGCAGTGGCAGCGCTGAAAATGGCGTGTCTGTCAGATGGGCAGTCATAGAAATACTTGCATTACCTGTACTGATGAGAAAAAATGTCGTTTAACTTTTTGGCCTGCGAGTATAGCGGTCCGATACTTTAGTTACCACTGGAGATAAACCATGAGCAAAAACGTCACGAATGTGACCGACGGCGACTTTGACAGCCAAGTGTTGCAGTCAGACTTACCGGTTTTAGTTGATTACTGGGCCGAATGGTGCGGTCCCTGCAAAATGATTGCCCCTGTTTTAGAAGAAATCAGTGACGAATATTCTGGCAAACTCCGGGTTTGCAAACTCAATATCGACGAAAACCCAGACACCCCACCTCGCTACGGTATTCGTGGCATTCCGACTTTAATGCTGTTCAAAGACGGTGAAGTCGAAGCCACAAAAGTCGGCGCGCTGACCAAGTCTCAGCTTGCTGCTTTCCTTGATAGCAATATTTAATTCTTAAACACTTTATCCCCGCCTGCTGCGGGGATAAATGTGTCTGTCACTGCCACAACTAAACCATCCGCTGGTTTGGTCCCAACGCCGATGGATGTATCCGAACTACTTGATAGTCTGAATAAACCGCAGCGCGAAGCTGTTGCAGCGCCGCTCGGTCATGCCCGGATTTTAGCCGGTGCCGGCAGTGGTAAAACACGGGTATTGGTTCATCGCATTGCCTGGTTGATTCAGGCGGAAGCCCTGTCGCCGGCCAATATTCTGGCGGTGACTTTTACTAACAAGGCCGCCGCTGAAATGCGCGGTCGTATCGAAGAAATGCTTGGTTATCCGACCGGTGGCATGTGGGTCGGCACCTTCCATGGTCTGGCACATCGTCTGCTACGTTCTCACTGGCAAGATGCCAGTTTGCCGCAGGGTTTTCAGATCCTCGACAGTGATGATCAGCTGCGCATGCTAAAACGCATTATCCGCAGCATGTCTATCGACGAAGCGGCGTGGCCACCAAAACAGGCACAGTGGTATATCAACGCCCAGAAAGATGAAGGCCTGCGCGCCGCGCACATTCATGTTGGCGAGGATCCTTATTCCAAAACCATGCACAGTATTTATCTCGCTTATGAACAAGCGTGTGAACGCGCCGGTGTTGTGGATTTTGGTGAACTGCTGCTGCGCAGCCACGAACTGTGGCTTAAGCGGCCGGATATTCTCAGCCATTATCAGCAGCGGTTTTCACAGATCCTGGTTGATGAATTTCAGGACACCAACACCATTCAATATGCATGGCTGCGGCTTTTGGCTGGACAAAGTGGTCATTTATTTATCGTCGGTGATGATGATCAATCCATTTATGGCTGGCGTGGCGCCAAAATCGAAAATATCCAGAAATTCCATAACGATTATCCCGATGCCAGCTCAGTACGCCTTGAGCAAAATTATCGCTCGACCGGTAATATTCTGGCCGCCGCCAATGCCGTGATTGCCAATAACAGTGAGCGGCTCGGTAAAGAACTGTGGACCGAAGACAGCGATGGCGAGCCGGTGCAACTTTACAACGCTTATAACGAGCGTGATGAAGCACAATACTTAGTGCAGGAAATTAAAAACTGGGTAACACAAGGCGGCCAGCGCACTGATTGTGCCGTGCTATACCGTTCCAACGCGCAGTCACGGGTGATTGAAGAGGCTTTAATGCAGTCTGCTGTGCCCTATCGGGTCTATGGCGGTCTGCGCTTTTTTGAGCGCGCCGAAATCAAAGATGTATTGGCTTATCTGCGACTGGTTGCCAATCGCCGTGATGATGCCGCCTTTGAACGGGTGGTCAATACACCAACCCGTGGCATAGGCGCGGCAACGCTGACCCAGTTACGACAAATTGCCCGCGAAACCGATCAGCCGATGTGGCAAACCGCCGTTGATATTTTAAAGCAGCAACTACTACCGGCCCGTGCGGCCAATGCGCTGTCAGGCTTTTTAACATTGATTGAGTCTCTGACGCCTGAAGATAACAGTATGCCTTTGCATGAACTGACCCAATTGGTCATTGAAGAAAGTGGCCTGAAGGCATTCTTTGGCAAAGATAAAACGGAAAAGGGTCAGGGTCGCATTGAAAACATGGAGGAGCTGATTAATGCCAGCCGTGAATTCATGCGCGCCGATGATGAAGAAGAGATGCCCTTACTGGATGCCTTTCTGGCGCATGCCGCATTGGAGGCCGGTGATAATCAGGCCGACAAATGGCAGGATTGTGTTCAGTTGATGACGCTGCATTCAGCGAAGGGCCTGGAATTTCCACTGGTGTTTATGGTGGGCATGGAAGAAGGTTTATTTCCAGGTCAAAAATCAGCTGATGACCCCGTGCGTCTCGCTGAAGAACGCCGTCTATGTTATGTCGGCATGACCCGTGCCCGGCAAACGTTATATCTACTGTTTACTGAATCGCGTTACTTATATGGTCAGGAAATGCATCCAAGGCCCTCACGCTTTTTAGCTGAAATTCCGCCAGAGCG
Organism: Methylophaga sp.; assembly: GCA_041612215.1. GTDB lineage: Bacteria > Pseudomonadota > Gammaproteobacteria > Nitrosococcales > Methylophagaceae > Methylophaga. The sequence continues at coordinate 13,007 of JBFJJO010000042.1, forward strand.
TATTCATCAAGTGCGCGGCCGGCAATCAGTAGGCGCTTTAACAGGACTTGCCAGCCGCCGCGAATCGGCTGATGATAGTGGCTTTCGTCCAGGCCAACAGGTACTGCACCAGAAGTTTGGCCCCGGTGTTATCGTCGATACCGAAGGTAGTGGCAGCCATGCAAGGGTGCAGGTGAATTTTAAGCAGGCTGGCAGCAAATGGTTGGTATTGGCGTATGCCAAACTAGAAACGCTTTAGCCTAGGGACTTCATCGATGAAGCACATGCACCTCAATCTGTTTTTGTTATTGTTAACCGCGCTCAGCATCTCCGCTTGTAGCCCGCCCGATGCCACCAATGAAGATGGCAGCATTGATACCAGCAAGATCTATCGCTGGAAAATGGTCACTACCTGGCCGCCGGGTTTTCCGGTACTGCAGGAGGGTGCTGAACGCTTTGCTGACAATCTCGCCAAAATGTCTAATGGCCGCCTGCAAATCAAAGTCTATGCCGGTGGTGAATTAATCCCCGCTTTACAAACCTTTGATGCGGTATCGCAAGGTACCGTCGAAATGGGTCATGGCAGTGCTTATTACTGGGCCGGCAAAGTCCCTGAAGCCCAATTTTTCTCCACTGTACCGTTTGGTATGAATCCACGTGGCATGAATGCCTGGCTGTATTTTGGCGGTGGCCAGGAATTGTGGGATAAGGTTTATGCGCCCTACAATGTTAAAGCCTTTCCGCTGGGCAATACCGGCATTCAAATGGGTGGCTGGTTTAACAAGGAAATCAATTCGGTTGCTGATTTAGATGGCTTAAAAATGCGCATACCGGGCCTTGGCGGCAAAGTCTTTGCCAAAGCCGGCGGCAACCCGGTGTTATTGGCTGGCAGCGAGGTGTATACGGCGCTGGAACGTAATACCATTGATGCAACTGAATGGATTAGTCCTTATCATGATCAGCGCCTTGGCTTATACCGGGCAGCCGAACATTATTATTATCCCGGTTGGCATGAACCCGGCGCTGTATTGGAATTGAGTATCAACAGCATGGCCTGGGCGACATTACCTGCCGATTTACAAGCCATGATCGAAAATGCCGCCATTGCAGAGAATCTGCGTATGGCCTCAGAAATGGAATATCTAAATGCGACTGCGCTGACAGAACTGCGTGAACGTGACGTCGATATCAAACCGTTTCCCGATGATGTAATGCAACGCCTGAAAACACTAACCGAACAAACACTGGCCGAAGAAGCAGCCGACAATCCCAAATTTAAGGAAGTTTTTGACGCTTATCAGGCTTTTCGGGAAAAAGATGCAACCTGGACCGAGATCTCTGAAGAAGCTTATTTAGGCGTCAAATAATTGGTTATAGTCATACTCACCGAGCAGGGTCTGGCTGAAATGGTCGACAGTCTCATAACAGGCACCCATGTCTGGCTAAATCCCGGATTAGTTAACAGTAAAATGCAACCAGACTGGCAGGCGCGTGGTCTCATTATGAAATTACTGCCAAAAGACTTTGACGCCCATAAAGACAAATCACTGACCGATGCATTGGACTACGTCGAAAAACACACTGATGATGACGATATTTTAATTGAGTGCCCCTGATATGACCCACCGCTTATTTTTGTTTGCCCTTTTATTAATGCCGCTGAGCGTATTCAGCAGTGAGTGGGATGCCGCGCGTCTGGCCTTGGAAAAACCTACCCAAATTACGGTTTACCGGGACGCCAATTGCCAGTGCTGCCATAAATGGATTGAACATTTACAGGCACATGATTTTCAGGTTGATGACCAAATTCGCAGCGATATGAGCGATATCAAACAGCAACTGGGGCTGCCAGTGAAAATGGCCTCATGTCATACCGCAGTAATCGATGGCTATCTGATCGAGGGCCATGTACCAGCGGATGACATCAAACAACTGTTGGCTGACAAACCAGCCAATATCAAAGGCCTATCCGTACCACAAATGCCTGTGGGTACACCTGGCATGGAAATGGGTCAGCGTAAAGATCCCTTTGTGGTGTTTAGTTTCGACGCAAACGACAACTTCAAAAGCTTTAATCGCTACAAACCTGACGCTGATAATCGCTATCAGGCGATCGCCACTACTCCTTAAATAATGGAATTAGTTTGGCTGCTGGGGCGGATGTTGGCATCCGTCACTGGTAATGTTTTTCAAAAGCAAATGAGTCATCGCGGCCTGTCACCGCTGTATATCACGCTGGGCGGTTATTTAGTGCTGAGTCTTATCAGCCTGCCAATGCTTGGCTTAATTTCCTTTTCGCAAATCCAGTCTGATTTCTGGCTGAATATAACCCTGGCAGCATTGCTGGATATGGCCGGCACCCTATTTCTGGTAATGTCATTATCAAAAACGGATTTATCGGTTTTTGGTCCCCTGAATGCTTATAAAGTGGTGTTTTCAACCATTCTGGCGCTGTTATTCCTTGGTGAGATCCCCAGCATTCAAGGCTTTACCGGCATCGTCATTATTCTGGCTGGCAGTGTTTTATTGTTTCCGCCGAAAACTGCTGAAAATAATCGTTTAGTGAGCTTGCTGAAAGACCACGGTGTACA
>JBFJJO010000043.1:0-15360 GCA_041612215.1 Methylophaga sp.
CGCTAATCAGGCCGGGCCAGTCATTGGCAAAAGCTTGCGGATTAAACTGCCGTAAAGTTAAACGGCCGCTGGTGGCAAATTTATCCTGCAGCGCAACTTCACCGGCGAAACCCGCAGCGCCCTCTGGCAATTGCAAATCAAGTTTCACACTGGCATTGAGCATTTGCGGGCTGTCGGCGCGCAGCCTTATTTGATAAGGCTGTTTATCAAAGACGACCTTGCTATCCAGCTGTATCTGAAATTGACCGGTATCACCGCTCAGGTTAAGACTGCCATCCGATATATTCAAGCTTTCAGGGATTAAATCTTTGGGAACATTGATATCCTGCCAGTTGGCGGTTGCCGAATACTGCAAAGTTTTTTCCCACTGAAAATCGCCTTCAATTTGCATTTCACCAGCAGCATGTCGCAACTGCATGTCACTGACAGAAATTTTTTGCAGATCCCCCGCAGCACTCATCAGCATGGAGAATTTTTCGTCATACACCTGAGACTGGCTGTTAAGTTGCAGCTGATAGGCTTGTAAAGTCCCAATCAGACTGATTTGACCATTTGATTGATCGATAATTTTTGTCGGCTGCAATAATGGCCAGCTCAGCGATTGCCAGCGACCCGTCAGCGCAAATTGCGGGTTTTCAGGATGCGCAATGTCTATACTGCCGCTGATATCAACTTCAGCACTTTTATCAATTTCCAGATGGCTATCGACTAACCAATTTTGCAGATCATCACTGTTTAACTGCGTTTTTAAGTACAGCGGTGGTAACTCTGGATGCAACTCGGTAATATCGGTTTCCAGTTCTAACTGCGCTGAGCTGAAATCACCATGACCGGAAACGTTGAATGACTCTAAATGGCCGGCCTGGCCTTCAATCAACTGGCCCAACATCCACGAATCGCCTTCAGCCAATAAGCGCCATTTGGGATCAGTCAGCAGATCGGACAAGATGATAATCTGCTCGGAGGCAAGCGGCTCGCCAATTTGCTGATGTAAAGTCATTCTTTGCAAGTCACCACTTAACGTCGCTGTCACATCAACTTTCCCCCACTGCGGATGGTTGATATTCAAGCCATAATTAAGATTGGTTCGATAAGCACCACTAAATTGCACGTCTCCCACCATGGTTGCAGCAAAATCTGGACGGGTGACATTAAAGGCCGATAGCCTCAGACGATCGTGACTGAGTCGCAGTGAGGTATCCAGTCGATCAAACAATGCAATTGGGTCGCTATTGAACGGCGTTAAAACGGCATCACTGATTCTCAGGGATCGAATGTGCAGTCCCACCGGTAAGGCCAGCTGAAATAATCCCTGCTCTTCTGATACCGGCACATCGTTTGCTTTTGGCAAGCTGATTTGTAATTTACTGATATGCAACTGACTGACAATCATACGGCCACTTAAAATTGACCATAGTTGCCACTGGCCATTAATTTCATCAATTTGAATCTCTGGGCCATCTGCGGGCGCAAAGCGAATATCATTGAGAATTAAGCCGTCATAAAGACGACCTTTGGCGCCGCCAATTGTCAGACCCGTAACGACTTTCTGGGCAAATTTAACACTACCTTGCAGTCCGGATTGCGTGGCCAATAGCCAATAACCACCACCGATTAAAGTCAGCAGTAACGTCGCTACTAAGGCAAGGATTAACCAGCGTTTCATAAGTCTGGTCCAATCACGATATGCAAGCCAATTGGCTTATCTTCATCAGAAATACCCTGAGCAATATCGACCCGAATCAAGCCAACCGGTGACCGCCAACGCACACCAAAACCAATACTGTATTCAAATGGATCTGACCAATCATTAAAAGCATTGCCAAAGTCGGTAAATACAGCCCCGCCCCAATTGCCGAGAAACATATTTTCATACTCGATACTGGCCACGGCCAGATAACGTCCGCCCACTACTTCATCCTCGTCGTTTTCAGGTCCGAGTGACTGGTAATCAAAGCCACGGATGCTATTGTCACCACCGGCAAAAAATCGCAATGAACTTGGCAACTGATTAAAATCACTGACGCTGGTAGCACCAACTTGGGCACGGGTAATTACGCGACTTGTTTCAGTCAGGCTCTGTATATATTTACTTCTCAATATTACCTGAGCAAAAGAGACATCGGATAGTAGCGATTCGGAGGCACCGCTGAGTGTCGCACTGAATCGACCGCCTTTTCGGGTATAAATCGAGTCATCAGCCCAGGTTCGTGCCATGGTAATCCCGGGAATTAACAGTAATACCGAATCAGAATCATCGGCAATATCGAAATCTTCCTGCAATAACTTCAGGCTACCGGTTTCTTCCCAGCCCCAACGTTGACGCTGATAATAAGTGCCGAGCGTATAACTGCGACTATCGCTGGTATCAGTGTTTTGTTGCAAATAGTCCGCATTGACACCCACCTGCTGAATATTTTCACTCCAAAATGGCATCTGGTAGTCAGCACCCACCCGGTTAATAATTTCTGATAAACGCATGTCTGCGGATAAGCGGTGACCACGATCATTAACATAGCGATTTTGCCACCCTAAACCAGTGCGCACACCGGTATCGGTACCATAGCCAAGTCCGGCGCTGTAGCGGTGCTTTTTATCGGCGGTGACGATTATTTCGACTGGCACCAGCCCCTCGCTGCGCTTGTCAATAAGCGTGCGAGCATTGATTTCTTCAAAATAGCCACTGTTATTAAGATTATTACGTAATTCCAGTACTTTATCGGCACGATAAACATCGCCGGCTTTAAAGGGAGTGAGCCGACTGAGTAAGTCTTTGGATACAACAGTATTGGGATACTGTATATCCCCGAAGCGGTAACGGTCACCAGATTGATATTTTAAACATATAGTTGCCGTGTTTTTATCAGTATTCACTTCAACTTTATTGCAGGTAAATTTACCGTCAAAAAAACCACGTTCTGCTGCCAGCCGTAATATTTGCTTTTTGGCGGATTCGTAACGGGCGTGACGCAACCTATTATCAATTTTCAGCGGGAAATCAGCCAGTAAATCCTGAAATGCAACATCCTGTTCGCCTGCACCGCTGATGGCAATTTGCAAATCAGTTATCCGTACCGGTTCACCTACTTCAATTTGATAACTGGCCAGCCACTGATTTTCTGCTGTTTGCTGTAAATCAGCAGTAATGATGGGATTGTAATAGCCGTATACCGTTAAAGTCTGGCGAATTTCAGCCTGTGCAGATTGATGCAGGCGATTGACTAGGCGTTCGGATAATCGCTCGCTTTTACGTTGCCGTTGAATGCTCAGACCATCCATAATACTTTTGTTGATGGTGTCAGTCACACCGGATACCTCAACATTAATGCCCGTATTTTGGGTATCAGCCGATACTGCGCTCACCCACAACAGACAAGACAGCATCCATACAAAATTAGGTTTCCAAATCAAACGCATACAACCCACACCTAAACCTGTGGCAATAATCACCACTTCTTTAAAGCCATTATGACAGTCTGTGGCGTTACTTGTTGGTGGGTTCAGTCATTAAATTGCTGGCTGATGACTTTTGCTTGCGATAACTACTTGGCGAACAACCAAAAAAATGGCTGAAGCGGCGGCTAAAATGACTGAGATCATTAAAGCCAAAATTATAGCAAGCCTCAGTAATACTCTGGCCGCTACGGATTGCTGAAGCAGCTGACTTCAGGCGAATTTGCTGTTGAAACTCACCGGGTGTGCAACCCAGACGTTTTTTAAATTCAACATATAAACGGCTCCGGCTCATACAGGCTTTTCGGCACAGTTGGTCAATATCAAGCGGCTTGGTGATATTTTTCTCCAGAAAATGGATGACCGCAGTAATACCATTAGCATCCGGTGTTTGCTGGCAATAGCTGAGCAGTACTTCTCGACCTTGCTCGCGTAATAAGCGCGTGATCAATTCAGATACACCCAAATCAACCATAATTTCCTTGTCTGGATCATCACGAATAAATAATCCAACCAGTTTCTCCAGTAATTGCTGGGTATCCCGGGTGTGGTGTTTATGGATGATGCGTGGTTGATAGGACCAATCATGGTCGGGCACATCTAAAGACCCTAATCCCCGCATACGATCTGAAATGGATTCAATTCTTTCCCGGGAGATCTCAATGGTCAGACAGGTAGTTGGCTGTTGTTCACTGGCATCCGGAAAATCAATTTCGACAAACCCACCAGGCGGTAAAACATAGGACTCATGTGGCAGGAACAATTTGCCTTGCGTATGATAAATATCGTGCATAACTTTTGTGCCGCTGACCATACCGCAATACAAAATTTGGCCGGCATCAAGTCCCACGCCAGAGGCAGAACGATAAGTATCATAAATACTGAGTTCCGTTTCCGGACCGGCAAAGGTAAGCTTATTTTCGATTAAAAGCTGACGCTTTTCACGGCGTTTGTTAATGAAAGGGACTTTATCGATGTGCATGACAGGTATCTGAGAACAGTTGATTTTGATTGATTCTGAGGCGGTTCTGGACTATAAGTCAAGTAATCGGGAATATTGGTCAAGCGCAGGTTTATCACTCAGCTTTATGCTGGTGTTTTACTGTAGAACTTATAATTACTAGAAGAGAGAGACATTATGATTTACGCAAAACCAGGTACAGACGGCGCAGTCGTCTCTTTTAAATCACGTTATGAAAACTTTATTGGTGGTGAATGGGTTGCTCCGGTTAAAGGTCAGTATTTCGAGAATATTACACCGGTCACTGGTGAAGTAATTTGTGAAATCCCCCGCTCTTCTGCTGAAGATATTGAACTGGCATTGGATGCCGCTCATAAAGCCAAAGATGATTGGGGCCGGACTTCAGTTACAGCTCGCAGCAATATCCTGCTGAAAATTGCTGATCGAATTGAAGCCAACCTGGAAATGCTGGCTGTTGCCGATAGCTGGGACAATGGTAAAGCTGTCCGGGAAACCCTAAATGCCGATATTCCGCTGGCAGCGGATCACTTCCGTTATTTTGCAGGCTGTCTGCGCGCCCAGGAAGGCACTATGGGTGAAATTGATGAAAACACCGTGGCTTACCATTTTCATGAGCCCCTCGGTGTTGTTGGTCAAATCATTCCGTGGAATTTCCCGATCCTGATGGCTGCATGGAAGCTGGCACCCGCTTTGGCTGCCGGTAATTGCATCGTATTGAAACCCGCTGAGCAAACCCCGGTTTCAATTCTGAAAGTTATTGAAGTCATTGCTGATTTATTGCCGCCGGGCGTATTAAATATTGTTAACGGATATGGCCGTGAAGCTGGTCAGGCTTTGGCAACCAGCACGCGTATTGCCAAAATTGCCTTTACTGGTTCCACACCGGTTGGCTCAATGATCATGAAGTTTGCAGCGGACAATATCATTCCTTCGACTGTTGAATTAGGTGGTAAATCACCAAATGTCTTTTTTGAAGACATCATGCAGCAGGAAGAAGACTATATTAATAAGTGCGCTGAAGGCTTAACACTGGCTTTCTTTAATCAAGGTGAGGTCTGCACATGTCCATCACGTGCCGTGATTCAGGAGAGCATCTATGATGACTTTATTTCAGTCGTTATGGAACGCGCCAAAATGATCAAACGTGGCAATCCACTGGATACCGAAACCCAGGTGGGGGCCCAAGCTTCTAAAGAGCAGTTCGACAAAATCCTCAGTTATGTTGAAATCGGTAAAAACGAGGGTGCACAGCTGCTGATGGGTGGTGGCATTGAACAAGTTGGCGCCGAATTCGATAAAGGTTTTTACATCGAACCGACATTGATGAAAGGCCATAACAAAATGCGCATTTTCCAGGAAGAAATCTTTGGACCAGTGGTGTCTGTCACCACCTTCAAAACCGAAGCTGAAGCCCTGGAAATTGCCAATGATAGTGAGTTTGGTCTGGGTGCCGGTGTCTGGACCCGAGATATGAATCTGGCTTATCGTATGGGGCGTGGCATTCAGGCTGGTCGTGTATGGACTAACTGCTACCATGCTTATCCAGCCCATGCGGCATTCGGTGGTTATAAAAAATCGGGGGTTGGTCGTGAAACCCACAAAATAGCGCTTGAACACTATCAGCAAACTAAAAATCTGCTGGTCAGTTACAGCACTAGCCCGCTCGGCTTCTTCTAGGCCACTGCATTAGACCTGACAACTCTCCCCTAAGCATCGCTTTCGGGAGAGTTTTTCATATTGGCAGTTAAAAGGCTGCAACAGTACTATCATCATAAAATATCCAAAAAAGGTAAGACTGATGGCTCAGGAAAATATTGAATCCACTTTATTGGAAAAGCGTCGTTTCCCACCCAGCGATGCATTTGTCCGCAGTTGTTCACTGCATGCAGACGCATTAAACACGTTGTATGACAAAGCCGCTGCAGACAATGAAGGCTTCTGGGCAGAGATTGCCAAACAGGAAATTGACTGGTTTAAGCCATTCACACAAACACTGGATAGCAGCAAAGCGCCGTTTTATCGGTGGTTTGCAGATGGTGAACTGAACGTTTCTTACAATTGCCTAGATCGGCAACTGGCCAAAAATGCCGATAAAACGGCCATTATTTTTGAAGGCGAACCCGGCGATATCGCGCATATCACTTATCGTGAATTACATGAAAAAGTCTGCATTTTTGCTAATGCTCTGAAAAATCAGGGTGTTAACAAGGGTGATCGAGTCATTATTTATATGCCGATGATTACCGAAGCGGTGGTAGCAATGCAGGCTTGTGCACGCATCGGTGCCATTCATTCGGTTGTGTTTGGCGGCTTTTCATCTGAAGCCTTAAAAGACCGCATCGAAGATACCACTGCCAAAGTTGTCATTACAGCTGATGGTGGTCATCGTGGCGGTAAAGTGGTCGAGCTGAAAAAAACCACTGATCAGGCACTTGCTAAAGGTTGTCAAACCGTTGAAACCGTTATTGTTTTCAAACGTTGTGGTAATGACATTTCAATGCAGGATGGTCGTGACATCTGGTGGCATGATGCCGAAGCCGGTCAATCCGCTGATTGTCCGGCCGTACCAATGAACGCTGCTGACCCACTGTTTTTGCTTTATACCTCTGGTTCTACCGGTAAACCCAAAGGGATTCAGCACTCCAGTGCCGGTTATTTGCTCAATGCCATAACCACTATGCGCTGGGTATTTGATATTCAGCCCTCAGATGTTTTCTGGTGTACCGCAGATGTTGGCTGGATCACAGGTCACACTTATGTGGCATATGGTCCGCTGGCGACCGGCGCTACCATGATTATTTATGAGGGTGTGCCAACAGTGCCGGATGCCGGGCGTTTCTGGGATGTTTGTGCCCGTCATGGCGTTAGTATTTTTTATACCGCCCCCACTGCTATCCGTGCGTTGATGAAAATCGGCGATGAGCTACCGAAAAGCTATGACTTATCTAAGTTGCGTTTACTGGGCACTGTCGGTGAGCCTATTAATCCGGAAGCCTGGATGTGGTATCACGAGGTCATTGGTCAGTCGCGCTGTCCAATTGTTGATACCTGGTGGCAAACGGAAACCGGCGCTCATATGATTGCGCCCGTCCCTGGCGTGACCGTGACCAAACCGGGTTCTTGCACCCGCTCATTACCCGGCATAGATGCCGCAGTTGTTAATGAACAGGGTGAGGAAATCACTCAGGCCAATCAGGGCGGTTTTTTGGTGATCCGTAAACCGTGGCCATCAATGATTCAAACCATTTGGGGCGATGACCAGCGTTATGTTGATACTTATTGGCCTTATTTCGACGGTAAGTATTATTTGGCTGGTGACAGTGCCCGTCGTGATGATGACGGTTTTTTCTGGATCATGGGTCGTATTGATGACGTGCTGAATGTCTCTGGTCACCGGCTGGGTACCATGGAAATCGAATCAGCTTTGGTTGCCCATAAAGCCGTGGCGGAGGCTGCTGTGGTAGGCAAACCGCATGAGGTAAAAGGCGAATCAGTGTTTGCATACGTGGTGCTTAAAGGTAAACGGCCTGACGGCGGTACTGATGAAACCATGACCAATGAATTGCGTGCCTGGGTTGCAGATCAGATTGGTCCTATCGCCAAACCAGATGAAATTCGTTATGCGGATAATTTGCCGAAAACCCGCTCTGGCAAAATTATGCGCCGTTTGCTGCGAACCATTGCTAAAGGTGAAGAAATCACCCAAGATACTTCAACGCTGGAAAACGAATCGATCCTATTACAACTGCAAGGCAAAGCTTAATCGGTGATGTTAATTCATGGCTTTGTTAGCAATAACCGCAGCTTTGAACACCTATGAAAGCAACACCTGACACTGAAAATGCCGCCCAACGCATTGATAAATGGCTTTGGGCGGCACGTTTTTTTAAAACTCGTGGCCTGGCCGTTGAAGCCATCAATGGCGGCAAAGTGCATATCAACGGACAACGCGTCAAACCCAGCCGTAATATCCACGCAGGCGAAATACTGGAAATTTCCAAACCACCGTATACTTTTGAAATTGAAGTATTGGGCTTGGCAAAACAACGTCGGCCTGCCAGTGAAGCTCAGGCCTTATATCAAGAAACGTCACAAAGTCTGACCAAACGCGAACAATTACGCGAACAGCTGAAAAACGAGCCATTAGGTTTTAGGGAGCATAAAGGCCGGCCCAGCAAGCGTGACCGTCGCCATATCATTAAATTTACCCGCGGCTGATGACGGATAAAACATCATTTTTTCTGGATAATGTTGAGCAGGATCAACCCTTGCTTAACTACGCTGTCGCCTTGCAAAAAGCCGCCGCATCAGTGGGCTTTGACTGGCCGGATATTGACGGTATTATCGGCAAAATTCATGAAGAAGCCGATGAGGTAGCAGCTGAACTGGTGGGTGCTGATCCAACAAGATTACATGAAGAGATAGGTGATTTATTGTTTGCAGTCACTAACCTGGCACGACATTTAAATGTAGATCCACAAAAAGCCTTAATGCACGCGAATCAGAAATTCCAAGAACGTTTCAAATATATTGAAATTCAGCTTAAGGCCCGTCATAAAAAACTGCAATCCTCTACATTAGACGAAATGGATAAATTATGGGAAGAGTCGAAGCGTTAACTCATAAATGCATTTTGCAAATTCGCTTCTGCATGCCCGATGAAAAAGCCTTGCGCATAATTTACACCAAACTCTTCTAAAATTTTCATAACCATTTCATTCTCAACACTTTCCGCAATGGTTTTAATTCCCTTGGCATTTGCTTCTTCGACAAGTGTTTTAACAAATAATTGATCGTGCGGATTATTGTGTAATTCTCTTGTAAAGGCAGCGTTTATTTTAATAAAATCAATTGGTAGCGAGTCAAAAAGAGAAAATGAAGAAAACCCATATTTTGATACATTACCATCAAATCCAAAATCATCTATCGAGAGTCGAATTGATAAAGGTTCTAGGGATGACATCAACATATTTAAAGTATCAACTTGTTGTCGGGCAATTTTTTCACTTACTTCTATAACAAAATGCTGGCCGTCCACTTGATTCTTTTCAATTAACTTTTTAAATTCGGAAAGCAGTTTTAATGGTTGTAAAGATGCAAGGGATAAATTAATAAAGAATATTTGTTTTGAACGTTTCACAGTTTCAGCTTTTAAGACAACCTGATCAATAACAACATGATCAACCTCCTCGATTAACCCCTGTTTTTCGGCAATCTCAATGAAGTTTATTGCAGGCATTATCTCGCCCTTATCTGTCAGCCTTACATATGCTTCAAAACCAATCGTTTTTTTGTCTTTTAAATCAATAATAGGCTGATAATGTACTTTAAATAAATTTTCTTTTAGTGCGATTTGTATCCGTTTTTTCCAAAAAACTCTTTGTTTTAATTCTTGGCTAGTATGTTCATTGGGTTCAAATTTATAAAACCCACTGTTTTGTATATTTTCATTCTTCGCTCTTATTGCTGCCATTTGTGAAAAAGCTAATAATTCACTCGCATCTGATTTTTGATAAGGATAATCAGCAATACCAATATAAAATTGAACCGGTAGCTTTTCGCTTGGCGTGATTAATGACAGGCTATTCAGATTCTCTAACAACTTTTCAGTAAACCGTTTGCAACTCTCATCAGTTGTTTCAGGCTGAATTATCACAAAATCATCTTCACTAATTCTAGCAACAGTATCAGTTTGTCTGATAATCTTCTGTAACGTTTCGGCAATGGTGACACGCATCTCATCAGCCATTTGTTGAGTAAATTTCTTATCTCTTCGTTGATACATTGGCAAGTCGAAATGTATATAATAAATTGTGTTGTTCTTGTCATAGCGTTCAGCATTATTCAGACTATCAGCCAGTACTTCTTGGAATTTATTAGCATTGAGAACATTAGTGAGAGGGTCATGTGCAGCTAACCATACAACGCGTTTTTCTACGCCTTTTTCTTCAGTCACATCATGGCCAACTGATAAAATTAGCTGCTCATCAGTATCATCCAGCATGGAATGCAGCCACCAAATATTTCGCATCTGCCCATCAGCGTCAATAATTTCTGTTTCTTGATGGGCCAGTTTTAACTGACCTGATAATAAGCCTTCATAATAACGTTGTGTTTCTTGCCAATCACGAGGTGAGAATAAATTTCCAACACCTTGCATACTCATTTTAGATGCGGGTACGCCGGTTATGTCTTCAGCATAACGGTTAAAAAACTGAACCTGCTCACGACTATTTACCGTTAAAATTAACATCTGTGCACTACTAATTAAGTGCCATACACGATCAAGCTGTTTACGTAAATCATCTGATTGACTGTGTTTTTCTCTAACCCGCTTAGCAAGTAAATCATCAACTGTTTCCATTGAGGATGCGAGTCTCTTAAGCTGATTCGCTATGTGATTCATTTCTTCTGAAATGCTAACATCAGTAATAGAATTTAAATGTTCTTTGACCTGCTCATATCTTTTTGCTTCAAATAATGACATTGCATCATTTATTGTTTGCAAATGACTGGTGAGTCTAATTAACCTTGCTCTCAAAATTTTACGAACTAATAAACCACCAGTAGCACTAAAAAAAAGTAACAACGAAACAATTAATAATTTATTGTCAATTTCCTGAATGGAAAATTGTTTGTTAATCCCCAATGTAAAAATAACTAAAAATAACAAACAAATGAAAACAAGCCCACTCGTAATAATATCTACTTTATTTAATACAAAATTAGTCAACGATACTTTAGATTTCTTTTCCATTCCAACTCACAATATGCTTTTTTTACATTCAAAGACTTCTTTACCACTGTAAACTAGGAAATGGCGTCCTTTGGACCTTGCCACCATACCGATTCCAATCTGATCTGCCAGCCGAAGCCCCATTTCGGTCACGCCACTACGTGACAATAATAATGGCACTTGCATTTGTGCCACTTTAATGACCATTTCCGAGGTCAGGCGACCGGTGGTGTAAAACACTTTATTAGCCCCGCTGACGTCGTTTAACCACATCCAGCCAGAAATGGCATCTACCGCATTGTGGCGGCCAACATCTTCAATAAAGATGTCGATATGTTCATCACTGCACAGCGCACAGCCATGCACTGCGCCGGCCTGCTTGTAGACTTCATTGTATTCTCTTAGCCCTTCTAAAACCTTATATATTGTTTCGGCGCTAAATGGCGGACATTGCAGTTTTAATGTTTCCAGTGAATCCATGACATGGCCGAACATGGTGCCCTGACCGCAACCGCTGGTGACCAAACGCCGCGACATTAACTGATCCAGATCTTTTTTATTGCCACTTGTCGTTACGGCTACGGCATCCACATCCCAATCAACCTGAACACTGATAATATCTTCAATATTGTCGACCAGACCTTGATTACGAAGATAGCCCAATGTCAGCCATTCTGGTGCCGATCCCAGGGTCATTAAAGTAACTATTTCACGTTTATCAAGATAAATGGTAAGTGGCCGTTCACCGGTCACAGAAACGTCGCGAACTTCACCGGTTTCATCCAACACTTGCGTTTGATGAAGCTGATGCAGACCGGCATTGCTGAGCTGTGGTCCTGCAGGAGATTTTTCAGCCACCGGTGACACTCATATGCCGGAAAATCACTGGCTGTGCTTTGATATCAAAATCGTGGCCTTCCGGTTTGATTTGCATGGAATCGATGATCGACTGCTTGAGACGTTCACTATCGCCGGGATTGGCCCGCATAATGTGACGTAGATCGACAGAATGCTCCTGTCCAAGGCACAGTAATAAACGGCCTTCGGTAGTCACTCGCACCCTGTTACAGGTACTACAGAAATTATGGCTGTGTGGTGAAATAAAACCGATTTTGCTCTGACTGTCGGCTAGTTGATAGTATCGCGAGGGTCCGCCAGTACTGGCAATACTTGGTTGTAATTCGAATTTCGACTGCAATGCTGCCAGTACTTCATCACTGCTGCAAAAACTTTCACTGCGCTGATGACTGACATGACCCAGCGGCATCTCCTCAATGTAAGAAATGTCCAGTTGGTTATCAATGGCAAACTGTGCCAAATCAATTATCTCGTCGTCATTACGGCCTTTCATAATGACCGCATTGAGTTTTATCCGTTTAAAACCGGCTCGTTTAGCAGCATCAATACCCGCTAACACCTGTGAAAGCTCACCGGTACGGGTGAGCGCTTTAAAGCGATCCGCCTTTAAAGAATCCAGACTGATATTAATCCGGTCCATACCTGACTCGGCCAGCGCCTGCGCATATTTAGGTAATTGTGAACCGTTGGTAGTCAGGTTTAATTCTTTTAGGCTCGTGGTGGCTTTTAATGCACCAATTTGTTGAATTAACCAGTCAACATTTCGTCTGACCAGCGGCTCACCGCCCGTGATACGGATTTTTTCAACGCCTAACTCACAAAATGTCTGTATTAACGTGACAATTTCTTCCAGCGTCAGCAATTGCTCGCGTGGCATAAATTGCATTTCTTCGTCCATGCAATAAACGCAACGAAAATCACAGCGATCGGTAATCGACATGCGCACATAAGTCACTTGTCGGCCGAAGCGATCAATCAGTTTTGTAGGCAAGGCTGCGTTCATTTATTCAGTTCTGTTTTCCCATTGTCTTTGACAGAGCATGACTCAGCGGTAGAAAACCCGAATAAGGCATAACCACCACATCGCTGGGTCAATCCATTAATAAGTAATCCAACGCCCAGTAATGCCCACCAGCTCTGGTAATAAATTGCTACCGCTAGTATAACGCTACCCAGCACAATACGGATGCGGCTATCCCATTTACCCAGATTTTTTTGCATTTTGCTGTCTCCGAAACAAACAGGCCCCGATACCCGGGGCCTGTAAAACACTGAACCTGTAACGTTTCAGGCTTAGTCGTTACCTGAAAACGCGCCCAACAAATGCAGCAGGCTGGTGAACAGATTGTAGATACTGACATACAGCGTAACCGTAGCCATGATGTAGTTGGTTTCACCGCCATGAATGATTTCGCTGGTTTGATACAGGATCAGACCTGACATCAACAATACAAACATCGCGGAGACGGCCAGCGACAAGCCCGGCATTTGAAAGAAAATCGCAGCAAGTCCCGCCAAAAACGCAACAAGAATACCGACAAACAAAAATCCGCCCATAAAGCTAAAATCTTTTTCAGACTTAATCGCATAAGCTGAAAGCGCTAAAAAGATAATGCCGGTGCCCCCCAGCGCCTGCATGACAATTTGTGAGCCATTGGGCAAACTTAAATAAGCACTAATAATTGGCCCAAGTGT
This sequence comes from Methylophaga sp., assembly GCA_041612215.1. GTDB lineage: Bacteria > Pseudomonadota > Gammaproteobacteria > Nitrosococcales > Methylophagaceae > Methylophaga. The sequence goes on from JBFJJO010000043.1 coordinate 13,725, forward strand.
GAAACCCATAAAACCGGTCAACCCGAACACTGCGGCAATACCCCAGACACTGTTGCGCAACTTGGCGGTCAGGAATAACAAACCAAAATAACCAATCAACGTAATGATGAGGCCCGGATGTGGCAGATTAAAGGCCATTGACATACCCGCGGTGACAGCACTGAAGCCTAATGTCATAGCCAGCAAGGCATATGTATTGCGAAGCAGCTTGTTGGTCTGCAGCGCTGATTCCTGCGAGCGTACAACTGTGGATTGTGAATCGTAGTTCATCAAATTGTCTCCATTCCTGTTAAAGGGTTAGATGAATGCTGTAAATTGCAAATTATCAGACATTATCCTACCGGATAAGTTCTAAATAACAAGCCCGCGCGATGCATTGATAAATTTCATTTTAGCGGTTGTCACCATAGGGCAATCCTTGTATCATTTCGCACCTTGGAGGGATGGCAGAGCGGTTGAATGCACCGGTCTTGAAAACCGGCGTGGGTTTATAGCCTACCCAGGGTTCGAATCCCTGTCCCTCCGCCATATGACATTATAAATCAATAACGTATAGAGGTTAAAGATTTATACCAGCCCAAAAGCCTGCCATTAAATTAATGGTGGGCTTTTTTGCTTCTAGCCCACTGTTTTTTTTAAATACCTCAATCTCCGCACCTTAACTTAATAGAAACACAAAAAAATGTTTATTGACGATGGTGCTGCCTACCTCAGGTTTTACCAAGCCATTTACAGAGGAGCGCTTGGTGCAGGCGAACGCAGTCAGTTTGTAACCTAGTCGAGGGCTTGCTTATAGTGGAAAAGAATATATGCAGCAAAATAGGCACGACAGATTAAAAAAGATGGAAATTCTAGGCAGCGAATAAATTACAGTGTCTTATGCGCATAAAAAAACGTCACCAAAATTTCACATCTAATCATGATAGTAACAACAAAATTTTATGAAGTTAATTGTCTAAGGTGACTTAGAATGAATTTCAAATCCCATGCTGCAGTTTACTTTTTGACGATACTTCTTCTGTTGTCAAAAGATGTTTTATCTGAAGACGACACCATTAAAGTGGGCGTACTACACTCTCTTTCAGGAACGATGTCTATCAGTGAAACCACGCTGAAAGACACTATGCTGATGCTTATTGAACAGCAAAACAAACGGGGTGGACTTTTAGGCAAAAAATTAGAGTCTGTGGTTTTAGATCCCGCATCTAACTGGTCTTATTTTGCAGATGATGCCAAAACCATGCTGGATGAATTGGGCGTAGCTGCCATATTTGGTTGTTGGACTTCCGTATCGCGTAAGGCAGTGTTGCCAATTGTCGAGCAAGCCAATGGGATTTTGTTTTATCCGGTTCAGTATGAGGGTGAAGAATCATCAAAGAACATTTTCTATACTGGGGCATCACCAAATCAGCAAGCCATTCCTGCAATTGATTATTTGATTAATCAACTCGGAATAGAGCGATGGATTTTGGCGGGCACAGATTATGTTTATCCACGAACAACCAATAAAATTCTTTTCGCATACCTCAATGATAAGGGGTTTCGCTCGGCGGACATCCTGACAAATTACACGCCCTTTGGTCATGACGACTGGAATTCGATTGTGAGCGAGTTTCGAGCTTTTGCTTCTGATGGA
>JBFJJO010000044.1:0-14885 GCA_041612215.1 Methylophaga sp.
GGAACATACAGCAACCATTGACAGTGAAACCCGTGCCGCTGTTGCTGGCGGCATTACCACGTTGGCCGTACCGCCTGATACCGATCCGGTTATCGACAATCCTGCCGTAGTTGAGTTAATTGAAGATCGCGCTAAAAAAGCCGGTCGAGTGATGGTGCTGACGGTCGGCGCTTTGACACAAAAACTGGACGGCCAATTATTGGCTGAGATGGCAGCCCTGAAACAAGCGGGCTGTGTTGGAGTCAGCAATGGCCTCAATGCCATCAAAAACAGTGTGGTCTGGCGGCGGGCATTGGAATATGCGTCAACATTAGACCTGACCGTCTTTATCAATGCCGCTGACCCCTGGCTGCAAAAACAAGGCTGCGTTCATGAAGGTACCGTCAGTGCCCGACTGGGTTTATCCGGTATACCGGAAAGTGCGGAAACCATCTCGGTTAGCCGAGATTTATTACTGATTGAACAAAGTGGGGTACGCGCTCACTTTCATAATATCTCCAGTGGCCGCGCAGTTAAAATGATTCGTGATGCACAGGAGCGTGGCTTACCGGTCACTGCCGATGTCAGCGCACATCATCTGCATTTATGTGAACATGATCTGGGTAACTATGATGCGCTCAGCCATGTATTGCCACCGCTGCGCAGCGTGCGGGATCGTGAACAGTTACAGCAGGGGTTACGAGATGGTGTTTTGCAGGCCATCGCTTCGCATCATCAGCCACTTGATGCCGATGCCAAGCTAGGCCCGTTTGCCGAAACCCAGCCGGGAATTTCGGGACTGGAAACACTACTGCCATTAACGCTGAAACTGGTTGAAGACGATGAGCTTGATTTACTGACGGCGCTGGCAGCGCTGACCTGTCAGCCTGCCGAAATCCTCGGCATTGATGCTGGTCAGCTGAAAATTGGTGCCAGTGCTGATATTTGCATTATCGATCCGGATGCCCATTTTGAATGTTGGCCTCAGCAGTTTATCAGTGCCGGCAAAAACAGCCCCTTTTCCGGCTGGTTATTTCGTCACCAGGCTGCCTACACACTGTTTCAGGGCAAACTGGTTTACCAGCGCTAGCGCTTGAACATCTTTTTTACTGGAGTTTTTATGTGTAAATCCCGCTGGCTAACCGGCCTGACGATGATTGGTTTACTGACTTTTGTCATTGGCTGCTCACCTGAAGTGGGCACCGATGCCTGGTGCGTGATGATGAAAGAAAAACCCAAGGCTGACTGGACAGCCAACGAGGCTGGTGATTACGCCCAACACTGCCTGTTATAGAGCATGACAGCAAGATTTTATGCCCTCGATTTTGATGGGGTGATTTGTGACAGTGCGCTGGAAACAGGTCTTAGTGCTTGGCGTGCTGCGCTACGCATTTGGCCTGAATTACCGGCACAAGTACCGGATGCGGTAGTAACTGGCTTTCGCGAGGTGCGGCCGTCACTGGAAACCGGTTATGAAAGTATTTTAATTCAGCGCTGTTTATACGATGGCGTGCCCGTATCAGCATTGCTTGATGATTTTCCAGCACAGATTGACAGTGTTCGACAGCGTTTTCATCTGCGTAACGAAACACTGAAAAGCTTGTTCGGTGAGGTACGCGATAGCTGGATTGCCGATGACTTTGCCAGCTGGATTGCCAATAACCCGTTATATCCCGGCATTGCTGAATTTTTACGGCAAATCCCGGCGGCACAGCTGTTTATCATTACCACCAAACAGGAGCGCTTTGTCAGCGCTATTCTGGAAGCCAATACCATTACCCTGCCGAAAACTCAGATCTTCGGCCTTGAAAGACGACGCAGCAAAAGCGACATCCTAAGCGAGTTTGCCAGGGAATTCACAGAGAAGATTTGTTTTGTTGAAGACCGATTGCCAACGCTGCTGCAGGTCATTAATGAGCCGCAGTTAAATAACGTTGATTTATGGCTTGCAGATTGGGGTTATAACACCCTAAAAGATCAGCATATCGCTGCGCAATCAGCGCGAATCCAGACACTGGGATTACAGAATTTACAGCGGTTATTAACATAACGCTGGGTGCCGGGATAGGCAAAAAAATGGCGGAGCGGACGGGACTCGAACCCGCGACCTCCGGCGTGACAGGCCAGCATTCTAACCAGCTGAACTACCGCTCCGCAACCTGCCCAAACCATTAGGTTTAGTCAGGAAGCGAGAAAGCATACAGTAAAATTTCGTCAGGTGTTAGCGAAAAAAGCATTTTTTCATTTGCGACAAAAAAGCCCGCAATTTATGCGGGCTTTGATTTAAATGCAGAAACAGTAACTTATTGAAAACTACATTGATTCAGCGACCTGAACCGCTTTGGTAACTAAACGCTTGGCAGCACCTTTAGCATCAACCGCCTTAATCTGTTCCAAATTAACGGGCTGACCCACAATAATCGCGCCGCCCATACCGGCACCGAAGTGTGGGGTACATTTATATATATAAATGCCTTCCCGGGTAAAAGTTCGACTGTAATTATCACTCATTTTTGAAGCCCACATCTCAGCGCCTTCAGGAATAAGACCTTCCAGTGACTCGGTATTATGTGTGCTCATGTTCGTCCAGGAAACCGTATCGCCAGGGGCAATTTGAACAACCAGCGGGCTGTATTGCAAGCCTTGCGCCGTAACGGTGTGTACTTCATTAGTAGTCGCCTCAACCGTTTCTTCAACTTCGGTCACGACTTTTTCAGCCTCTTGAGCGACCTCTTCCAGCATTTTTTCTGCTTCTTCACGACCATCTGCGGCGGCCTGCTCTGCTGCGGCAATCGCTTGATTGGTTTTTTCAGTCAACTCATCAGTGGCTTCAATAGCACTCTGGGTCGCCGAGTCGACCACTTCAGTGGTAGCATCTACAACGTTTTCGGAAACACTGGCTTCCAGCGCTTCCTCTTCATTGGAAAGCATCGCCTTTGCCTGCTCACTCAGCTCCGTTTGTTCACTATCTACTGAATTATTTTCAGATGGGATAGTTTCAGATAATGGTGGCAAAACTTCTGATGGCCGCTGATAGTTTTCGCTGCCACCAGTAATGACAGTGGATACAATCGCAACAACGAAAACCGCAATGGCGGCAATAATGATGGCAGAAATAACAGCTTTAGATTTTCGCATTATGGCTCCTTTGTAACTAAACTAGTAACAAGCAATCATATCATTCTGGTTGATTTGGCAGAAGCTTGCCAATGATTCTTGCAAAACTGTAATTCATGCGATAATGACAACTTGAATCTTGATTATTCCGCTCACTCGTCTGTCAGCTGATTGCCGAGTATCTATTTGTTAGCCTCTTTGAGAACTCTATGTCTTTTTTAACGCTCGGCCTTGCCGAACCGCTCACGCGTGCCATCAATAAACTTGGCTACGACCAGCCAACCCCCATTCAACTGCAAGCCATTCCACTCATTTTGCAAGGACGGGATCTTTTAGCTGCTGCGCAGACCGGTACAGGCAAAACAGCCAGCTTTACCCTACCGCTATTACATCGCCTCAGCGACGGCAAACCGGCAACAGCCAATCGGGCACGGGCTCTGATTTTAACGCCAACTCGCGAGCTGGCTGCACAAGTTGCTGAAAGTGTTGCCCAATATGGTCAATTTTTACCTATGCGTAGCGCGGTGGTTTACGGCGGCGTAAAAATCAATCCACAAATGATGACGCTGCGTCGCGGCGTCGATATTCTGATCGCCACGCCCGGTCGGTTAATGGATTTATATCAGCAAAATGCAGTCCGTTTTGACACCCTAGAAGTGTTGGTTCTGGATGAAGCAGATCGTATGCTGGATATGGGGTTTATTAACGATATTCGCAAAATCATCGCGCTACTGCCTCCAAAACGGCAAACTCTGCTGTTTTCAGCGACCTTCTCCAGCGCTATCCGCCAGTTGGCCGGTAGCTTAATGCAAAACCCTGCCGAAGTGTCTGTTTCACCGCGCAATACCACCGCCACAGCGGTGCAGCAAAGTGTTATTCCCGTTGATAAAGGCCGTAAATCTGCACTGCTGGCGAGCTTGATTAATCAACCGGATTGGTCGCAAGTACTGGTGTTTTGTCGTACCAAACACGGCGCTAACAAACTGACTAAACAACTTGATGGCATCGGTGTGCAGGCTGCCGCCATTCATGGCAATAAAAGTCAGGGCGCCCGCACTAAAGCCCTGGCTGATTTTAAAGCTGGCAAAATTCAGGCATTAATTGCCACCGATATCGCCGCGCGTGGTCTGGATATTGATCGCTTGCCGCATGTGGTTAACTTCGATTTACCCAATATTGCCGAGGATTATGTGCATCGCATCGGCCGTACCGGACGTGCCGGCGCTACGGGTGAGGCTATTTCATTGGTTTGCGCTGAAGAAATAGCTGAGTTACACGGCATTGAAAAGTTGATTGGCACACCGATCCCCAGAATCGACCTGCCTGAGTTTGCGCCTGCCGAGCCATTGCCAACCACCAGCAATGGGGTAAAAAAACAACAACCCGCAAGAAGACCGTCATCCCCTAAAGCAGTTAGCGCAAAAGCTTCGCAGGGCCATGCAGCAAAGAGCGGCAAAACAACCGATAACCGGCCACGTCGCACAAAAACAACAGATAGCCGCTGGTCAAAACCGAAAAACCAAAACGCTTAAAAATTGCAGTATTACAACCAGCCAACTGGTTGTAATACTGCAGATCTTTATCGCTTTTACTGTAACCCCTTGTCCGGGAAATCATTTTCAAGCACTTTTCAGCCATTGAAATATGGTTTCTGACAACCAAAAATAATTTTCTATTACTGCATCGACAAATCGACTGTTTTCAACCACTACAACCACCATACCTTTAGGAATATTTCCTATAGGGTCAAAACGCTCTCCTCGCTAGGCTTTACTGGCTTTTTACGCTCAGGAGAGAGAAATGTACTTAAAACCAAAACTGCTCAGCAGCGCGATCTTATCATCGCTACTGCTGGCACCTTTTGCTGTTTCAGCAGAAGAAGATGTTGTCGATACCGGCAAAATGACCGTCACCGGTATTTTGCCGGATCGTCTGGAAGCCGTTCCCGGCTCATTCAGTATTATTGACGAAGAGTATCTTAAAGATCGTCGCCCCATTTCAAATATTGAACGCTTGAGAACCGTTCCAGGTGTAAATGTTGTGCCAGATGGCAGCATGGGCTTTGATACCAATATCGGTATCCGTGGCCAAAATCCACGCCGTAGCGCCAAAGCAATGATTATGGAAGATAGTGTACATTTACAATTGGCACCTTATGCCGATCCGGTTGTGCATTACACCACACCGTCGCAGGTTGTCAGCCGCGTTGAAGTCATTAAAGGTGCTAACCAAACGCTTTATGGTCCGCAGACACTCGGTGGCGCCATTAACTTTGTTACCAAACCAGTACCCAGAAGCGGCGACATTGAAGGCAGTGTAACGTCTGCTTTTGGTAATCAGGACTATCGTTTATTGCATGGTAATGTCGGTTTTGGTAGTGAGTTTGGTGGCGTCATGTTTGACTTCACTCAAAATAAAGGTGATGGCATTTACAGCAACAGCGAATTTGATGTCAAAGATTACCGATTCAAAGGTGAACTGGATATCACGGCGCGCCAAACGCTTGGCCTTAAATTGGTTCACACCCGTGATCGCCGCAACCAAACAGAAGCCTACTTAACCCCGTTTGAATATGATCAGGATCCTTACTCGCATCCGTCCATTCAAAATGATGAATGGGAGCAAGATCGTGACGTTGTGCAGTTACAACATATTTTCCGTTTTAACGATAACTTCAAGTTGACATCACAAGCTTACTATACCGATACCTTCCGTAATGGTCTGCGCAGTACTGAAGAAAATGAAGATGGTGATCTAAATAGCAACGGTAATATTACTTCTGTATTCAGAAACTGCCCGGGCCAAGGCGGGGAAGGTGTTCTGGCTGGTGACGTTGATGCCAGCCAATGTGCTGGTCGTCATGCGCCACGCCAATATTACACGCGCGGTTTAGAGACGCGTGGAGACCTGTCGCACAGTCTGTTTGGCCTGGAGCATGACACCATTTTTGGTGTGCGTTATCACGAAGAAAATGTGCATCGTCAGGAAATTTTGGCGCAAAGTGTTGCCGAGCGTGAAAACTATGATTTGGCATTAGCCAATAATCCAGGTGATGTTGAAGAAGCCTTTATTAAGACCAATGCCCTATCTTATTACCTGCAAAACACCACTTATGTTGGTCACTGGTCTTTCACACCGGGCTTCCGTGTTGAAGATGTACGTACCAGTGAAAACTTCTTTGAAGGCGGTGTACAAGAGAATCGCGAAAGCCTGTCATATACTGAGTTTTTGCCCAGCTTTGGTGTGGCCTGGAATGGCATTGCCAAATCCACAGTGTTTGCCGGTGTGCATAAAGGGATTGCACCCGCGCGCGCAGACCGTGAGTTCACAGAAGATGGGGGTCGGGCAGATCCGGAAGAAAGTACCTTATTTGAATTAGGCGTGAGAAGTACCTACTTCAATGGCATTAGCTTTGAAACGACTTTATTCCACAATGATATTGAAAATACGCTGATTGATTTTGGTGACACCTTTGATAACAGCGGCGACAGCAAACAAACGGGTATCGAAGTAGCGGGTCGTATCGACTTTGGCGATATTTATGGCTGGACCAACAATGTCTATCTGTCAGGTGCCTACACCAATCTGTGGACAGCGGAGTATGAGGATGGCCCTGATCCCAATATTAATGGCAACAGAATGCAATATGCCCCAGAACATCTTTTAAATCTTGATCTTGGTTATGAGCATGTAAGTGGTGTGAATGCAAGAATTGGTGTGCAACATGTGAGTAAACAATTTGTTGATGACGGCAACACCCGGGTTGAAGATGTCAGCGGCCTGCAAGGCACTATCCCAAGCTTTACTGTATGGAACGCCAGCGTCAATTACAGTATTCCAAATTCAGGTGTCACGGTATTCGCTGCCGTTGAGAACCTGTTTGACAAGGAATATCTAGCTAGCCGTAATGAAGGCAAGTTAGCAGGTCGGGAACGCCTGTTCTTTGGTGGCATTACCTACGACTTCTAGTCAGCAGAAATTGACGGAGAACGGAATGCCATTATTCATTTGATGCCCACCGGTGGTCTCTCCCAGAACCACCGGTTGCATTCCTTTTTTTACCGTACGCTCGCTTTTTAGCGGGCGCTTTTTTTGGGCAATAAAAACTCTCAGTCTTTGTTCACTTCTCGCTTATCGATATACATCAACATGATCTGCCGGTCTGTATAGATATCGTTAGAACCACTCTCCCGTACCTTGTCATAAAAGGCTTTAAACTTTGGATCTCGTGCCTTCATATCATCCAGATTGTTCAATAAAACATTGGCCTGAAACGCCGTAGGCGCGGTATCAAAATAACGGATGGTGCAGTAGCTGCTGATTGGCTCATCACTGTTTTCCAGCTTTTTCTGCACGCTCTCACTAAACATGCACTGCTGGAAATTTTCGATATCGGCCTCATCCCTGACTGGCTCCGCTTGCACTAATGGCATTGCGAAAAGCGACAAAAGCAATAACGACTTCATAGTCTTAACCTCATAATAAACTGGGGCTATGACCTGTCGATCATTGATACGGTTCCGGGATTGGTTTATTCCAGTGCTGACAAATCGTTGGTGATGGCCAAATATTTATCACCTTCTTTTTTCACCCGCTCGGCATCGTTATCTTCCGAGCCAAGATGCACCTCTTCCAATGTCAAAGCCAACTGATCCAGGTCGTTATTGATTTTGGCCAGTGCATTTTCGAGTGTATAGGTTAGCTCATGAATGGCGGCAATATCGGCAACGCTAAGCGTCTCTTGTTTAAGCAGCTTTTCCAGACGCTGATTACCTTTATTAAAGTTGCTCACCGCCTGCGCTAATGATTCAGCGTCTTTACCCTGAAAATGCTTTACAGGATCGGCATAAGTGATATTGATCAACGAAAAACTCAACAGTGTTGCCGCCAGATACTGCACAACTTTCATAAACTACCCTTAAATGTAAATGAGAAACATTATTAATTGTAGCATTAAGATTTTGGGAAATGAATTAGCGAGCTCGTATTGAGAACATAAATTTTGACCCGCCAAAACAACACCGGCCGCAGAAGCGGCCGGTATCGGAACAGACTAGAGAAACTTAAAGTAAACCGCGATTACATATTTTCGGCTTCAGCAATCGCTTTATCAGCGACCCGTTTCAGGCCACCACTCACATCTTGACCTTTAATCGCATCAAGGTTTTTTGGCTCACCAACAATTACCGCGCCACCCATACCAGCACCGATATGCGGTGTGCATTGATATAGGTAAATACCCTCTTGTTCAAAGGTATGGCTGAAATCTTGACTCATATCTGATTTAAAGGCCTCTGTACCCTCAGGGATCAGGCCTTCCATCATTTCAACATTATGGGTACTCATCTTGTTCCATGCCACCGTGTCACCGGGTGCCACTTTAATGACCAGAGGGTTAAAAGCCAGACCTTGAGCTGTAACCGTGTGGGTTTCTGCCATCGCTAACGGCGCAACTAACAAGGCTCCCAGCATTGAGATTGTGCGTAGGGTTTTATGTTTAAACATGAATCCTCCTAAGGTTCTAACGCTCAAATCATTTAAAGGGAGAGCGTCGATGAAATTTAATAATGCTGCGAATTTGTTACTATTTATGACGCATATATGCTCAAAAAGTTTACAAAAAATGCTAAATCGTTAATTTGCTCCTGACATTAACCTACGTCAATAAATGTCTAGTCGTCTTTGGTTTGAGGCGTCTCCGGCAATCTTTGTTTCAAAACTGTCGAAAGCTGGAAAATTAAATAACCGATCACCGACAAGACCATGGCAATTTCATACCGCGCAGTGGCCACCGAAATGCCAATTGCACCGGTCAGCCAAATACCGGCAGCACTGGCGGTACCATCAACACGATTATTCTGTTTCATAATCGCACCACCACCGATAAACCCCATGCCGGTAATGATGCCGTACATGACTTTGGCTTGCGGATCGCCACTTTCAAACATATCCATCGCCACCAGCATAAACGCACAACAGGCGATCGAAACCAGAGGATACGTCCGCATGCCGGCACCAGAGCCCTTATATTCGCGGTTTAAAGCAATCGGTAATGCCAGGACAAAAGCAATACCGATTTGATAAAAGTGATACCAAATCAAGCCAAAATCAATATCCACCGTGACTCCGATTTAACGATTATCTTTATCATGCTCGGCGGCAATTTGCTGCTGCTTCATGCCTCGTGGCCAAGCAAAAACCAGTGCTTTTATCAAAGTTGCCAGAGGAATAGCGAAAAACACCCCCCAAATCCCCCAGATGCCACCGAAAAAAAGTACGGCCAAAATGATCGAAACCGGATGTAAATTAACCGCTTCTGAAAATAAAACCGGGACCAGCACGTTGCCATCCAGCGCCTGCAAAATTCCGTAGGCAATCAGCACATATGCAAATTGTTCGGTCATACCGAAATGAAACCCGGCCACTGCCGCCACCGGCAATGTTGCCACCGCTGCACCAATAAACGGTATTAGTACTGAAAAACCAACTATCACAGCCAATAATGCCGAGTAAGGCAAACCGAAGGTTGCGAAAACAACATATGCAACGACACCGACAATCAGTATTTCAATCGCTTTTCCTCGAATATAGTTAGCAATCTGGCCATCCATCTCATTCCATATACGCGTCATCAAACCGCGCTTTTCCGGCAATAATGACAAAGCAAACCCCGTTAACTGCCGACGATCTTTAAGCAGAAAAAATACCAGGATCGGCACCAGCACAAGATAGACAATTAAACCCACGACACTGCCCAGTGATGACAACGAAATCGTCAAAACACGCTGACCTAACTGGGATAATTCACGACCGGCCGCACTGATCCAGTTTTGTAATTGATCCGGGGTAATAAGATTTGGATATCGCCCCTGTAAATCATCTAACCAACGCTGGCCGCTTGATAACATACGGGGCATTTCCTGCATCAGATTCACCAGCTGATCCCAGAGTAGCGGTAATAGCAAAAATGCCATCGCCAACATGGCACCAATAAACCCCAGGTAAACAATGCTGACGGCCAGCCATTCCGGGACTTTCCGCCGGGTTAGCATATTGACCAGCCCTTGCAGCATAAAGGCCAATACCAATGCTGTTAAAAATGGGGCCAGGGTGCCCCCCAGCAAGATCACAACAGCAAAACCCAAGGCCAGCACAATCAATAAAATGACGGCTTCTTCATCGGAGAAATAGTGCGCAGCCCAGTTTTTTAATAGCGCCCGAACGGTCATCAGCTATCCTCAAGGTTGATTTAGCCTTCATTTTGACATAAAACCAGGCATTATTAGGCAATATGCCTATGTTAGCTTCGCCGAAATTAGGGAACTAACGGAACCTGTTTTTGCTCACTACAGGGTACTTCAAAACGCCGGACCGCCATGATTAAACCAACATATCTGCCAACATTAACGCTTTGGCTGGCCGCAGTGAGCTTTTTTTTAGTTGCCGGACGGCCAGCCCTTGCTGACAGCACACCCGTTACAATAGTACATCCAGCGGTCACAGATTTAGCGGAAACGCTGCGTTTATCTGGCTCTTTAACTGCTGAAAAACAAGCCATGTTATCGCCGCGTATGGATGGTCTGGTTAAAGAGGTACTGGTTGATGCCGGCTATCGTGTCAACAAGGGCGACATTCTGCTGCGACTGGATCCCGCGATTAGCAAACAACTCTTGGCGCAAGCCAAAGCTGCCAGTCGTGAAGCAGATGCTCGTGTACTAGAAGCTAACCGGCTGGTTAAGGAAGCCGAGCGTTTACGTGGTGAAAATTATATATCGGCTACAGAATTGGCCACACGTGAAGCAAATCTGGCTTTGGCTGAGGCGGCACTGGCTGCGGCGCAAGCCAGTGAAAACACCCAGGCTGAGGAGCTACGCCGTCATGATTTGCCGGCACCGTTCAGTGGTGTTATCAGCGCCAAAATGACTGAAGCCGGTGAGTGGGTAAATCGTGGCGATCAAGTTCTGGAACTGGTAGCACTAGAGAGGGTAAGACTTGACGTTAATGCACCGCAGGAACAGTTTGCCAGTATCAGTAAAAACAGTCAGGTCAGCGTTTTTCCCGATGCGCAGCCGGGTAAAGAACTACCCGGCAGAATTACTGCACTGGTTCCGGTTAGCAATGCTCAGGCACGATCTTTTTTAGTTCGTATTGTTTTAGCAGATACCAACACCCCGTTGTTACCCGGCACCTCGGCAACTGCAGAAATCAAACTCGACAATGACAAAATGCCCGGTTTATCGGTGCCACGTGATGCGGTGTTACGGCATCCGGATGGCGGCCGAAGTGTCTTTATCATAAATGCTGATAATCAAGCGACGCGTAAACAGATACAAGTCAGTCATGAAATCAATCAGCAACTTGTCATTACTGGCATCAATCAACAGGATCGCGTTGTATTACGTGGTAATGAAGTGCTTCAGGAAGGTGACAGCGTTCGTATCGTTGAGGATCGGCAATAAGGATTTTACCCTATGCTTGAAGCACCGATTCGCAACGGCAAGTTGCTGACGGTTATTGTTCTGATTATTTGTGTATTGGGTATCGCCGCGGCGCGACTGATTCCGGTGCAAATGATCCCGGATCTGGATACTCGAACGATCAGTGTGGTCACCGAGTGGTCCGGTGCCACTCCCCAGGATATTGAAAAAGAAATCCTGATTGAGCAAGAGCGCTATCTACGCAATATTCCCAATCTGGCACGCATGGAGTCAATTGCCGAAACCAGTCGTGCGACAGTGGAGCTGGATTTCCCGTTCGGTGTGGATATCAACGAAACCTTAATTGAGGTCACCAACGCCTTGAGCCAGGTCTCCAATTATCCGGAAAACGTTGATCAACCTAGCATTCGCAGTAGTTCGTTTTCTGAAAATGCTTTTATGTATTTTGTCATTACGCCGATCAAGGGGAATCCACTGAATCTGGATTTGGACATGATCACCGATTTTGTCGATGACAATGTTCGCACCCAGATGGAGCGTGTCAACGGCGTTTCCGAGGTCCAATTGCGCGGCGGTGCTGAAAGGCAAATGCAGATATTTGTTGATGCGGCCAAACTGGCTCAGCGCGGCATAACATTAACCGAAGTCCGCGACGCGATACGGGCGCGCAACAGTGACACCTCAGCAGGCGATTTGGATGATGGTAATCGTCGTTACTTATTACGTACTGTTGGCCGCTTTGATAACAAAGCTGAGCTGGAAAATCTCATCCTTTCTCACCGCAACGGTACGGATATCCTGCTCAAAGACATCGCGACTGTTGAACTGGATCACTTTGAAGCCCGTGAATTAGCCATTATCAATAATGAGCGAGCATTAAATCTCGCCGTTAAGCGTGAATCAGGCTCCAATGTGATTGATATCAAGTATGAAATGCTTGATGTCGTCGAAACTATGCGCAAGGATCTGTTGCTCCCCAACGGGCTGGACATTATTTTGCTGGGCGATGATGTACGTTATGTCGAAGCGTCGATCAAAAACGTCTCGCAAAACCTGTTACTGGGTGCGCTATTGGCAACGTTGATCCTGTTTCTGTTTCTACGTACCGTTCGTGGCACATTAATAGGGCTGATGGGTATGCCGGTCTGTATCATTGCTGCCTTTTTAGGGCTGCTGATTTTTGATCGCACCATCAACGTGATTTCACTGGCCGGTATCGCTTTTGCGATTGGTATGACGGTCGATAACACCATTGTGGTGCTGGAAAGTATTGAGCAGGCCAGACGTCGCGGTCTGGATCGTATAGATGCCGCAATTACCGGGGTAAGAGAAGTCTGGACCGCTGTTTTCGCGTCCAGTATGACCACCATACTGGTGTTTGCGCCGGTGTTACTGGTCCAGGAGGAAGCCGGTCAGCTGTATTCTGATATTGCCATTGCCATCTCAATTGCGATTCTGGCGTCAATGCTGTTTGCTGTTGGCGTGGTGCCCGCAGCCTGTGCGCGCTTTGGGCTTGGCAACGGTAATGGTAAAAGTCTGGATGAGCTGCACGAACCAGGCCTGATCCTCAAGACTGTTAATTGGATAACTGCCGGCAATATTCGTCGATTAAGCATGATGATAGTAATGGTGTCCGCAACAATTATTGCCGCCTGGTATTTAATGCCGCCAGCTGAATATTTACCGGAAGGCGAAGAACCTAAAGCGTTCACGTCGATGAATGCCCCGCCCGGCACCAACCTGACCGTGATGCTGGATATCGCCAATGAAATCAACGATATTCTGGCCGATGCACGCGAGGCCGATCCCAGTGCGTTTCATCAGGGCAATGCCTCCATTCCTGCCATCGCTTATTATTTTATTCGGGTATCACCAACGGGGCTATGGGTGCTGAGCGAACCCAAAAACACTGACGATATCGAGGTAATGATGCGCAGCCTTACCGAGCTATTTGAAAGCTATCCCGGTATGCGGGCCTTTTCGGGTCGAGGTTCGATTATTTCCAGCAGTCAGGGCGGTACGCGCGCAGTTAATCTGGATATTTCCGGCCCGGATATGGAAAATCTCTACAGCACTGCTGAATATGCTTATCAACGTGCTGAGGCGTTATTTGAAAACCCTCAGATTGATTCCATTCCACGCGCTTTATCGTTGGATCAACCGTTAATTGAAATCCGTCCCCGCTGGCATCGTTTAGCCGAAGTCGGTTTTAATGCCAATGATTTTGGTTTTTCGGTAGCCGCACTCAGTGATGGTGCTTTTGTTGATGAGTTTTTCCTTGATGATGACAAAGTCGATATCTTTTTATACAGCAACGCGGGTCAACAGCAGGATCTCGCTGGCTTAGCCACATTGCCAGTTATGACGCCCAATCAGAATGTGTTGCCCCTCAATGCACTCGCCGATCTGACCGAGACGGTCGACAGTGATAGTTTACGGCGCGTGGATGGCCGGCGAACGGTGACCTTATTGATTATTCCGCCGCGTGACGTCGCCCTGGAAACCGCGGTAAACAAAGTCCGCAATGAAATGATCCCAAACATGCAAACGGAAGGGGAAGTCGCCAAAGGCGTCAGCCTGAGCATTTCCGGCGCATCGGATCAACTAGACGCAACCCGTGAATCTTTATCGCAAAATTTAGTAGTCGCAGTGGTGCTGGTATATTTACTGCTGGTGGCTATTTTCTCGCACTGGGGTTATCCACTGATCATTCTGGCTACCGTTCCGCTGGGCATTGCCTCAGGTATCGTGGGTCTGGTGGGTCTCAACAGTTCGGGACCATTACTGGCATTGTTCGGTTTACCGCCGATTATTCAGCCCTTTGACATGATCACCATGCTCGGTTTTGTTATTTTGTTGGGTACTGTGGTCAATAACCCGATCCTGATTGTTGAGCAGGCGCGGCGAAATCTGGTAGATGCCAGTATTACTATTCATGAAGCGGTTAATCAGGCGGTTGCCACCCGTTTACGGCCGATTTTGATGTCAACACTGACTACTATATTTGGTTTGGCGCCGCTGGTATTAATCCCCGGCGCCGGTGCTGAACTTTATCGTGGCGTCGGTATCGTGGTGTTGATGGGGATTTTTGTCTCGATGATTATTACTCTGACCTTCCTGCCCTGCCTGCTGGTTTACGTATTATCGCTGACCAAGCGTGGCCGGCAAAAGGCAATCGTATGATGCCGGTAGCAGATATCGATCGGGTGATTGAAATGGCCTGGGAGGATCGTACGCCGTTTGAGGCGATTGAAGGGCTGTTTGGCCTCAAAGAAGCTGACGTCATTGCCCTCATGCGTCGCGAGTTAAAGCCGGGGTCATTCAGGCTCTGGCGGGCCCGCGTTAGTGGCC
>JBFJJO010000045.1:0-14671 GCA_041612215.1 Methylophaga sp.
AAAGCCCGGCCTTGAGCCGGGCTTTTTTATTGGTGATAGTCAAAATACAGTGAATTTGTTAATTTGCTGTTATTCATTCAAGGAACCCATTATGGCTGACGCACAAGAAAACAGCACCCCGAAAGTCATTTATATTTTATATCTGGTGGGGATCTTACTGCCAGTAATGACGATCATTGGTGTTATCGTGGCTTATGTATTTCGTGGTGACGCCAGTGCCAATATGCAGTCTCACTACACCTTTCAGATCCGTACTTTCTGGATCAGCCTGTTATTGCAAATAACAGGCTGGCTGACGTTGGTTATCGGTATCGGCTGGTTAATCTTGTTGGTGTGGCTCATCTGGCTGATTGTTCGCTGCGTAAAAGGTCTGCGGATTGTCAGTAAAAATCTGCCCTACCCTAATCCGAAAACCTGGTTGATTGATTAGGGCTTTTTTATCATTCACCCCGGTAGATCGCAAACGGTCCATTAGCTTGTTGCGTGGGCATAATTTCCAGCGTGGTGATATTGACATGTTTGGGGGTCGTAGCGAGCCAGAAAATGGTTTCGGCTATATCCTCAGCGGTCAGTGCCTGAGTATTGGCATAAACCGTATCGGCTCGTGATGCATCATCCTTAAAACGGACCATCGAAAATTCAGTCTCGGCATTACCCGGTTCGATATTACTGACCCGCACGCCAGTGCCCAATAAATCAGCACGCAAAGCCAGTGAAAACTGCCTGACAAACGCCTTACTGGCCCCATAAACATTGCCGCCTGGATACGGCCAGTTACCGGCGACTGAGCCAATATTGATAATGTACCCTTGGCCACGCTCGACCATTTTTGGCAACAATAAATGGGTACAGCACATTAAGCCCTTAATATTGGTATCCACCATACGCTCCCAGTCATCAAGCTCTGTAGCGTAGGCAGGCTCTAAGCCCAATGCGAGACCCGCATTGTTGACCAGCACATCAATATCGGAAAATGCAGCAGGGATAGCATTTATCGCCGCTTCAGTAGCCTTCCGATCGCTTATATCAAAAGCGCTGATAAAAACCAGTTCGGGTCCGCCCAGCTCCGCTTGCAGTTTTTCCAAACGTTGTTGGCGGCGCCCCGTTAAAATTAAGCGCCAACCCGCTTTGGCAAACAATCTTGCAGTGGCTTCACCAAAGCCTGCGGTGGCACCTGTGATCATAATAATCGGCGCTTTTTCAGTCATATCAATTTTCCGTTTTTTTTTGGGGTTGCTCAGGCACCTTCGGCAAAGACGATAGTGCGGCGGCCACTGATGATAATACGGTGTTCAATGTGGGCTTTTACAGCTCGGGCCAGCACCAGTCGTTCAATATCCTTACCAATCATCACCAAATCTTCCGGGCTGTTATCGTGACGCACCCGTTCAACATCCTGCTCAATAATCGGCCCTTCGTCGAGTTCAGCAGTAGCGTAATGTGCTGTTGCACCAATTAATTTAACACCGCGCTCGTAGGCCTGATGATAGGGTTTTGCACCCTGAAAAGCGGGTAAAAAACCATGATGGATATTGATAACTCTGCCGGCAAATTCGCGGACAAAATCCTCAGACAAAATTTGCATATAGCGCGCCATTACTACCAAATCAATTTGATATTCGGTAAGCAACGCTTTGATTTGTGCTTCTTGTTTCGGTTTGGTGTCATTACTTATCGGCAGATGATGAAACGGTTTACCGAATTGTCGGGCCATATCGGCCAGATCATTATGGTTACCGATAATTAACGGAATATGGCACTTCAGCTCACCTTCATATTCACGCAGCAATAAATCAAAGGGACAATGTGATGCTTTGGTCACCAGTAACGCAACACGGTATGGTGTTGCGCTGTAACGAACCGACCAGGTGAGCGCCATTTGTGTGGCCAGCGCTGTAAAAGCAGATTCTATTTCGGCATGCGGCATCTGATCCTCATCTTCGAGTTTCAGGCGCATAAAATAACGGCTGTTTTCGATGTCGGTGTATTGCTGACAATGCAGAATGTTATAGCCGCGGCTGGCAAAAAAGCTGGTAATGCCCGCCAGCAAACCTTTCTGGTCGGCACATTGAATCAGAAATACGATGGCTTTCATGGCGTCTGACCTGATATAAAAAAAGTGCTAAGACTAGCACTTTGCGGATCGGTTATGAATATTCGTTATATTTGTCGGCCCGGCCTTTGACGAGATCTTTCGGGTATTTGGCGGCATTTTTTTGCATCTTACGACGGATCACGGCCGGTAAATCTATCTGCAGATCGTGACAGAGATAAGTCAAATAAACAGCGACATCGGCAATTTCATCTTCCAACGCCTGTCGTTTATCTGAAACCAGCATGGTTTGGATTTCATCCAAAGTCCGCCATTGAAACCACTCCAGTAATTCCGCCGCTTCAATCGACAACGAAATGGCGATATCCTTGGGATTATGAAATTGTTCCCAGTCGCGTTCGCGGCGAAAGGCAAGTAATTGCTGCTTTAACGTGTCATCAATCATGATTTAAAAAGCTTTCCACAGTCTGACAAAAGGCTTCAGGTTTATCAGCGTGCACCCAATGGCCTGCATTGGCAATCCTCAACAATTGCACATGAGTGAACCACTGACGTATATGCTGACGATCTTCAGCGCCAATATAATCAGAATCGCCGCCACTGATAAACAGTGTGGGCTGCACAATCGCCGTGGTTGGCGTGATCGCTTGCAGCAGCGAAGGATAATTACAAAATAAATGATTCAGATTAATCCGCCAGGCCAGCTTGCCGTCCTGCAGGGTCAGATTCATTAATAAAAAATTACGAACGGCTTGCTCAGGGATCGTGGTTGCCAAAGCCTTATCGACTTCATTGCGCTGGCTAAACTGCGCCAGATTCACTGCCATCAGGTTTTTAAAAATTTGGCTATGACTGTCCGGATACGAACGCGGTGCAATATCAACAATGATTAATTTATTGAGCCGCGGTGCATAATCAATGGCAAATTGCATGGCGACCTTGCCACCAATGGAATGCCCCAGCAAGTGCACTTTATCAATGCCAAGTTCAGCCAACACCTCATCAATATCGGCCGCCATCAATGGATAATTTTGCTGAGGATGCTGAAAAGATTGGCCATGATTACGCAGATCTACGCTGATAACTTGCCGCGTTTTTGACAGTTGTTTGGCAATACCACGCCAATTGTCAGATGATCCAAACAGACCATGGATTAATAATAACGGCGTACCACCCTCACCAACGATTTGATAATGCAAGCTCATAAGACATGCAGTTTGCCGCTATAATGGCCAGCTTTCAAGATAAGGTTCAAAATAATGGATGAAGTGGTTCTCATGATGTTGGTTAAACAGTATGCCGATAAATTTGGCATTACCTTTAACTCCAAACACCTCGATGATGACGAGAAAAAAGCCAAACTCGTCAGCCTGATGCAAGAAGCACTGGCCGGAAAACGCGGCCCGGTAACTGATGCTGATTTAGAGACATAAAAAAGCCATCTCTGGGATGGCTTTTTTCGTACTTTGGAAGCACATCGATCAGAGCTTTTCAAATACCAGACAAGCATTGGTACCACCAAAGCCGAAGCTGTTCGACATAACGGCTTTAATGCCCGCATTATCCTGTCTTTGTTGAACGATTTTCATGCCATCAGCCTGCGGATCCAAATTATCAATATTGGCAGATGCGGCAATAAAGTCATCCTGCAACATCAGCAAGCTATAAATCGCTTCCTGTACACCGGCAGCACCTAAAGAATGTCCTGACAGAGATTTGGTAGACCCCACCCAAGGCATATTATCCTTGTTGAATACTTGTTTAATCGCGCCCAATTCAGCTAAATCACCCACGGGCGTGCTGGTGCCATGGGCGTTGATATAGTCAATTTTGTCATTGCGCATGGTCGACATCGCCAAATGCATGCAACGCTGCGCACCTTCGCCAGATGGTGCCACCATATCGTAACCATCAGAAGTGGCACCATAACCGGTTAATTCGGCATAAATCTTGGCACCACGGGCTTTGGCATGCTCGTATTCTTCCAGTACCAGCACACCACCACCACCGGCGATGACAAAACCATCACGGTCAGCATCATAGGCACGTGAGGCTTTCTCTGGGGTATCGTTATACTTGGTGGACAATGCGCCCATGGCATCAAACAACGAGCTCATTGACCAGTGCTCTTCTTCAGCACCACCGGCAAAGACAATGTCCTGTTTACCCAACTGGATTTGCTCCATGGCATTGCCGATACAATGCGCACTGGTTGCACAAGCGGAAGACATCGAATAATTAACACCTTTAATTTTAAATGGTGTCGCCAGACAAGCTGAAGTGGTGCTGCCCATCACCTGCGTTACCCGATAAGGCCCAATGCGTTTAAGGCCTTTTTCACGGAGAATATCGGCAGCTTCCACCTGATTGGCTGATGACGCACCGCCAGACCCCATAATCAGGCCCGTACGTGGGTTAGACACATCCGCTTCCGTCAGCCCGGAATCAGTAATCGCCTGCTGCATGGCAATATAAGCATAGGCTGCGGCATCACCCATAAAACGCAATACTTTACGATCGATATAGTCTTTAAAATCAATATCAAAAAAGCCGGCAACATGGCTACGGAAGCCCATATCCGCATAAACCTGTTTGAACTTGATACCTGAACGGCTCAGCCGCAGTGATTCACTAACCGTTGCAGCATCTAACCCCAGACAGGAAGTAATCCCCAAACCTGTTACAACTACACGTCGCATCGTCATATCCTAAAAATCATCCGTGGAAGTAAACAAGCCAACTCGAAGATCTTTGGCAACATATATTTCACGGCCATCAACTGAAACTGTGCCATCAGCAATCGCCAGCACCAGTTTCCGGGCAATAACCCGTTTCAAGTCAATTTTATAAGTTACTTTTTTAGCAGTTGGCAATACCTGTCCGGTAAATTTTACTTCACCAGAACCTAATGCCCGACCGCGCCCGGGATTGCCATCCCAAGCCAGAAAGAACCCTACCAATTGCCACATCGCATCAAGTCCCAGACAGCCCGGCATTACCGGATCACCGGGAAAGTGGCAATCAAAAAACCACAAATCCGGATGAATATCGAGCTCGGCAATGATCTCTCCCTTACCGTAGGCACCTCCAGTGTTGGCGATATGACTGACACGATCCATCATCAGCATATTCGGGATGGGCAGTTGCGCATTGCCGGGTCCGAACATCTCGCCGTGACCGCACTGCAATAGCTCCTCGTAGGAAAATGATGCTTGCTTACTCATGAAAACTCTTGATTATCCCCTCAATTGGGCACGCTATGATAGCACGATCCACGCATGCTCATAAAAGCCACCATTTTGCTAAAAAAAAGCCACGACCAGCAGGTCGTGGCTTACATTCAAATCACAAATTTTTATTAGTTAGAAGCAACCGTTGCAGAGGCGTCTGGCGCCTGAACGTCCAGACCTTCTAACAACATACCCATGCTGTTCAAAATACGATACATCGCATAAGTTTCGTCATACTGTGCTTCAGTCAGTGAAATCCGTGACCGGAACAACTCATTTTCTGAGTCCAGCAAATCCAGCAAAGTGCGCTGGCCTAAACTGAACTGTTGTTGATAAGCATCACGGGTTTTTTCAGCAGATTGTGCATAGGTTTCGAAATATACCATTTGATTGCGCACGGTTTGTAACGCGTTCCATGACAAGCGTGTACTTTCTTCAACCTGACGGTGCGTGTTATTGCGAATTTCTGCGGCCTGGTTAATCAATGCTGCCGTTTCTTCACGACGGGCTTGATCACGACCACCATTGAATAGGTTATAGCGCAGTCTCAGCATTGCCTGAAAATCTCTGTCTGAGCCACGAACTGCGTCGATGTTGTTATCCTGACGCGCCCCAACCTCAAAATCCACCCTAGGAAAGAATGGTGCCAAAGCAGTATCGTGCTGATAGTTGGCTGATTCAACATCAGCATTGGCAGATTTCAATGTCGGATGATTATTAATAGCCGTGGCAATCGCTTCATCAATCGAGGCCGGGATCAAGCCAGCTGGTGATTCCGGATCGCTGAGCGAAGTCGGCATAACGCCCACCACCCGCAGATAGTTGGTTTCTGCATCACGTAAGTTGCTTTGCTCGGCCATCAGATTGGTTTCTGCCAAAGACAATCGACCTAAACTTTGATCACCATCAGCGCGTCGTCCCACGCCCCGTTCAGAACGCAGTAAAATCTGATCATGGGTGCGCTGATGCGCTTCTAAGTTATCTTGTGCCAGTTCAACAATTTTTTGCCGACGCAGCACATTCAGATAAGCCTCAATGGCTTCAAGCGCGGTATTTTCTGATGCGCTGTAAACGGTGAATGCACGTGAATTGGTACGGGCTTTTTGACGACTGACTTCATTTGACGTCTGCATGCCGTCGAATAACATTTGCCGGGCATTCAAACTGGCTTCATTACGGTTATAACCAACACTGTCACCATTGAGGGGGTTATTCCGGGTAGCGGGGTTGCTGGTGCGCTCGTAACCGGTACCGAGACCCAGATCCAGAGTTGGGAAATAACCGGCTCTTGCCTGGTCGATTTCTTTGGAAACTGCCGCCCGTTCATGTACCGCAGACAAAACGTCCGGGTTAGTTTTTAACGTTATATCGACTGCCTCACGTAACGTCTCAGCAGAAGCAACATTTATGAAGGCATAAATTGGGATGGCGAAAATTAAAGTTTTCATAATGCATGTCCTATTAATTATGAGCAGTGTTGCTTGCGGCATCCCCTCACTCAACACAAATTTATTAACTAAACTTATTACAAGTTTATCCTTAAACAGACTGGATTTAAGTATAGACCTAAATTCAGTCTTAAAACACTAGCGTAAATCGCGAAATACGATAGCTAGCGACAGACGATCCGGCAAATTCATTTTTTGAAATATAGTAGTCAAATGGGCTTTTACGGTTCGTTCTGTAATATTCATTTTTTTGGCAATCATTTTATTGGTCGCACCATGACTGACTAAAGTAGCGACTTCCCGCTCTTTTGGCGATAAGCTGTCAGCGGCTTTGCGATGCGCATCATCAATTTTTGGCGCATGATTCATTTCGTCGATAAGTTCACTGATTAAATGTCGTTCAACCCAGACTTCGCCTTGCAGAATCAGATGAATGGCAACACATAATTTATCCAGCGATAAATCTTCATTAAAATAACCTCTCGCACCTTGTTTTAAAGCCTCTATTTGCTTGGCAACGGGCTGTTCTGGACCGACAATCAGGATTCGGCTGTTCGGCGCGGCAGCTTTTAATGCGGCCATCACTTCGTGTTGCTGACCATCCAACAAATTTTGTTGGCAAATCAACATATCGGCAGCTTGTACTGTGACCGCCTGCTGCAAAGCATGCAGATCACGGTAAGCAAAACACACATATTCTTTATTCAGCGCAGCACTGATTTCCCGTGCTTTTTCGGCATCTGCAAATGCAAGGTAAACCCGGGTTTGATCGGTTATATGCTGATTCATCTCAATACCCATACATT
This sequence comes from Methylophaga sp., assembly GCA_041612215.1. Classification (GTDB taxonomy): domain Bacteria; phylum Pseudomonadota; class Gammaproteobacteria; order Nitrosococcales; family Methylophagaceae; genus Methylophaga. The sequence goes on from JBFJJO010000045.1 coordinate 7,538, forward strand.
AGCGTTCTCGCAGTGCTTCGTTTTTAGCTTTAAGGATAGGTTTAAGCAAGTAATCCATCACCGTTTTTTTGCCGGTCAAAATATCAACAGTGGTGGTCATACCGGGAATAATTTCCAACTTACCTTTGCTGCTTTCAATCGTATTCTCATTGGTACGCAGATAAATCAGATAGAAACTTTCATCTTTATCATTAGTAATCGTGTCAGCGCTGATACGCTCGAGCTTGGCCGGCAATCCACCGTAAATCGAGAAATCATAGGCTGTGAATTTCACCATAGCATCCTGCCCCGGCCGTAAAAAAGCAATATCTGCCGGCCGAATATGTGCTTCTATCAAAAGATTATCTTCCAATGGCACAATTTCAACCAGATCTTCACCAGGCTGGATCACACCACCAACAGTATTCAGCAAGATACGCTTGATTTTGCCTTTAACTGGCGAACGTACCTCTGTTCTTGTTACCCGATCCTGCAATGCTGAGGTGGACTCTTCGGTACGATTAAACTCGGCTTTGACCTCACTCAGCTCCCGCGCAGCTTCGGTTTGAAAGCGTACCCGCTCTTCAGCAATTTTGCGCTTAACTTCATCTAAAGCTGATTGAATCCTGGGAATAGCCAGTCGGTTGGCATCCATTTCACCACGCAAATCATTGACCGTACGTTTCAGACGCAGTATTTCAACCTCAGACATCACGCCTTGCGACACTAAAGGCTCAGACATGGTCAATTCCTGATTACTGAGCTCATAACTGCGCTGCAGCTGTTGTTGTTTCGCACGGCGCTCAACCAATTCCTGCTGACGTTGTTCGGCTTGCTGTTGTAAAACACTAATCGTACTTTCCAAGCGTCGCTGTCTTGACAAATAAAGCTCTTGCTCGTCAGCAGCTAAAATAGGTTGTTCAATTAATAATTTTTCAGGCAGCACCAGGGGTTTGCCTTCACTCTCCGCCTGCAACCTGGCAACACGCGCCATTAATTCCCAATATTTAAGCTGTGTTTCGCGGAAAGATGATAAAAAACGGGTGTCGTCAATTTTCATCAGCACATCGCCTTTCTCAACAATCTGGCCTTCAGCAACCAGAATTTCACTGATGATGCCGCCTTCCAGATTTTGCACAACTTGCAGACGACTCGACGGCACGACCTTTCCTTCACCGCGGGTGACTTCATCTATTTCAGTCACATGTGCCCACCAACCGGCACAGATAAAAAATAGCACTGTAAGAATTAATAACGAATGGCCGCCACGATGCGCAGATTCCATTGTCGCAGAGCTGACATCAGACATGAATTCAATATCATCAGGATGTGTACGCTTAAACAATCCCATGATTTAGCCCTTTGATACCCGGATGTGACCGCTTTTCAGCGCCGTCATAATTTGCTCACGCGGACCATCAGCAACCAAACGGCCTTGATCCATTACTAAAATCCGATCGACCAAACTCAGTAAAGATGCCCGGTGGGTGACCAGAAACAACGTTTTATCTTGAATCACCTCGGACAATTTGGCTTTGAATCGTTCTTCCGTGCTGTTATCCATCGCATTAGTCGGCTCATCTAACACCAATACAGCCGGGTCGGTTAACAAGGCACGGGCAACAGCCACACTTTGCCGCTGGCCACCAGACAAGCCTTCACCACGCTCGCCTACCGGCATATCAAATCCCGCAGGATGGCGATTGACAAAATCAGTGACACCGGCAATTTCTGCAGCGCGCAACACGGCACTATCATCAGCAAATGGCGCGCCCATGGCGATATTGTCTCGAATACTGCCAAAAAACAGCACCACATCTTGCGGTGCGTAGCCGATACTGTGGCGTAAATCAACCGGGTCTATCTGCCGAATATCAGTATTATCGAGCAAAATAGAACCATCCAAAGGCTCATACAATCCCAGTAACAGTTTTTCTATTGAACTTTTACCTGAACCTATGCGGCCAATCACGGCAACTTTTTCACCCGGATTTATCTTAAAGCTGACGCCAGACAGCGCATCCATTGGTTGATCCGGGTAACGGAAACTGACGTTTTTAAATTCTATGCCACCTTTAAAGGCCGGCCGGTGCAAAAACTCTCGACCACTGGGACGCTCTATCGGCAGATTCATCATCGAATTTAATGAGCTAAGCGCTGCTTTAGAGTGATGATAACGAGTCAAAATCGCCGCTAACTGACTCATCGGCGCCAGAGCACGTCCGGTTAAAATCGTGCAGGCAATTAGTGCGCCCATGGTAATTTCATTTTCGCTAATCAGATATACGCCATAAACCACGACCGCAATTGTGGTCATTTGCTGAACAAAGCTGGTCAGGTTTATGGCAGTCGTTGACAGCAGTCTGGCACGTTGACTGTGGCGGGCGATAAAGCCAATAGTCTGTTCCCACTTACGCTGTATCGGCGACTCGGCGCCAATACTTTTAATCGTTTCCAAACCCGTCAGGGTTTCAATCAGCGTGGCGCTTTTTTGACCCGAATGGCGGAATAATTCCTTAATTGTGCGGCCCAGCGGTATTTGAATAACCAAACTGATTAAAATGGTGATGGGAATGACTGCAAGTGGAATGTAGGCGAGATCGCCAGCCAGCATCCAGATAACGGCGATAAACAAAAACGCGAATGGCAAATCAATCAAAGTGGTCAGCGTTGCCGAGGTGAAGAAGTCCCGGAACGATTCAAATTCCTGCATGCTATTGGCAAATGAGCCGACCGAATTGGATCTGGCAGCCATTTTAATGCCCATAACCCGTTCAAAAATTGTCGCGGAGAGGATGACGTCAGCACGCTTGCCCGCCATATCAATAAAGTAGCCGCGCAACGTTCGGAGCAGAAAATCAAAAATAAACACCGTGGCAACGCCAATAGCCAATACCCATAATGTCGATAAAGCATGATTTGGTACTACCCGGTCATAAACATTCATAATGAACAATGGTGAAGCCAGAGCAAACATATTGACCAAAATCGAAGCGACGAACACCTCGCTGTAAATCGGCCAAAACCGCATAATGGTTCCCCAGAACCAATGCCCTGTCCTTGGCACAGATGAGGTTTGGGTACGTTTATCAAAATAGTGGGCGGGTTTAATGAAAATGGCGTAGCCGCTGTACTGCTTTTCCAATTCGTTGATTTGCACTTCGGTTTCGCCGCTACCGGTTTCCGGGAAAATCACCGTCGCGGTTTTCCCTTTCAGTCCGGTAATAATGCAGGCAGTAGTGTTATCCAGTAACAATACTGCCGGCATTACTAAGGGTGAGATTTTACGTAGCGGACGTTTAACGGTTTTTGCCGACAAACCGGCGCGCTCTGCGGCGCGACTGAATAATCCTGGCGTCAGTTTATTATCGACGAGCGGTAAACCGGCAACAAGTGAATCGGCACTGTGCGGTTTATTAAGCATTTTGGACAGCAATAACAGACAGCCCAACAACGGATCATCCAATGTCTGACGACCCTGACCTGCGTTCCATTGCTCCTTATCATTAAGCTTGATGACTTGTTCGGTTTCCATCAAAATCCATTACTATCGGGACAAAAGTGTAATGAGCATCACAGTTTTTCACTTTACTATAAAATGATTCACGCTTAATCTCAACAAGAGCCCATAACATCGCATAATTACAGGAAATAATCTATATGGCATATGTTAGTCGTGACCCAGAGGGACACATCATTGCGCTATTCGATACGCCGCAAGCTGATGCCAATGAATTCATATCACCTAACGCGCCGGAATTATTGAATTTTCTGGGTCAGAAATCTGATATTAATGCCGCTCGAACATTATTATCCAGTTCCGATAAGGCGCTAATCAGGGTAATTGAAGATTTGACCAATACCCTGATCGACAAAGGGGTGATTTTATTTACCGACCTGCCACCGGCAGCGCGCGCAAAACTCGCCAATCGGGAAAAAATCCGTGACCATCTCACCAGCCTTGATAACTTAATGAACGATGACCAAAGCCTACTCTAGAAATTAATTATTTTGTCGGTCTGCGTCGCGTAACCTTTTGCCGTTTTTCCTGTTGCTTTTGGCTGGCTTGATGTTGTTTTTCCCGAAACGGATTATCACTGGTTTTAAATTCGACGATGACCGGTGTGCCATGGAGTTTCAGCGCGGTACGGAAATAGTTTTCCAGATATCGCCGGTAACTTTGGGGAGTTGATTCCGTCTGGTTGCCGTGAATAATAATCCGCGGTGGATTCTTACCGCCCAGATGCGCATAACGGAATTTAATACGCCGGCCATTGACCAGTGGCGGCGGATGATCAGCAACGGCATCTTCTAATGCACGCGTCAGCCGTGGTGTCGGGATCTTGGTCAGCGCTGAGCCATAAGCTTGTTTTACGGATTTGAGTAATAATCCCACACCACTGCCATGTAATGCTGAAATAAAATGCGTTTTGGCAAAACTTAAAAACGGCAGTCTACGCTCGATATTGGTAGCAACCCATTCACGTTCCTGCTTTTCCAGACCATCCCATTTATTAACAGCGATGACCACTGCCCGGCCACTCTCTATAACCAGCCCGGCTAAATGCAGATCCTGCTCAACAATGCCTTCTTGTGCATCCAGCACCAACAGCACCACATTGGCCGCTTCGATCGCTTGCAACGTTTTGACAATGCTGAATTTTTCCAGCACTTCTGATACTTTAGAGCGTCTCCGGACACCGGCGGTATCGATTAAAATGTAATGCGTATTATCTTTTTCAAACGGAATATAAATACTGTCACGAGTGGTACCGGGCTCATCAAAAGCGACCACCCGTTCTTCACCCATTAAACGATTAACCAGGGTTGATTTACCAACATTGGGCCGGCCGACAACAGCCAGACGAATGCGGCCATCTTCGCTATCAGCAACTGCATTGGCCTCCGGCGCTGCCGCAGGCGGCAATGCATTAATAACCCGCCTTAGTAAGTTATCAATGCCGCGCCCCTGGGATGCAGAAATAACTTCTGGTTCGCCCATGCCCAAAGAATAAAAATCCGCAGCAGCAATTTCCCGCTGCTCACCTTCGGTTTTGTTAATGACCATCATCACCGGTTTGCCGACATTTCGCAGCAACTTGGCAATCAGTTCATCGGATGGCGAACGACCATGCCGGCCGTCGACCAGAAATAAAATCAGATCTGCTTCGTCAATGGCCAGTTGCGCCTGCTTACGCATCAACTCCGCCATATTGTCGGTTTGATCAGTCAGACCACCGGTATCAATTAAAATAAATTCGGCATCATCATGGCGAACATGGCCATAAATCCGATCCCGCGTCAGGCCGGCAAAATCTGCCACAAGCGCATCGCGACTTCGGGTAAGACGATTAAATAAGGTCGATTTACCGACATTCGGACAACCCACCAGGGCAACAACTGATTTCACTTATGGCGTCTCAATGGCGGTTAAACGTCCGTCGCTGCTCATTACATACAAAATCCCGTCAGCAAAGATAGGCTGGCTGATAATCGGCTCATCTGTTAGTTCCTGACGGGCAACAAAGCGACCATCAGCACGGGCAAGCCAATGTACATAACCTTCCAAATCACCGACCACAATATAATCACCGACTATTGTCGGTGCCGTCACATTACGGCGTAACAAACGTGTTTGTCGCCACAATGAATCACCGGAGCCATCCTGAATAGCCCAGACATAACTGTCTTCATCGGTGATATATACTGCCTCACCACGAGCGACATCGAAGCCCGTTTTTGAGGAGATTTCACGCGACCATAGCTGGTTACCGGTATCAATATCCAATGCTGCCAAATTCCCCTGATAGGCTGCTGCATAAACGGTATTTTCAACCAGCTTCAGATCAGCATCAATATCAACTAATCGTTCCAGTTCTGTGCGGCCACGGGGTAGTGAGACGCTTTTTTCCCAGATAACTTTGCCATCAACTAACGATAAAGCCACCAATTTCCCATTATCGTAACCCGCCAACGCCCGGTCGCCGATAATTTCTGGTGCGCTAACACCCCGCAAACTTAGCAATGGCACAATACGCTGATAATTCCATAATATTTTACCGTCATCGGCCGAAAGCCCGGTCACACGACCGTCTGCCGTTCGCACCACCACCACATTTTCATTGGCTTTGGCCGGTGCAAGTACTTCACTGGTCAGACGTTGTCGCCAGAGAATATCGCCGTTTTGGTCATCGAGGGCAATCACTTCGCCCTGTTGCGTGCCGATTAGAATCTTACCAGCACCGCCACCAACACCAGCAGCAACGGCCACTTTCAGTTTCTGCCGCCAGACACTACGACCATTTTTTGCCTGATAACTGCGGACATCACCTTTGTGATCAACAGTGAAAATGTGTTCACCCTGCAACCAGGGCGATAAGTCGGCATAGGTATTTTGAGTGCCATCGCCGGTATTTTCCCGCCACAAAATATCGGGTTCAAATTCAGGTGCAAATTCAACCAGTGGTTCAGGTGGCGCTTCGTAGGTTTCTTCAACAAACAAATACTCAATCGCACCGCAAGCACTGAGCGAACTTAGCATTAAGGCAACTGATAAAACATTTTTGATTTTCATTTGACTGCTACATCATCACGTTTCATTTGCAGCAAAGTATTGCGAGGATCATTACTGCCTAGAATGTTAAGGGCATTTTGATATGCTTCGTGGGCCAGATTGGCGTTATTCTGGGCAGCATATATGTCGCCTTGTAACTCAGCAAACAAAGAAGCAAATCCTTTGGTTGCGGCTTGTTCGGTCAACTGTAGGGCCACATCAAAATCACCGGCATCCATTTTCAACCGTGCCAGACGAAGACGAGCCAAATCCTGTTGAGCTACTAACTCAGCATTATCGATCACCCATTGCAATTGTTGCATAGCAGCATCCAAATCATCATTGCTGGCTAATTGTGTGGCTATTTCAATGCTCGCAAATGTGGCATACGGCGTTCTTGCATAGTCACTTTGTAACTCGCTTACCGTGATTCTTGCAGATTCCAGCTCACCCGTATTCATGGTGACTAAAGACTGCTGATAGATACTGGCAGCTTGTTCGGTCTGCGCCGCCTGATAGCTGAACCAGTAACGACTGCCAAAGATGGCGATAATGCCCAATACAATGCCTGCTGCCACAGCCAGGCCATTTTCCCGCCACCA
>JBFJJO010000046.1:0-14513 GCA_041612215.1 Methylophaga sp.
CCTTTATTCGATCACTTTATCGACCTACTCGAACAAGCGACAGGTAAATAACCCACGATGGCTAAACGTACAGATATTAAAAGCATTCTGATTCTTGGCGCCGGTCCGATTGTTATCGGTCAGGCCTGTGAATTCGATTACTCGGGCGCGCAGGCTTGTAAAGCGCTGCGTGAGGAAGGCTACCGAGTCATTCTGGTCAACTCCAACCCCGCGACCATCATGACCGATCCGAATATGGCTGACGCTACCTATATCGAGCCGGTCACCTGGCAGGCAGTCAGCAAGGTTATAGAAGTCGAGCGGCCGGATGCGATTTTGCCAACCATGGGCGGTCAGACTGCGCTGAACTGCGCATTGGATTTGGAAAAACACGGCGTGCTGGAAAAATTTGGCGTCGAAATGATTGGCGCTGACAGCGCAGCCATTAATAAAGCCGAAGACCGTGATTTGTTCCGCGCTGCGATGCGCAAGATTGGTCTGGATATGCCGCTTTCAGAGATTGCACATACTCTTGAAGAAGCATTGGAAATTCAGAAACAATTTGGCTTTCCAGTCATTATCCGTCCTTCTTTTACCATGGGCGGTAGTGGTGGCGGTATCGCCTATAACCGTGAAGATTTTATCGACATTTGCCAGCGTGGTCTCTATTTAAGCCCCACTAAAGAATTGTTGATTGATGAATCAATCATCGGCTGGAAAGAGTACGAAATGGAGGTGGTTCGTGATAAAAACGATAATGCCATCATTATCTGCTCGATCGAAAACTTCGATCCCATGGGCGTGCATACTGGCGACTCGATTACGGTTGCGCCGGCACAAACACTGACCGACAAAGAATATCAGATGATGCGTAACGCCTCCTTGGCGGTGTTACGCGAAATCGGTATTGAAACTGGCGGTTCGAACGTGCAGTTTGCCGTTAATCCGGAAAATGGCCGGCTGATCATTATCGAAATGAATCCACGGGTATCGCGTTCATCTGCGTTAGCCTCGAAAGCGACTGGTTTTCCTATCGCCAAAGTTGCTGCCAAACTGGCGGTCGGCTACACACTGGATGAATTGCAAAACGAGATTACCGGTGGTGCGACACCGGCTTCGTTTGAGCCGACTATCGACTATGTCGTCACCAAGGTGCCGCGTTTTACCTTTGAAAAATTCCCGCAAGCTGATAACCGGCTGAGCACGCAGATGAAGTCGGTTGGTGAGGTTATGGCGATTGGCCGTAACTTCCAGGAATCGTTGCAGAAAGCCTTGCGTGGATTGGAAATCGATCGCGATGGTTTAAGCGAGATTCTGGATCTCAAAGATGAAAATGCCGAAGCGACTTTGCGCCGTGAATTGAGCCTGCCGGGTTCTGACCGCTTGTGGTACGTGGCGGATGCTTTCCGTTATGGCATGAGTTTTGATGAAATTCAGCAGCTGAGTCAGATTGATCCGTGGTTCCTGATTCAGGTTCAGGAAATTGTTGATATCGAAAACCAGCTAAAAGAGCGATCACTAAGTGATATTGACGCGGTTGAATTACGTCGTTTGAAAGGCAAGGGTTTTGCTGATTCACGGCTAGCCAAATTACTGCACAAAACGGAAAAACAAGTTCGTAGCTATCGTCATCAAGCCGGTGTAAGGCCGGTTTACAAGCGGGTGGATACCTGCGCAGCAGAATTTTCCACCAGTACCGCCTATATGTACTCAAGCTACGATGATGAGTGCGAATCCAACCCAAGTGATCGTGACAAAATCATGATTCTGGGGGGCGGGCCGAATCGGATTGGTCAGGGCATCGAGTTTGACTATTGCTGTGTCCACGCGGCTTTAGCACTACGTGAAGATGGTTATGAAACCATTATGGTCAACTGTAACCCGGAAACCGTTTCTACGGACTATGACACCTCAGACCGGCTGTATTTTGAATCACTGACTCTGGAAGATGTACTGGAAATTGTTGCCCTGGAAAAGCCCAAAGGTGTCATTGTCCAGTTTGGCGGCCAAACACCGCTGAAACTGGCGCGCGCTTTAGAAGCTGCCGGTGTGCCAATTATCGGTACTTCACCGGATGCCATTGATCATGCTGAAGATCGTGAACGCTTCCAGCAAATGGTTGAAAAACTGGGATTGTTGCAACCACCTAATCGTTTGGCGCATTCGATTGATACGGCAGTATCGCTGGCAGCCGAAGTAGGCTATCCGTTGGTGGTGCGTCCATCTTATGTACTGGGCGGCCGGGCAATGGAAATTGTCTATAACGAAGAAGAATTACAGCGCTATATGCTGACTGCGGTATCAGTTTCTAATGATTCACCGGTATTGCTGGACAGATTTCTGGATGATGCGATTGAGGTCGATGTCGATGCCATTTGTGACGGCAAGGATGTGCTGATTGGCGGCATCATGGAACATATCGAGCAAGCCGGCGTGCATTCGGGGGACTCGGCTTGTGCGATTCCGCCATATAGCCTGAGTGCGGCGATTATGGACCAGTTGCGGGTGCAAGTCGGCCAGATGGCCCGTGAACTGGGCGTGGTAGGTTTGATGAATACCCAGTTTGCTATTCAGGGTGATCGCATTTTTATTCTGGAAGTCAATCCACGGGCTTCTCGGACAGTGCCATATGTGTCAAAAGCGATTGGCGTGCCATTAGCCAAAGTCGCTGCCCGTTGCATGGCTGGCCGCAGTCTGGCTGAACAAGGCGTCACTAAAGAAGTGATTCCAAGATATTACTCGGTGAAAGAAGCGGTCTTCCCATTCATTAAATTTCAGGGTGTGGATCCGATCCTTGGCCCGGAAATGAAATCTACCGGTGAAGTTATGGGGGTTGGCCGCAGTTTTGGTGAAGCGTTTGCCAAATCACAGTTGGCGGCCTCAGTAAGCCTGCCAACCGGCGGTAAAGCCTTCATTTCTGTTCGGGAAGCCGACAAAAACTCTGTGGTTGCCATTGCGCGGGATTTATTGACGTTGGGCTTTGAGTTACTGGCCACCCGAGGTACGCAGCAAACCTTGACAGAAGCCGGTGTCCCCTGCGAACGTGTTAAGAAAGTGGCTGAAGGTCAGCCACACATTGTTGATATGATCAAAAATGATGAAATTTCATTGATTGTAAATACCACTGAGGGGCGTCAGGCGGTGGCTGATTCGCGCGAAATTCGCCGAGCAGCATTGCAGCATCAGGTCAATTACACCACAACCCTTGCTGCTGCACGGGCAACCATCCTGGCGCTTAACTGCGAAGATAGTGTGTCAGTAAATCGTTTGCAGACTTTACACGGAGAATTAGCGTAATGGCTGTGCCAATTACTATACGTGGTGCGGAAGCACTGAAAGCCGAATTGCATGAATTAAAAACGGTCAAACGGCCGGCGGTTGTAGAAGCGATTTCGGAAGCGCGGGCGCATGGCGATTTGAAAGAAAATGCCGAGTATCATGCTGCCCGTGAGCAACAAAGTTTTATTGAAGGCCGTATTCAAGAGTTGGAATCAACGTTGGGTAATTCGCAGGTCATCGATCCGGCGACATTACCGCAAGATGGCCGGGTGGTGTTTGGCGTCACGGTTGAACTGCTGAATATTGATACGGATGCGCAAGTCAGTTATCAGATTGTTGGTGATTACGAGTCAGATATTAAGCAAAATCGTATCTCGATATCGTCACCGATTGCCCGGGCATTGATTGGCAAAGAAATTGATGATGTTGCCACTGTACAGGCACCGGGTGGCGCTATTGAGTATGAAATTGTTGCCATTCATTATCAGAGCTGAGCAGCTTGGCTTACGCTGATTTTGCCGGTGAACGTTTACTGCTGACCTTATGGGTGGGTAGTTTGTGGGCTATCGGTTATATGGCGGTACCCCTGGCCTTTGCAACACTTGATGCACAAATTGCTGCTGAATATGCCAGCACACTATTTTATGCTGTCAATATTATCGGTCTGGTCAGTGGTGCCATGATGCTGCTCGGCAAGCTATTTACGGAACGATTGCAAATTACCCGTTCCTGGCGTTTTTGGCTGTTGTTGCTGATGCTCGTGCTCACTTTGGTGTTCACTGTTTATCTTCAGCCAGAAATTGCGACTGTCAAAGCGATTCCTGACTGGCGCGACGATAGCGCTTTAACGGAGCGGTTTAATGATTTACACCGGCTCAGTGAGAATTTGTATCTGATGCTCAGTGTGCTGGGGCTGATTCTGGTGCTGACTGCTGATAAAAAAGCCGCAGCAAACTGGACTCATGGCGAGAAGTAAATCCAGTCAAAGCTGGCTGAAAGAGCATTTTGACGATCCTTTTGTCAAAAAGGCTCAGCAAAAAGGCTATCGTTCTCGCGCCACGTTCAAGCTTGAAGAAATTGACCTGAAAGATAAATTGATTCGGCCGGGCATGACGATAGTTGATTTGGGTGCTGCCCCCGGGGGTTGGTCAGATTATGCGTTACACAAGGTGGGCGACAAAGGCACCGTCATAGCCTTGGACATTTTGCCAATGACACCGCTGACAGGCGTGCATTTTATCGAAGGTGATTTTCGTGAAGCCGAGGTGCTGGCAAAATTGGAAAGCATTGTCGGCGATCAGCAAATTGATCTTGTATTATCAGATATGGCCCCCAATATCACTGGGGTAGATGCCATTGATCAACCGGGCAGTATGTATTTAGTAGAACTGGCAATGGATTTTGCCAGTCAGCACTTAAGTAAACACGGTGATTTTCTGGTCAAAGTTTTTCAAGGCGAAGGTTTTGAACCATTTTTAAGGGCAATGCGTGAACAATTTACGAAAGTCATTACCCGTAAACCAGAAGCATCACGGGCGCGAAGCCGGGAAGTGTATTTGCTCGGCAGAGGCCGAAAATAATGCCGTCAACCAACAGGGCAAGAGGTAACAACATTGAGTGACATGATGAAAAATATTGTTTTATGGGTTGTCATCGCCATGGTGCTGATGTCGGTATTCAATAATTTTGGCCCACAGCAATCCAAGCAAAGTGAAATGGATTACTCGACCTTTATCAGCAGTGTTAAAGAAGGTGCGGTCAGGAATGTTGATATTCAGGGACGTACGATTACTGGTGAACTGAGTGATGGCAGCAAATTTACAACTTACAGCCCTGATTATGATCCTGGTTTGATTGGTGATTTGTTGGATAACGGTGTGGCTATTAAAGCTGAGCCAGCCGAAAAAACAGGTTTGCTGATGCAAATCTTTATTTCATGGTTCCCAATGCTGCTGCTGATCGCGGTGTGGATTTTCTTTATGCGCCAAATGCAGGGCGGTGGTGGCAAAAACCCGATGTCATTTGGTAAAAGCAAAGCCCGCATGCTTAATGAAGATCAGGTCAAAGTGACTTTTAAAGATGTTGCCGGTGTTGAAGAAGCAAAAGAAGAAGTTCACGAACTGGTCGATTTTCTACGTGATCCGGGCAAATTTCAGAAACTGGGCGGCCGGATCCCGCGCGGTATTTTGATGGTAGGCTCACCGGGTACCGGTAAAACCTTATTGGCCAAAGCCATTGCCGGTGAAGCCAAAGTGCCCTTTTTCACCATTTCTGGTTCGGACTTTGTTGAAATGTTCGTCGGTGTCGGTGCTTCGCGGGTACGCGATATGTTTGAACAAGCCAAAAAACACGCGCCGTGCATTATTTTTATTGACGAGATTGATGCAGTCGGTCGTCACCGCGGGGCAGGTTTAGGCGGTGGTAACGATGAACGTGAACAAACCTTAAACCAATTGCTGGTGGAAATGGATGGTTTCGAAGGCAATGAGGGCGTGATTATTATTGCCGCTACCAACCGCCCTGATGTGCTGGATCCGGCATTATTGCGTCCCGGTCGTTTTGACCGTCAGGTAGTGGTGCCATTACCTGATATTCGTGGTCGTGAACAAATTCTCAAAGTGCACTTAAGCAAAGTGCCGGCCGATGATGATGTGCAGCCAAGTGTCATTGCACGGGGTACGCCGGGTTTCTCAGGTGCCGACTTAGCGAATCTGGTTAACGAAGCTGCATTGTTTGCTGCACGGGCTAATAAACGACTGGTGGAAATGCAAGATTTGGAACTTGCTAAAGACAAAATTATGATGGGCGCAGAACGTCGTTCAATGGTGATGAGCGATAAAGAAAAAGAATTGACGGCTTATCATGAAGCGGGTCACGCCATTGTCGGCCGAAGTGTACCGGGACATGACCCGGTGTATAAAGTCAGTATCATCCCGCGTGGTCGTGCTTTGGGTGTTACCATGTTCTTGCCAACGGAAGATAGATACAGCTATACCAAGCAACAACTGGAAAGTAATATTTCCAGCTTATACGGTGGCCGCATTGCCGAAGAAATGATTTTTGGACCAGAAGCTGTGACCACAGGGGCATCTAACGATATTCAGCGGGCTACAGAGCTTGCCCATAATATGGTGACCAAATGGGGCTTGTCCGACAACATGGGGCCATTGTCTTATGGTGAAGACGAAGGTGAAGTTTTCCTGGGCCGCAGTGTTACCCAGCATAAAGCGGTATCAGATTTAACGGCGAAGCAGATCGATGAAGATGTGCGCGCAGTGATTAATCGTAACTATGCCCGGGCTGAGCAGATTCTCAAGGACAATATTGAGAAATTGCATTTGATGGCAAAAACGCTGATCAAGTATGAAACCATTGATAGTGATCAGATTGATGCCATTATGGAAGGCCGGGAACCCGGTGAGCCTAAAGACTGGACGGATCGTTCTTCTACGCCGCCATCAGCATCCGATGAAAGCGGTCCTGAACCTACCGGTAAACCTGCCGATCAATTGAACTGAAGCTGGCATGACCATCCTTAACTGTGCGGGCAAGTCTCTGGACTTGTCTGCGCCCTGTGTGATGGGGATCGTCAATGTCACGCCGGATTCTTTTTCTGATGGCGGCAAATTTTTTGCCGTTGATCAAGCCTTACAACAGGCCCGAAAACTGGTTGCTGATGGTGCGGCAATTATTGATATTGGCGGTGAGTCAACCCGGCCTGGCAGTACCCCCGTCGATGTAGAAGAAGAAATTCGTCGTGTGGTGCCGGCCATTGAAGCGATTTCTGCTGAACTCGATGTGCCAATTTCGATTGATACGCTGAAAGCAGAAGTGATGCGCGTAGCGGTTAAAGCCGGTGCCGGTCTCATCAATGATGTCAATGCCTTACGTGGTGAGGGCGCCTTGCAGGCTGCCGCCGAATTAAATGTACCGGTATGTTTGATGCATATGCAGGGCACGCCGCAGACTATGCAGAAAGAACCGCATTACGACAATGTGGTGCAGGAGGTTAAAGACTTTCTACAAGAACGGATCGCAGCCTGTGAAGCTGCCGGGATAACCCATTCAAACCTGATATTGGACCCCGGTTTTGGCTTTGGTAAAAAGGCGCGGCATAATCTAAGACTGATGAAACACTTGTCCGATTTTTTGGAAATGGATTTACCGGTATTGGTAGGTGTCTCGCGTAAATCGATTATCGGCGCGATGCTCAATGTATCCGTTGATGAACGACTGGCGGGCAGTTTGGCGCTGGCTTCGATAGCCGTATGGCAGGGCGCGAAGATCATTCGCAGCCATGATGTAAAAGAAACCTTGCAGGCAATAACCTTATGTCAGCATGTGCAACAGGTTGAAGATTTTGACTGATACAAAAAGACGTTATTTTGGTACTGATGGTATTCGTGGCAAGGTCGGTGAGGGTGTTATTACCCCTGATTTTGTCCTGAAACTGGGCTGGGCAGTCGGTCGGGTACTGGCCAAAGATCGTCACAGCAAAGTATTAATTGGCAAAGACACCCGGATTTCCGGTTATATGTTTGAGTCGGCATTGCAGGCCGGTTTATCGGCAGCAGGTGTGGATATTTATTTGTTGGGACCAATGCCAACCCCAGCGGTTGCTTATCTGACACGTACCTTTCATGCGCAGGCAGGTATTGTTATCAGTGCCTCACATAACGCTTATCATGATAATGGCATTAAATTTTTCTCGGCGCAGGGCACGAAACTGCCAGATGGCATTGAGTTGGAAATTGAAGCCATGCTGGATAAACCATTGACTACGGTGGAATCCGCTCATCTTGGGAAAGCTTACCGGGTAGCGGATGCTGCAGGCCGTTATATTGAATTTTGCAAAAGTACTATTTCCAGTGGCGTTGATTTATCGAATCTGAAAATTGTTGTCGATTGTGCACACGGTGCGACCTACCACATCGCACCCAATGTGTTTCGTGAACTGGGTGCTGATGTGATTGTGATGGGCGTCGAGCCAGACGGTCTGAATATCAATTTGGAATGTGGTGCCACTGAACCACGTTTACTGCAGGCAAGTGTCCTGAAAAATCAGGCGGATCTGGGTATTGCGCTGGATGGCGACGGTGATCGTTTGATTATGGTCGATGATAAAGGTGAAATCGTTGATGGTGATGACCTGCTGTTTATCATCGCTCGTGGCCGGCAACGGGAAGGACAGCCTTCGGCGCATGTGGTCGGCACACAAATGTCTAATTTAGGCCTGGAACATGCCTTGAATAAGCACAATATCATGCTGCATCGTGCCAAAGTTGGCGACCGTTATGTCATGGAAAAACTGCAACAAGTTAATGGCACGATAGGTGGTGAAGCCTCCGGGCATATTATTTGTTTGGACAAAACCACCACCGGTGATGGCATTGTTGCAGCCTTGCAGGTACTTGCTGAAGTACAACAAAGTAGCAGCAGCCTGCATGATTTGCGCTCTGCTATTATTAAATACCCGCAACAACTGATTAATGTCCGTCTCAGTAAAATGATTAATTTAGCCGACCACCCTGAAATTGCAGAGGCCGTGGCCGATGCTGAACGACAACTGGGTGACAATGGCCGGGTATTATTGCGACCCTCCGGTACCGAACCGGTGATTCGAGTGATGGTGGAAGGGCGTGATGCGACGCAAACCAATCAAATAGCCAAACAGCTGGCGGCTGTGATTGAAAACGTAATAAATACATAGTTTTATCTGACACCGTCGGTCGTTGCTTATCAGGAGCACTGTCGGTACGCTTAACCCTTAGTTTTTTTGAGAGTCGATGTCTGTGCGAACACCGCTGATTGCTGGTAATTGGAAAATGAACGGCAGTAGCGCCAGTAATCAAGCATTACTGGATGCGATCCTGGCGCAGCGTGCCACATTTGCTGATGTGGATGTGGCATTGTTCCCTCCGGCGTTATATCTGCAACAAGTGCAATCCGCATTGCAAAATACGGGATTGTTCTGGGGTACTCAGAATTTATCGCAGTTTGAGTCCGGTGCTTATACCGGTGAAATCTCTGCGGCGATGCTCAAGGACTTTGGTTGTCAATATGTGCTGATGGGGCATTCCGAGCGGCGCTGTCTTTATGCAGAGTTGAATCTGGATCAGGTATTTCTGGATCATATCATTGCCGAAAAATACGAAATGGCGATTAAATTTGGCATTATCCCCATCGTCTGTATTGGCGAAAGCCCGGAGGAACATGCCCTGGGTCAAACCGAGGAAATGGTAATACGTTTGCTCGATATTATTATTGCCCGTCAGGGGGTTGAGAGTTTATCGAAAGCGGTTCTCGCCTATGAACCGGTCTGGGCAATCGGTACCGGTAAAACCGCCAGCCCGGAATGGGCTCAGGATGTTCATGCACTGATGCGGCAACGGGTCGCCAAACACAGCCCGAAAATTGCCGAAAATGTGCAAATACTTTACGGCGGCAGCTTAAAAGGTAATAATGCCGCCCCATTGTTTGCGAAACCGGATGTCGATGGTGGCCTTATCGGCGGCAGTTCGCGTGATGCGGCAGATTTCGTTAAAATATGCCAAGCCGCAATTCAAAATTAGGAATATAAATGGATGCTATTGTTTTGGTGATTCACATTGTTGTGTCACTGTTTCTGGTTGGTTTAATACTGATTCAGCACGGTAAAGGTGCTGATGCTGGTGCTGCTTTTGGTGGCGGTGGTGGTGGCGGTGCCTCTGGAAGCTTGTTTGGTAGTCAAGGCTCAGCATCTTTTTTGAGTCGCAGTAGTGCGCTGCTGGCGACGATTTTTTTCATTACCAGCCTGACCTTAGCTTACCTTGCTGGTAATGTTGACCGCGGTAGCAGCGTTACCAAATCTGTGGTGACTGAACAACCTGCAAATAGTCAAGAAACCCCTGCAGACCTGCCCGATATTCCGTAAAATAACTGCTCTTGCCGACGTGGTGAAATTGGTAGACACGCTATCTTGAGGGGGTAGTTCCTTAGGGTGTGCCGGTTCGAGTCCGGCCGTCGGCACCAAATATTCGGTTTCACGATGTCCCAAATCGTACTCAAAAGCCCGTTTAGAAACGGGTTTTTTTGTATCTATCGTATCGTGAAGTCCTACAAGGTTCTTTCACATACCCCCAATGCCGCTTAGTGACATTATGATCATAAGCCTAAAGCCCGGAATCAAGCCTGACGAAACCTCCACCAGCAATGCGGCGAGGTTTTACGTTACGCCGTTGCCACTGGCAGTGCTGAACGCGAACCTTCTACTGACTTGAAGGGCACTTTACCGCCGGTCAAAGTAAAGCATCGCGCTTCAATCGTCGAACCAAAGCATATTGGTGGACTGCCACGGGTGCGGAGTAATTATTCTGGTTGTTTTGTGATTTATGCGCCCCTAATACTAGCCCTGTTGGCTTTGGTCCGTCCAGGCAAATTAAGACACACCGAATGGGATGAGTTTGATCTGGATAGCACTGAGTATCTGCCAGAACGTAAACGCATGAATAGTGTTTTAGGTAATTTACGCTATATAACTTTAGTGAATTTCATTATGGGAACATATTATTTATTAATTTAAATGATACCCAATAAAATGCCTGCTTCATTCATTCCATCATACCTTACAGAAGATTGCGAAGCAGGCTAACATAATGAAAATCCGCCATTTAGACCTTGATGATAAATCTATCAGTAAGGAGCACAACGAATTAGGGCTTCCTCCAATTGAGTATGAAGTCCTTCATGCAGCAGACCATCCATTATTAAGAACCGCCAGTTATTTTGTAGTTGCGGTCTTATTCGCACTATTAATATATTTTATCTATCAATTATTCTTAGGCGAGAATGGGCGAAGTGGTGGAGAGATCATTTCCCAGACGCTACATGACCCAATGTTCTGGAGTGCTGTGGCAGTAGGCCTTTTGGCACAGGTGATTGATGGTGCGCTAGGCATGGCTTATGGCGTGACTTCAAGTAGCTTCTTATTGGCGATAGGGGCTTCGCCAGTAATGGCGAGCGGTGCTACTCATCTGGCAGAAGTTTTTACCACCGGTGTTTCCGGTGTATCGCACTTGAAGATGGGTAATGTGAATAAGAAACTGTTCTTAAGCCTTTTGATACCGGGAATCTTGGGTGGTTTGATTGGTGCTTACATACTGAGTAGTGTAGACGGCAAAATACTTAAGCCTTTCATCAGTGCTTATTTGTTTATCATGGGGTTATATGTCTTAAGTAAAGCATTTCGTCATATAAAGTTACGACGTGAGATAAATGCAAAAAAAGTCGCGCCTTTGGCTTTGTTCGGCAGCTTAATGGATACGACTGGCGGCGGAGGCTGGGGGCCGATCGTGACAACTTCCCTGGTAGGCTCGGGGCACGATCCAAGAACCACGATTGGATCTGTCAATTTTGCCGAATTTTTCCTGACCCTGACAGTCGCCGCTGCACTTTTTTCCATTCTGGATAGCAGTGTCTGGCTTATTGTTGCTGGATTGGTGATTGGCGGGTTGTTTGCCGCACCTTTTGCTGCTTATATCACCAAGCATTTGAAAGCAAGAACATTGCTGATATTGGTTGGTATTTTGATTAGTGCAATCAGTGCATTCAATCTGTACAAATCTTTCGCAGGAAATTAATCATTCGTTCTATTATGTCTCGAGAGAGCAGATAGCTGATGAAGTTATCTGTCGTGTTTCATACTTAGCCAAAGCTCGTGGTAAGGGTTATCGAGACAAACAAGCAAAGGACGTAATATGTTCTCAACTGAAGCAATTGTCATGATATCGATAAAGAGTTAATGGATAATAGGTGTAAACATTGGCGCGGCTATCAGCTTCTGTGCCAGGAAATCGCTGAGACTCGAAATAAAAACGGGGATTTGCCTACCCACTACAATATCTAAACCTTTTTGATGAACTTCGGAAACTGCGTTGCAGCGCGAGAGCAAAATCAACCAGCCAGCATTGTAAACACAAAGATATTTATCTTAATTGCTGGTGCAAATTACATGGTGGGCATAGTGGTGGACCGAAAAAATCTACTGGCAAAAAAGAAATTAGCTTTCAACGGCTTTTAACTCAAGAAAAAGGAAAGCCCTAGAGAGCTTAAGAAAACTTGATTCAGTAATACCGAACGCCACCATTATAACCCCACAAGAGAGTCAAGATTAGCCTGAGGGTAAGGTTTAAACTTTTGGAGTTATTCAGTCTTGGTGCATTGGCTGATGAAGCTTTAATTCGAGCATTGTAAGCGACAACAATTAAGAGCGGTTTAATGCTATTGTTAACGGCTATCATGTTCACAACAATGTTGTGAACTTGTCTAAGCATGAATTTATGTAGCACAAAGTTTATCAGTGAAGCACATCAACCAAGAGGTATAGCGTGCAATCGATAACAGAAATATTAACGCCGCTGGTTTATCTACTCTTGAGCATTGTGTGGGGAACAATTGTTGCCCTTTATGTTTTCCACTTAAGAAAATTGCAAACGCAGAACAAGGCTATTTTGGTTTTGCTGACAATTTTAGCCATAGATGCTTTTCGGACATTACTGGAATCAATGTATTTTGGTTCTTATTTTGCCTCTTTTTATAATGTTCTTGATTCAAAGCTATTCATACTGCTCTCCCAAGCCGAATGGTTGATTATTCCCAAATTATTTAATTTGGTAGTTTCATTACTGATACTTTTTTTACTCATCAAGTATTGGATACCAAAACTGGTAAGTAGTGATGAAGTGGCACATTCAACCTTGCTGGCTTCTGAAAAAAGATTACGGACTTCAGTAAAGAGGTCACCCAATCCGGTTTTTATTCATGCAGAAGATGGCGAGATTCTTTATGTAAGCGACAAAGTTTATGAGTTAACAGGATATGATACCCAAGCGCTCAAAACGGTTAAGGATTGGACTGAGCGAGCCTATGGCATTCTTGCTGAATCGGTTCAGAAAAAGATTAGAGAAAATTATACGACCAAAGGTGAAATCCACTTTGGTGAAATGATTGTCACCACCAAAGATGGTGACAAGTTGGTTTGGGATTTTCGGTCAGTGCCTCTTGGTACGCTGGAAGATGGCCGACAAACACGGATGACCACTGCGACGGATATCACGGCTGAAAAAAAAGCCTTACGTCAATTAAAATTTACGCAATATTCAATCGATAATGTTTCGCAAAGTATTCTATGGATTAACCAATCTGGCCAAATAATATCGGCTAACCAATTTTCTGAAAAACAATTGGGTTATGGTCAAGCAGAACTGAGGAATTTACCCCTTTCGGCATTACAAATTAATTGGTTTACCTCATGGGAAAATTTCTGGCAGCGGGTATCAGAAAAAAATGTCCGAATAATCACATCATTAACAGACAAACACGGCTCAAAGATTCCAGTAGAAATCTCGGCTAATTTTGTTGAATTTGATGGCGAGCATTTTATTTGTGCGCTGTTCAATGATATTTCACATCGCATCGAGATGGATCAAACGCTGCTTGAGAGTGAGTTAAAGCGAACTTTTGCACTTGAGGCTGCCAAAATTGGCGATTGGGATATGGATTTGCGCACAAATATTGCGCATCGCTCACTGCTTCACGATCAATGCTTTGGCTATGAAACCCCAGTACTGGAATGGGGCTACGAAACATTTCTCTCGCATATTCATGAATCTGATCGGGATAGAGTGGATGCAGATTATAAAAAAGCCATGTTCAGTGATTGTAATTATGATGTCGAGTTCCGCGTTATTTGGCCGGACGGCAGCATTCACTGGCTATGGTCAAAAGGTCGATTTTTTCATGACAAGTTAGGTAATCCAGTACGGGTATCGGGTATCCAGGTCGATATTACAGACCGCAAACGACAAGAAGCTGATTTACACTTGAATAGTGCAGCTATCAAAGCATCTAAGGACGGTATTGTCATTGCTGATGCCCAACAGCCTGATTTCCCATTAGTTTATGTCAACCCTGCTTTTGAAGCGCTAAGTGGCTATGCAAAAAAAGAAGTATTGGGAAAAAATTGTCGTTTTTTATCAGAAGGTATAAGAGACGAGAATAAGACCTATCTAATCAGAAAAGCATTGAAGGCGGGCGAATCTCTAGAAATAGAGATTTTGAACAGGCATAAGAATGGCAAGGAGTTCTGGAATCAATTGCACATTTCTCCGGTGAAAAATGCCGAGGGCGTAGTAACCCATTTTGTGGGAATACAACATGATGTTACGGCCCGTTACGATGCGGAAATAGAAAGAGATAAGTTGTTTGATGCGATGCAG
>JBFJJO010000047.1:0-14373 GCA_041612215.1 Methylophaga sp.
AACCGGCGCGGTAGGCATCACCACAGCCCGTGGGATCAACGACTTGTTCTGTTTTCTGGCAGGCAATATCAATCCGTTTACCATCAGCATAAATATGTGAGCCTTGTGCGCCACGAGTGATAATCAGGGCCTCAACGTACTTACCAATCTCAGTTTCTGTCAGGCCAGTGCGATCCATAAAGAGCTGGGCTTCGTAATCATTTAAGGCGATATACGTTGCCTGCTTTGCAAATTGCATCAGTTCTTCACCGTTAAACATCGGCAAACCCTGACCCGGATCAAATATAAACGGGATTTTGGTGTCGGCCAGTTGTTGTGCGTGCTGAATCATGGCGTCGCGGCCATCCGGTGCAACAATCGCGAGTTTGATATTTTTTGCATCACTGATCGGTATTTCATGAGCCAGATTCATAGCACCGGGATGAAAAGCCGTGATCTGATTATCATCAATGTCGGTAGTGATATAAGCCTGTGCGGTGTAATGGCCTTCTTTGACATGCACATGCTGGCGGTTGATAGCGTGCTTATCCATCCACTCAGCATAAGGTGTGAAATCAGTCCCTACAGTGCCCATTGGCACAGGCTCATCACCCAGTAATTTCAGGTTATAAGCAATATTACCGGCACAGCCACCAAATTCACGACGCAGTTCCGGCACCAGAAATGCGACATTCAGCATATGTACTTTGTCCGGCAAAATGTGATTTTTGAATTGATCCGGAAACACCATAATGTTGTCGTAGGCAAATGAACCACAAATCAAAACCGACATGCTTAAACCTCTTGTGTAGTAAGTTGCTTGGCGTTGGCGGTAATCGCCACATCGCCCTGTAAAAAACCGAGTAGTTTCTGACCGACAATACGCTTTCGCCAACCTTGTAAAAGTGGGCTGTCACGCTCGCCGCGCACCAGTTTTTCAATATCTTTACGGGTGGCAACGGCAACCGGCGTAATCGATTGTTCATCACAGTACTTGCGTAATAATGCCATCAAAGCATCCATCAATGCTTCTTGCTGATTAGTCAGTGGCACCGGCTTTATCAAAATCGGCCAGTCAGCTTCAGGAATGGTTTTCGCGGTAGCGATTGTGTCGAGAATGGCATTGCCACTCCGTTCAATATCACGTGGTTCCAGGCCCCGAATCTGACTGAGTTTGTTTTTGGAATCCGGTGCAAAGCGAGCCAGATCCAGCATTACCTCGTCTTTCAAAATCCAACGGCGAGGCCGATCGCGTTCAATGGCCCGTTGTTCCCGCCAGGCGGCGAGTTGCTGCAAAATGACTAATTGCGAAGATTTAAGTTTGCCGGCGCCGCGAATTTTGCGCCAGATAGCTTCTGGATCGGCGGTATAAGTTTGCGGATCCGATAAAGCAGCAAAATCATCATCCAGCCAGCTACGACGATTTAATTCATCAAGCTGAGCAGTCATGTGATGATAAAGCGAACGCAGATAACGCACATCATCGGCGGCATAATCGAGTTGATCATCACTCAGCGGCCGCTGGGTCCAGTCAGTACGGGAATGCGCCTTATCTAAATCAACGTCCAGACAAGTTTTGACCAGATTGCCATAACCAATTTGATCACCAAGGCCTAAAACGGAGGCAGCCAGCTGGCTATCAAAAATACGTTGTGGCAACTCGCCACGTAGCATTAAGAGTAACTCCAAATCTTGTTTTGCTGCATGAAAGACGAGCGTCATATCAGGCTGATACAGCACATCCAACAAGGGGCTCAAATCTTCAATTGCCATAGGATCAACACAGGCAATTACATCATCATTAGCGATTTGAATCAGGCAAAGCTGGGGATAATAAGTTTTTTCACGCAGAAACTCAGTATCAATGGCCAGCCATTCACTTGATTGGATTCGCTGACAAAAAGCCACCAGTGCTGATACATCATCGATATATAAAACAGTCATAATTCCGCGCAAAAAGCCGACAGTATAACGGTTTTAGCCTTCAGGGTTTGGGCTCCGGGATTGTTCGATAACGTTATTAATGGCGTCAATGATGATTTGCGGCTGTTGCTGTGGGATATCATGACCACTTTCGTTGGCAAACACATGCTGACTTTTGGTCGACAATAGATATAACTCTTGCTGCAAGTCGGTCCAGGTTTGTTCACGGGTTTGCTGGCTAACATCACCAAACCATTCCGGTTTGCCGCGACTGACTATAACCAATGGAATGTCCGGTAATATCCTGTGTTGCTGGACTTGCTCGGCACTTTGACTTAAAGATGAAATTTCAGCACGCGCCGCATGGAAAGAACGTTCACGTAAAACGCGTGGCTTATTCATATTGGTTTCGCCGCCCAATGTTTTGGGTAACACCAGGATATTACTTCGGCGGTTATAGTTTTGCGGCAGGCTTATTTGAAAGCGGTCGTATTGATCCTCATGTGATGCATCAACCAACACCATGCCGGCAACTTTCTCTGGGTGATTGGCAGTAAAAACGCGAATGTTATAGCCACCAAATGAATGTCCGACCATAATATAAGGAGGTTTGATTTCAGCGCGGTCTAATAATGTTTCCAACTCATAGGCGATACGCATGCTATTGCGTGGTTGAGGACCAAAATCACTCCAGCCATAGCCTGGTCGGTCAAACACGCAAATGCGGTTGTTAGTTGATACGCCGGCCTGAACGGGCAACCAGTCAGTAGAATCATCTCCAAGACCCACATCAACAATAACAGTCGGTGAGCCTTCACCAACGCAGTAAATATGGACTTGATAACCGCCAACATCGTAGCGTTCCCCGGGCGCTGGTGGAAAATCACTGGCGATACTCGCAGTACTGATGCCCATTAATAAAAATAATTGTAACAAGCGAATCATTTACGCTAACTCCATCACTTAATTAACCCTGTGTGATAAGAGGTTTAGTCACAAATTAAAGTTCCGCGCAATTGACTTGTAAAAAAGCAAGCAGCTCTGACAATTCAAATGGCCAGCCAAGTTCGGCATTGTTAGAGGCTTTGACAACCGGAATTTTGACGCCATATTTGGCAACCAGCGCGTCATCATCACCAATTTCGACGCTATTTATTTGAATAGGTATCTGCTGTTGCAGAGTTTGTAATTGTTCAAACGCCAAATCGCATAAGTGACACCCGGCGGTAGTGAATAGGGTGATGGTCATTATTTTTCCAGCAGGCGTGGTATCAAATCGACAAAATTACATGGTTTATGCCGGGCATCGAGTTGCGCCAGCAAGATGTCATCCCAGGCGGTTTTGCAGGCACCAGAAGAGCCTGGCAAACAAAAAATAAAGGTACCGTTGGCAATACCGGCAATCGCCCGCGATTGAATGGTTGAGGTTTTGATGATGTTGTAGGAGATCTGCCGGAACAGCTCGCCAAAGCCATCAATGGCTTTATCAAATAGCACACTGACCGCTTCCGGCGTGCCATCTCTACCGGTCAAGCCGGTGCCGCCAGTCGTTAGCACTATGTGAATAGCCGGATCAGCAATCCATTTTGAAACCAGCGCCCTGATTTGATATATATCATCGCGAACAATCTGCTGGTCAGCCAATTTATGACCGGCAGCCAACAATCTGTCACGTAGCAGCTTTCCAGAAACGTCATCGGTTTCACTGCGACTGTCAGAAATCGTTAAAACCGCGATGTTGACCGGAATAAATTCATTTGCCATGACGACAGGTTCTCAGTTCAATTTGTAAAAAACCAGTATAGTCACAGTAATTGCAACGGTCTAGAATGCAATCATTGGCGAGGAGAATTCCATGAAAAAATTAGTTTTGGTAACAGTGATGGCGACAGCTTTGACTGCCTGTGCAACAGATGATCCGAATAAACGTACTAAAGCAGGTGCGGCAATTGGCGCAGCAGCCGGTGCCGTTGTTGGTTATGCTATTGATGATGGCGCTGGTGGTGTATTGGCAGGTGCGGCAGTAGGTACTTTGGCGGGTGCCGGTGTTGGTCGTTACATGGATAATCAGCAAAAAGAAATGAATGCTGCGCTTGCTGATGAACAAGCCCGCAATGAATTGCAGATACAGCAACTTCAGGATGAGTCGCTGAAAATTGATATTGCTAATGAAGTTTCTTTTGATGTTAATAGTGCTTCGATTAAACCAGCATTTGAATCAACGTTGAATAAAGTTGCTGATGTCTTGCAGCGTTTTCCAAAAACGGTAGTGCACGTTATCGGTCACACGGATAGCACTGGTTCAGAAAGTTATAACCAGCAATTATCTGAGCGCCGTGCGCAATCCGTGGTTGGCTATTTTTCCTCACGCGGTGTGGCTAGCGAACGGCTGAAACCAACTGGTCGTGGTGAAATGCAACCCCGCGCCAGCAATGATACTGAGGCGGGACGGCAGTTAAATCGCCGGGTAGAAATTATTGTTAAACCAATTGTTGAGGGTCGCGAGTCTGAAGCCTACCAAACGCCGCAAGGTTACTGATAATCCTGCGCCCAGCGCAGATATGCTATTTGGTTTACACGCGGTACAGGCGGCATTAGAAGCGCCGGTGTCGCGTGTAGCTGAAATCTGGTTAGCCGATGAACGTCATGACGGTCGGGTTAATACGGTTATTTCAGCTGCCCAGAAACAAGGTATAGTTACTCACAAAATCAGCCGTAAAGAGCTTGACCTGATGGTGCCGGAAGGCCGCCATCAGGGGTGTGTGGCAAGAGTCACGCCGCTTGAGCCGTTATCAGAGACTGATTTGGATCAATTACTTGATAATCTGAGTGAGCCACCATTTTTGCTGATTCTGGATGGAGTACAGGATCCCCATAATTTAGGCGCCTGTTTACGCAGTGCCGAGGCGGCCGGTGCCCATGCAGTAATAGCCCCCAAAGATCGCGCATCAAGTTTAACGACGACGGCGATTAAAATTTCCAGTGGTTCTGCCGAGCGGGTGCCTTTTGTACAGGTAACCAATCTGGCGCGAGTATTGCGCGAATTGAAAGATCGCGGTATTTGGTTGGTCGGTACTTCAGGCGACAGCGATACCAGTCTTTATCAGGCTGAACTAACCGGTCCTTTAGGTGTGATTCTCGGTGCTGAAGGCAAGGGTATTCGCCGCTTAACACGCGATCATTGTGATGCCGTGGTGTATATCCCGATGCAAGGTCAGGCCGAAAGTTTGAATGTTTCGGTGGCGGCGGGCGTCTGCCTGTTTGAAGCATTTCGTCAACGCAGCTTGTGAGCAGTCCATAAAATAAAGTAATATGCTCGATTGCCTGTAAACCTTGTAACTTAATTTTCAGGCAAAACTCCTTGCTTTTGACAATGCGTCGAAAGCTGATTAAACCGTGAGGAGCTCTAATGAGACATTACGAAATTGTGTTTCTGGTCCACCCTGATCAGAGCGAACAAGTACCGGGCATGATCGAGCGTTATACCCAAACGCTGACTGCCAACGGTGGTCAAGTTCACCGTCTGGAAGACTGGGGTCGTCGTCAACTGGCTTACCCAATCAATAAAGTGCATAAAGCGCATTACGTGCTGATGAATGTGGAATGTGAAGTGGCTCAGCTTAATGAAGTCACCACTGCTTTCCGTTACAACGATGCTGTTATTCGTCACTTAGTCGTCAACATGGATGAAGCCCAAACTGAGCCTTCACCAATGCTGCGCAAAGACGACGAAAAGCAAGAACGTCAAGCATCTTAATCAGTAAACAGGAGAATTCCCATGGCACGTTTTTTCAGACGTAGAAAATTTTGTCGTTTCACTGCCGAAGGCGTGAAGCAAATTGATTATAAAGATGTAAATTTGCTGAAAAATTACATCACCGAAACCGGCAAAATTGTGCCGAGTCGTATCACAGGTACTAAAGCCCGTTACCAACGTCAGCTGTCAACTTGTGTAAAACGCGCCCGCTTTTTGGCTTTGCTGCCATATTGCGACATGCACAAATAAGCAGTTTCGATTTATCCAAGTGTAAAGATTTAATATGCTGCGCGGACTCGCACATTTTGCAATGAAAGGACGCTGGCAGGCAGCATTGATGGCCAGCTTGCTGGCAGTGGCAGCGATGATAGTGCCGCCGCTTAATTATCTGGCAAGTGGCCTTATTGCCTTGGCAACTTTGCGAACCGGCCCCCGGGAAGGTGCGCGGGTGCTGGCAGCGGCGTTGGTTGTGTTTGCTATCGCAGCAGCAGTATTGTTCAAGCAGGTATGGCTGACAGCAATATTGTTTTTGTCAGCATGGTTGCCGGTATATTTGGTAACGCTGGTTCTGGGTTACACCCGTTCATTGGCAAAAGCCATGATAACGGCAACTTTGATAGGCTTGTTGGGTGTCTTGCTAGTGCATTTATTGCTGGCAGATCCGACAGCATGGTGGCAGCAAACATTGTCGCCATTTATGCAACTGCTGACAGAACAGGATGGCTGGCAACTTAATGATGCTGAGACCGAGCAGATGTTTGTCAATCTGTCTGGCATTATGACCGGACTGCTGGCAGCGGCGATGAGCTTTAATATAATCGTGGCGTTGCTGATCGGCCGGGCATGGCAGGCAAGTTTGTATGATGCCGGTGCCTTCGGTCGGGAATTTACCCACATTGTATTGGGTAAACCTCTGGCAACAGTGGCGGCTGTATTGATGCTGATATCTGTCACACCGTGGGCAGCGAGCCTGCCGATTTTGGTGGACAGCTTCACAGTACTGTTGGTGTTGTTTGCCTTTCAGGGGATTACGGTGGTGCATGCCATCATCCGTGAACGGCAAAAATCAACTGGCTGGCTGGTGGCAATGTACTTGCTACTGGTGATTATGCTGCCACAAATGGCCACTTTGTTGGCGACACTTGGAATTACGGAACAATGGTTTAATTTTCGCAAACACCAAAAGGGTGATGCGGATTCAATTGATAAGCAGTAAACACTGCGAATGAGGGTAGAACGATGCAAGTAATTTTGCTGGAAAAAGTTCAAAGACTGGGTAGCTTAGGTGATGAAGTCAGCGTTAAAGCCGGCTTTGGTCGTAACTTCCTGGTACCAACAGGTAAAGCCTTACCAGCTACGAAACTGAACCGTGAAAAGTTTGAAGCACGTCGCGAAGAACTGGAAGCGGCAGCTGCCAAATTGTTGGGTGAAGCTGAAGCGCGTAAAGCCAAGCTGGTTGCAGCCGGTGACGTTAACATCATGGCCAATGCCGGTGTTGAAGGTAAGCTGTTTGGCTCAGTGACGGCGGCTGATATTGCTGATGCAGTTAATGCCAAAGGTGCTGACGTTGATCGTAATGAAGTACGCTTGCCAACTGGCCCGCTGCGTCATACCGGTGAATACCAAATCGATGTGCAATTGCATGCTGATATTTTGGTTAGCGTTGCTGTAAACATCACGTCAGAAGCTGAAATTGCTGCTAAAGCTGCTGCAGAAGAAGCTAAAAAAGCACGTGATGCGGCTCGTCAGGAACAAGAAGCTATTTCAAAGGCACAAGAGCAAGAATAAACTGCTCTGCTAGTATAAAATCGGACACAGGTCTTTAAGGCCTGTGTCTTATTTTTGACCGTAATTGCGGTCTCATGTGTTTAATCAGTCTGGGTGTTGCCTGTGGAACAGATTACCTATCCCGAAGATTATCAGGATAATGCCACGCAGGCTTTGAAGATCCCCCCGCATTCCGTCGAAGCAGAACAATCCGTCTTGGGTGGTTTGATGCTTGACAATAATGCATGGGAACAAGTCGCCGATGTCCTTGTTGAAAAGGATTTTTACCGGCGCGATCACCAGCTCATTTTCAATGCCATCGAACACTTGATGGAAAAAGCTCAGCCGGTCGATGTCGTCACATTGGCGGAATACCACGATCAACGTGGCGAGCTGGATAAAGTCGGCGAACTCGCTTATCTCGGCACATTAGCTCGAAATACTCCCAGCGCGGCCAATATAGCTGCTTATGCCAATATCGTTCGCGAGCGTTCGATTCTCCGACAATTGATCCAAATCGGTAACAATATCGCCAATATGGCGTTCACACCCGAAGGCCGTAACAGCGAAGAAATGCTGGATACTGCTGAACGGCATGTATTTGAAATCGCCGAAAAAGGCGCCAAGCGTGGTGGTGGTTTCGTCCAAGTTAAAGAAGTGCTCAGCAGTGTTGTAGACCGCATTGACCAGCTTTTTGAACAGGATAGCGGTATTACCGGTCTCCCTACTGGCTTTATTGATTTTGATGAACAAACCTCTGGTTTGCAACCCGCTGATTTGATTATCGTCGCTGGGCGGCCCTCCATGGGTAAAACCACTTTTGCCATGAATATTGCTGAAAACGCGGCAATTCAGGCCAAAGCGCCGGTGGCGATTTTCAGTATGGAAATGCCGGCTGATTCTCTGGCGATGCGGATGCTGTCATCACTAGGCCGTATTGATCAACACCGACTGCGTACCGGAAAGCTTAATGATGAGGATTGGCCACGGCTAACATCAGCGATCCAGCTTCTGAATGATGCGCCTCTCTTTATTGATGATACCGGCGGTTTATCACCAACCGAACTGCGCGCCCGAGCGCGACGTTTAAAACGTGAACACGGTCTCAGCTTGATTGTGGTCGATTATTTGCAGTTAATGCAGGGCAGTAGCAATGGTCGTCAGGCAGAAAACCGTGCTACCGAAATTTCGGAAATTTCCCGATCACTAAAAGCCCTGGCCAAAGAATTAAATGTGCCGGTGATTGCTCTTTCACAGCTGAATCGTTCGCTTGAGCAACGGCCTAATAAACGGCCTGTCATGTCTGACCTGCGTGAATCGGGTGCGATCGAGCAGGATGCTGACATTATCGTCTTTATCTATCGTGATGAAGTTTACAATGAAGATTCTGCCGAAAAAGGCAAAGCTGAAATTATTATCAGCAAACAACGTAACGGGCCAATCGGCAAGATAGATCTGACATTTCAGGGTAAATACACCCGTTTTGATAATTTTGCAGCGGCCTATTACCAAGATTATGGTGACGACAATTCGTGAGCCTTTATCCGCGCGCTGTAATCGATCTTAACGCTGTTCAGCATAATTTAGCCTGCGTGCGGCGATTTGCCCCACACAGTAAAGTTATGTCGGTGATTAAAGCCGATGCTTATGGTCATGGTGTAACAGCAATTGCCGAAGCACTTGCAGATAGCAATGCCTTTGCAGTGGCCCGGCTCAGTGAAGGTATTGCACTGCGCAAACACGGATTTCATCAAGCGATTGTTCTGCTCGAAGGCGTGCATTCTCAGACAGAAATGCAATTGGCCGCTAAATATCAATTATCACCTGTTATTCACCAGTCGATTCATATCGACTGGCTGCAAGCCTGTCAAAAAATACCCTTTTGCTGGTTGATGCTGGAAACCGGTATGCACCGGCTGGGCCTTCCGGAAACCATGGTTCGCGATGCGGTTAAGCAATTACAAAAGTTGCCAGCGTATGCCGGCAGAATCGGTTTAATGAGTCATTTTGCCAACTCCGATTTGGTTGGCGATGTGCGTAATCAAAACCAATTATCGGTGATGACAAAACTGGCTGCTGAAACCAGCCTGCCAGTGTGTATGGCCAACTCTGCAGCGGTGGTCAGCCTTCCCGAATCACACGCAGACTGGGTACGGCCGGGTCTGATGCTATATGGCATTTCGCCGTTTGCTGATAAAACCGGTCATGATTTAGGCCTGAAACCGGCAATGCAATTAACCTCAATTCTGATTGCCACACAAATGCTTAAAGCCGGTGATGAGGTCGGTTATGGTGGGGAGTGGACAGCAACTCAATCCTGCCGGATGGGCGTTATCAGTATCGGTTACGGCGATGGCTTTAGTCGTCATTTGTCCAATACGGGTCAGGTGCTGATTCGTGGCAAAATCTTGCCAGTGATTGGCCGGGTCTCAATGGATACCATATGTGTGTTGCTGGATGACTGCCCGGATGCTCAGACCGGTGATGCTGTGCTGCTGTGGGGTAATGCGCAGTTATCGGTGGAAAGTCAGGCACTGCGGGCTGATA
The DNA here is from genome assembly GCA_041612215.1 of Methylophaga sp. Taxonomy (GTDB): domain Bacteria; phylum Pseudomonadota; class Gammaproteobacteria; order Nitrosococcales; family Methylophagaceae; genus Methylophaga. The sequence goes on from JBFJJO010000047.1 coordinate 9,974, forward strand.
CCATCCCTTATGAGCTGACCACAGTTCTGGCGGGCCGCGTTGACAGGGAGTACCTGCATGGCAAAAGTTAAACGCGTTTATGTTTGCAGGGAATGCGGCGCACAAACGCCACAATGGGCTGGTCGTTGCAGTGATTGTGGTGCCTGGAATAGTTTGACCGAAGAGGTGCAAGCGCCTGCCAGCAGCCAGGCGACTATCAGCCGACATAGTAGTTACGCCGGACAACAGCAAAACACTGTTCAGACCTTAAAAGACATCACGTCCGAACAGGCCGTACGCTGGTCAACCGGGTTGCCGGAACTGGACAGAGTATTGGGTGGTGGTCTAGTGACCGGCTCTGTCGTATTAATCGGCGGTGATCCCGGTATTGGCAAATCGACATTATTACTGCAGGCAATGGCAATGATGGCGAAAACCAGCGGCATCAGCCCGCTGTATGTCAGTGGTGAAGAATCCCTACAGCAGATCAAATTACGTGCCGAGCGTCTGCTATTACAGGAAACCCCGGTTGACTTGCTGGCAGAAACCCATGCCGAACAAATGATCAATATCGCTCAGCAGCGACGCCCACAGGTGATGGTCATTGATTCGATTCAAACCGTGTTTACAGAATTATTGCAATCTGCCCCCGGTACAGTGGCCCAGGTGCGGGAAAGCGCTGCACAGTTGGTGCGATTTGCCAAATCCAGTGGCACTACGATGATTTTAGTCGGCCATGTTACCAAGCAGGGCGCATTAGCCGGGCCCAGAGTGCTGGAACATATGGTTGATACCGTGCTTTATTTTGAAGGTGACAGCTCGACACGTTACCGGATTTTACGAGCGGTAAAAAACCGTTTTGGTGCCGTCAATGAACTAGGCGTTTTTGCCATGACTGAACTGGGCTTACGTGAAGTCAGTAATCCGTCAGCAATCTTCTTATCGCGTGGTGAACAGGCCGTGCCGGGCAGTGTTATTACTGTGATTCGCGAGGGTAGCCGGCCGATGCTGGTCGAAGTGCAAGCTCTGGTAGATGAAAGTCCGCTCGGTAATCCACGCCGTGTGTCTGTCGGGTTAGATCAAAACCGATTGGCCATGTTGCTGGCGATTTTACATCGCCATGGCGGTATTACCTGCCATGATCAGGATGTGTTTATTAATGTCGTGGGCGGCGTCAAACTGAGTGAGACCGGTGCTGACTTGTCAGTTTTGGCTGCAGTGATCTCCAGTTTACGCAACAAAGCCTTGCCACACGACTGGGTTATGTTTGGTGAAGTTGGTTTGACCGGCGAAATCAGGCCGGTTCAAGCGGGCGAAGAGCGTATTCGTGATGCTGCAAAACATGGTTTCAGTCATGCATTGGTGCCGGCAGCCAATGCGCCGCGTAAACCGATTAAAGATATGAAAGTGATTCCTGTACAACATTTATCAGCAGCGATCGAAGCCCTGCGTAGTGCCTGGCTCTAGATATCGTGCAGTAGTGCCGCCAGTTCGCGGTGTAATAAGGCTTCATCGCCTAAATTCAGCTCTACCAGTCGTTTTAAATGGGTAATGCTGTCAAGATCGATTAATTCACAATGAAAGCCAACCGAGCCGTTATCAATATGCGCGACTTCGGCCTGCATTTTAATGACTAACTCGGCATCGTTTAGCAATAAATCCACCTGATACTCATCACCATTCACGCCCAGCCAACCCACAGGTTTTTTGATCAATAAACCATTTAAAGACACGTCAACAACAATACAATTGAGGTGTAATTCACCTTTGGCCGCATGAACATGGGCCTCAGCGGTAAAAGGGATCCGCTGAAATCGCCGTTGTGCGTGGTCAGAATCTGACATCGCCATCTCCTTTGCTGGTACAGTCGATACTATCATTGTTTTTTTGTTGGGAGACACTCATTATGTTGTGGGTTCAGGCTTTTCATATCATTTTTGTGGTGACCTGGTTTGCCGCATTGTTTTATTTGCCCAGGTTGTTTGTCTATCACGCGCAAATTGATGATGCGGCAAGTAATGCCCGTTTCAAAGTTATGGAACGTAAACTTTATCGTGGCATTATGACGCCCAGTGCGCTGTTGACGATTATATTTGGTGTTTGGTTGCTGAGTTTTTATGAGCTTGAAGCACTGAAAAGCATGGGCTGGTTGCATGCCAAACTGACATTAGTGGTGTTATTACTGGCATATCATCATGTTTGTGGCCGTTATCTGAAGAAATTTGCCAATGATGCTAACCAACGTAGCCATGTGTTTTATCGCTGGTTTAATGAATTGCCGGTGCTTATCTTAATCAGTGTGGTCATTCTGGCAGTGGTCAAGCCGTTTTAAACAAAAAAGCCCCGCAGAGCGGGGCTAGAATTTATGTGATAACGGGGTAAACCTAGTCGATGTATTCAAATACCTTAACGACTTTTTGCACGCCAGCGGTGCTACGAACCACATTAACTACTTTGTTAGCTTCGGCTTTACGGATTTTACCCATCAGATAAACGATGCCGCGCTCGGTAACCACTTTGGTATTGAGCCCTTTAACGTTTTTATCTGCCAGCAGTTTTGATTTCACTTTAGATGTGATCCAACCATCGCTGGTACGAGAGGGTACTGCGCTGGGCGCCAAAATAGCCAATTCGTTGTATACCTTGCGTACCCGTGGCAGATCCTTGATAAGGTTGGTGACTTCCTGTTTTAGCGCTTCATCAGGCGTTTCACCAGTGACCAGCACCACACCGTTAAAGCTGGTGACATTGATATGACTCTGGTCATAGATTTTTTTATTTTGGTAAATGGCAGAGCTGGCTTTGAACTCAATACCCTGATCATCAATCATGGCACCAGTGGTCCGCCGATCATTGTTTACTGCAGCGCCGGTCGCGGCACCGCCTACAACCACTGCCGGGCAGCCTTGCAGTAAAGATAAACTGAGCAGAAAAGTAATTAGATAAAAACGACGCATGGGAATAACCTCAGGAGGAAATTAACAATCGACAGTGTACGTACAGGCTGTCGGGCTCAACTAAGCTGAAAAGCATCACGAATCCAGTCACTTACTTGATGATTTTGATTGTCTGCTGCTGTTTGAATACGGACAGCAATCACATCAAAACGACAATTTTGTTGCAGCTGGTTTTGTTGTAAATACAGCTGAGCGGTGGCAATGATACGCGATTGTTTGTCAGCGGTGATACTTTCTAATGCACTGCCAAACCGATCATTACGGCGGGCACGAACCTCAACAAAGACCAACGTGTCAGTATCACGCATGATGAGATCAATTTCACCACGGCGACAATGATAATTTTGGGTAATGAGTTGTAAGCCTTTTTGCTGCAAGTAATCGCAGGCGACTTGCTCGGCTTGTTGTCCAAGGTTGCGGCTCATTGTTCAGGGAGATAAGGGTTCAAGCAGGCCATCTTTAAAAATCCCCTGCGGCATTTGCCGCCGGACATGACCATCCTGAGTAATTTGCAACTGACCGGTGACACCATCATAGCTGTTATTAACGTTTCGGCTTAATTCTGCTAACTGGTCAATTAACCGATAAGCATCAACGCCCATTGCCGCGAGACGTAAAAAAGTGCCTTTGTCGCCAGGAGCCTGATTGAGCAAGCCTTGATAAGCCGGATCATTTGACGGCGCAATCATCCAGGGAATATCGCTGATAATCGTGCCATTCAGATCAATATCCTGACGGGCATTGGCCTGCCCATCATAGGCGTGTGAAGTGGTGATAACCGGCAAATTCCCGGAGCGGTGAAAACGAAATTGTGGAACTAATTGGCGCGCCTTTAGTGGCTTGGCAACCGTGAATATAAAGTCCACATCCTGACGCCGGCGCGGTTCATAAGTCAGAGAACGTCCCAAAGTACTTTGCAACGCTTTGGCCCGCTGGTCACTGGCATTTAGGCCAAATAATGGCACAATGATTTCACTGAAATCACTGGCTGATTCGCGGTAACCACTACTGCGCACCACCACGCCGCCTTCATCACGCCAGGCAGTTTCAAATGCTTCGGTGACCCGTTCGCCCCAATCGCTGCGGGGGCCCAATACTAATGCCCGGCGATAGCCTTGTTTTGCAGCAAATGCTGCCGCGGTACGGGCGTCATCTTCTGGTGCCAGGCCAAATTGAAATAAATTACGATGTTGGTGCGGTTGTGTGATGCGATTTAATGCCATAACCGGAACTGGCAGGCTATCTACGCGCGCTAGCTGTTCAACCGATGCTTTATCCAATGGACCAATGACAATGCTGGCACCGGCTTCAACCGCCTGCTGATAAGCGGCAACAACATTATTTGTGACATCATAGAATTTCAGTTGACGGGTATTTCCACCGGTCAGATGCGCGGCAATAATACCCTGTTTGACAGCTTGGGCAACGCCGGCAATCGGGCCGGACTCTGGCAACAATACCGCA
>JBFJJO010000048.1:0-14207 GCA_041612215.1 Methylophaga sp.
CTGGTACCGGTATTGCGCAAGACCTGCCATTGTTGGGGCGTCATATTGTCGCGAAAGCCTAGCGTCAGACCCTCGATGAGCGCCCGTTGTGGTGTATCAGCCACTGTGTTTTGTAATGTATCGAGCAGATGTTGCCGCCAGTAGCTGACGGAATATTTGTCAGCTTCTGCTAAACGCTTATTTCGGGGATCATCACGGACATAACCGGTGGCGCCAATACCTTGTTGAAATAACCAGCCTTCATAATCAAAGCTACCGGGGTTGACCATGCCATAAGGCGGCTTCAATCGGACCGTCAATTGCCATTGTTCACCGCTTATCGGCAGATCTGCCGGCGGGTAATACCAGTTCAGGCGAATTTTTTCAGGTAGTGGTGGTTCAGTGTTATCCGGTTCCAGTAAAAATCTTAGCCGCTGATCCTGTTTTTGTGGCAAATCAATAATTAGACCGCTGACAGTAATATCTTCACCGGTCAGTGACTGTGATAACGTGTCATTGAGATTTAAGGCGGTATGGAGACCCGTCCAGAATAAGGCGACGATAAAAGCCGCCAGCCAGAAAAGTCGCCAGTAAATGACAATCACCAACAATAAGGCCAGCACCAGCCATACGGGCCAGCCAGGTAAATGACTGAGCTGCAAAATCGTTACGCAGCCCAATAAAAACGCGATGGCAGAGTAAACCATATATCCCTATAATGGCGGTCACGTCATGTGAAATTGAGTCGCAATGCCTCGTAAATTCCTAAAACGCATCATGCCAGATCACAAGGTAATGCGCGAACATCCGCAACTGAAACGTTTTGGTCAGCGCATTCTGGATCCACAACTCTGGCATTTAAATCGTAAACGGGTGGCGATGGGAGTGGCAATAGGTTTATTTATTGGCCTGATACCGTTTCCGATGCAGATGCTGATCGCCGTGCCACTGGCGATATTGCTGCGGGCCAACTTACCGTTTGCAGTGATGTGCGTGTGGATCACTAACCCGCTGACTGTGGCGCCGATTTATTATTTTGAATATAAAGTCGGTGCCATGATTCTGGAAATGCCGATTGGTCAGTATGCGTTCAGCCTGAGTTGGGAATGGTTCAGTCGTGAGTTTGCCATGATATGGCAGCCGTTATTGCTGGGCTCATTGATCTGCGCCACGGTGGCGGCTATTCTCGGGGTGATTTTTGTCAGGCTCGTCTGGCGGCTAGTTGTTATTCGTAACTGGCTGCAACGGGGGAAAAAACCGCCGGCTGGTGATTAAGTCCTTCACCTATATGATTGCCGTTTAATGGTTAAGTTCGCCGTCCATTAAAGTATAAGCAGTATCCATACGTGCTGCCAACTGGCGATCATGGGTAACAATCACCAAAGCTGTGTTCATTTGCTGATTCAATTCCATAATCAAATCAAAAATACCTTCTGCGGTGCGGTGATCCAGATTACCGGTGGGTTCATCGGCCAATAAACAAGCCGGCCGGGTAATCAACGCCCTTGCCAAAGCTGCACGTTGGCGCTCACCACCAGACAACTCACTGGGTTTATGACCCAGTCGATGACCGAGACCGACTTTTTCAAGTAATTGTTCTGCCGCCGTTTTGGCTTCAGCAGGTTTTTGGCCACCAATAACCAATGGCATGGCGACGTTTTCAACGGCGCTGAATTCTGGCAACAAATGATGAAACTGATAAACAAAGCCCAATGACTGGTTACGGAGCTTACTCAGTTTACGTACCGATAAATCAGCCAGCGATTGACCTAACACTTCGATATCGCCACTGGTTGGTGCATCGAGCCCACCCAGTAAATGCAACAACGTGCTTTTACCAGAGCCCGAACTGCCAACAATGGCAATGCGATCGCCGGCATTGACCGTTAAATTAACATTCGTCAATACCGGGGTTTCCAACTGGCCGTCTTTATAACGTTTTGCCAGTTGCCGACAGGCGATAACGGGCATATTAGTCATAACGTAAAGCCTCTGCAGGACGAACTTTTGAAGCCCGCCACGATGGATAAATAGTGGATAACACCGACAACACAAACGCAGTAATACCTATCACAGTGACATCATGCCACTGTAGCTGTGATGGCAAATCGCTGATGTAATAAACATCGGCCGGCAGGAATTGGTAACCGAGCATGGTTTCCACCCAGGCAATAATATTGGAAACATTCATCGCCAGCGCAACACCACCAATAATACCGAGCAGGGTGCCAATCAGACCGATAACAACACCTTGCACCATAAATATGCCCATAATACTGCCGGGTGACATGCCCAGCGTCCGTAAGATGGCGATATCAGAACGTTTATCGGTGACCATCATGACCAGCGTCGACACGATGTTAAAGGCTGCCACAGCGACAATAAGCATCAGGATGACAAACATCACGGTTTTTTCAGTTTTCAGTGCCCGGAAAAAATTAGCATGCTGATAGGTCCAGTCAGCAGCACGATATTCCGGTGGCAGACTTAACAGCAGGTCGCGCGTAATACGTGGCGCCTGATAGACATCATCAAGTTGCAGCCGCAGACCACTGACTTTGCCAGGAATACGGAACAAAGTGGCAGCATCTTCTATGTGCATGATTGCTAAGGCACTGTCGTATTCATACATGCCAATTTCAAAAATACCAACAACATTCAGACGTTTCAGACGTGGAATAACCCCGGCCGGTGTTGGTGTCACATGCGGGGTAATGATCGTGATTTTATCGCCAGCGGTGACGCCCATGGTGATGGCCAGATCCTTGCCCAGTACAATGCCATATTCACCGGCTTTTAAATCGGTCAGTTCACCGACAATCATTTTATCGCCAATGGTTGAAACACGTGGCTCAAGGACGGGATCAATACCGCGCACCAGACTGCCACGCACCTTATTACCCTGATTGAGCATTGCCTGACCTTCAACAAACGGAGCGCTGTTGTCTACGCGTGGAAAGTCTCGTATCTGCGTTTCCAATGTTTGCCAGTCTGTCAGGGTACCATCTGCGCCGGTTACCCAGGCATGTGAGGTCATGCCCAGAATCCGCTCACGCAATTCTTTTTCAAAACCATTCATCACCGACAAGACCGTGATCAGTGCAGCAACACCCAGTGCCACACCCAGCATCGATGTCAGTGAAATAAAGGAAATAAAATGATTGCGGCGTTTGGCCTTAGTGTAACGGGCACCGATGTAAATACTCAGAGGTCTGAACATAAGCTGCTCAATTAAGCTGAGGCCGGTTTAAGCCGGCCTCAGACAGGTTTAGGATTTGGCGTTAACGGTTTTGGTGCCGTTTTCACTACCGAGTAACAAGACATCAGCAGGCCGCATTGCAAACAGGCCATTAGTCACCACACCGACGATATCGTTCAGGGTTTTTTCCAGCTTGATGGCTTCCATAATGTCCCAGCCATGCACATCGAGAATGACATTGTGGTTATCGGTAATGAAACCTTCACGATAGACCGACTGACCGCCCATTTTGACGATTTCACGTGCAACATAACTACGCGCCATCGGAATCACTTCAACCGGCAGCGGGAATTTGCCCAGCACATCAACCAATTTGCTGGCATCTGCAATGCAGACAAACTTATCAGCTGCAGCAGCAATAATTTTTTCGCGGGTTAGCGCGCCGCCGCCACCTTTAATCAACTGTAAATGATGATTCGATTCATCAGCGCCATCGACGTAGACGGCGACTTCGCTGACTTCGTTAAGATCAAATACATGAATGCCGTGCTCTTTCAGACGTTGTGTGGAGGCATTGGAACTGGAAACTGCGCCTTCAATACGGCCCTTGATGGTCGCCAGTGCATCAATAAAATGATTGACAGTGGAACCTGTGCCGACACCAACTACACCGTCGGTTGTGATGTATTCCAATGCCGACCAGGCGGCTTGTTTTTTCATTTCATCAGCAGTCATTGCTAATCCTTGTATTTGTGTTAATAGCGTTTTAGCCGGCAATTATAGAGATAAAGTGCTGGCAATGGTAACGTACACGGTTTGTATTGTTAAATGATGCCATGTCCAAGCCAATGCTCACCGAGTACGTAGAAAAAATCCTCAAAGCCCGGGTATATGATGTTGCCATCGAAACGCCGCTGGAAGTCATGCCGCGTTTATCAGCAAGGCTTGGTAACGAGATATTGCAAAAGCGTGAAGACTTGCAGCAGGTGTTCTCATTTAAATTGCGCGGTGCTTATAACCGTATGAGTCAGTTGACCGAGGCAGAGCGGCAACGCGGTGTGGTCGCCGCGTCTGCTGGTAATCATGCGCAAGGTGTGGCTTTGGCTGCCAAAAAAATGGGCATTTCGGCGTTAATTGTCATGCCCAAAACCACACCGCCGATTAAGGTCGAAGCTGTCCGTGCTTTGGGCGCTGAGATTTCACTGCATGGCAATAGTTACGATGATGCTTTCGCCTTTGCCCAGGAAGCGGTGGCCAAACAGGGACGCGTATTTATTCATCCGTATGATGATCCGGAAGTGATTGCCGGCCAAGGCACTATTGCCATGGAAATCATGCGGCAGCATCCTGATCCCGTATATGCGGTATTTATTCCCTGTGGTGGTGGTGGACTGCTGGCCGGCATGGCAGCCTATATCAAAGCGTTCTGGCCGCAAATCAAAATAATTGCGGTCGAACCTGCCGATGCCGCCAGCCTAAAAGCCGCATTGGATGCCGGCGAACGGGTTAAATTGGATCAGGTGGGTTTATTTGCTGATGGCACGGCAGTGCGGCAAGTGGGGGAAGAACCGTTTCGGATCGCCCGGGAAACCGTCGATCATGTGGTCACTGTTGACAGTGATGAGATCTGTGCGGCGATCATGGATATTTTCGATGATACCCGTAGCGTTGCTGAACCTTCCGGGGCTTTGGCGGTGGCCGGCGTTAAAAAATATATTGCCCAAACGGGCTTGGTTGATAAAACCATGGTGGTCATTAATAGTGGCGCCAATACCAACTTTGATCGGCTGCGTTATATTGCCGAACGCGCCGAAATTGGCGAGCGCCGTGAAGTATTATTTGCTGCGACCATTGATGAGCAACCCGGCAGTTTTCAGCGGTTTTGCAAAGCACTGGCTGAACGCGGTATCACCGAATTTAATTATCGTTATGCCAGCGATCAATCTGCACAGGTATTTGTTGGCGTACGCATGAGTGGCCGTGAAGAAGAGCGGCAATTATTGTTTAGCAGCCTTGATAAGGCCGGCTATCAGTGGGTGGATTTTACTGATAACGAGATGGCCAAGCTGCATGTACGCTATATGGTTGGTGGCCATGCGCCACAAGCGGAAAATGAGCGTTTAATGCGTTTTGAATTTCCCGAACGTCCCGGCGCCTTGCTGCGCTTTTTAACGCATATCGGTACACGCTGGAATATCAGTTTGTTTCATTATCGTAACCACGGTGCCGCTTATGGCCGGGTGCTGGTGGGCATCCAGGTGTCACCGGAATTCGATGTCGAATTCCAGCAATTTTTAGACACTCTGGGTTACAGTTATTGGGATGAGACGGATAATCCAGCTTATGGGTTGTTTCTTAAATAGTCTTAATTAATGGCGCTGCTGTCGTTAACCAGCTGGATCTGACCGTGCACCTCAACGCTGACTTCATTGTTGCCCGCTTCAATGGCCACAGGCGGGCTTTTGGCCATACTGTCCATCCGCATGCTGGATGCTTCCATATAGCGGGGTGAATAGCCGCCTTGGTTAACGGACAAGTTCACCAGACGATAACTGCTGGCGTTAAATTGCTTTTGAATGGCGGTGGCTTGTGCTTGGAATTTTTCAATCGCTTTGCTCGCCAGTTTCTGGCGCTTAGTTTCCAAAATGTCATCGGAAATCGCAAATTGCATCGACTGAATATTGCCAAGCCCCTGTAATTCGGCTAGTAGTTCGCTCATTTGGGTAAAATCATTGCTTTCCAGACGAAGTTGCTGGCTGACCTGCCAGCTGCTGATTTTGCCATCATCATAAACAGGCTGTGTCTGATAGCCCTGCGTTTGGACTTTAACATCGACATAGGATTTGGCGATACGCAGCGCTTCTTCGCCACTTTTATTGACCTCCGCACTCAGTTTGCTGGCATCGCTGCCGCTGCGCAAAATTTGTAGGTAAGCGCTCATTTCATCGTTACTGATTTCAGTTTTGGCATTGGCGCTCAGGTTAATCAGGTTATAGTGCAGGTCATTATCCGCCAGCGCATTGAAGCTGAATAAAAAAAGGACAAAAAACAGCAGCTGTTTTGCCATATCGGGGCTCCATTGATACAAAAGAATCGCCGCTAAACTTGCTGTAGCGAACGCACCACTGCAAAATTAGCGCATTCAGCCAGACCTGTCATGTGTCTGGATCGCAAATTCAGGTAAAGAAATAAAAGGACGCATCATGAAAGCCCAATCCAAAATTCTGCCCGATGCCGGTCAGTTGATTACTGCCGCGACCGAACATTTTGTCGCCACGGCACGCATTGCCATTGCTAAACGGGGTGTGTTTTATGTGGCGCTGGCCGGTGGTTCAACACCTAAAGGACTTTATGAAAAACTGGCCACTGAACCATATCGTGAGCAAATTGATTGGGCGCGGGTACAGTTATTTTTTGGTGATGAGCGCTGTGTACCCGCTGATCATGACGATAGTAATTATAAAATGGCTCGTCTTGCAATGCTCGATGCCTTACCCATTGCAGCGGAAAATATTCACCGGGTACCAACTGAAGTGGGTGATGCTTCCGTGGTTGCAGCGGAATATGCCAAAACGCTGCAGGCGGTCATGGACGGGGCTGAATTCGATCTGGTATTACTGGGTTTGGGTCCGGATGGCCATATTGCTTCTTTATTTCCGGATACAGTGGCCTTGACCGTGACCGATACGTTAACCACCAGTGTCTATGTCGAGAAATTTGATTCCTGGCGGGTGACGCTGACCTATCCTGTTCTCAATGCTGCCCGACAGGTCATTGTATTTATTGCCGGCGCTGCCAAAGCCGACATTGTCCGGGATATCAGCAGTGATGCTGTGAAAGGGTTGCCGGTACAAAAATTGGCGCCGCAAGGCGAATATTATTGGTTTATGGACAAGGCAGCGGCCGGTCAATAATATGCAAACGCTGCTCGCAGTCGATATTGGTGGCACCAAAACATTGGCGCAGATCAGCAGTGTTGACGGCGAAGTATTATTTTCCCAGCGTTATGCCAGCAGTGAGTTTGCCAGTTTTGAGGATCTGCTGGCCGGATTTTTAAACAGGCTGCCGGCTGATTATTTGCCGATTGATTCTGCTTGTTTGGCAGTGGCCGGACCCATTATCGGCCGCACGGCCAAAGTGACCAATCTGCCGTGGCAAATTGATGCTGACGTTTTATGCCAGATAATGCCTATACAGCAAGTCATGTTGATAAATGATTTTGCAGCGGTCGGCGAGGGCATTGCCTGTTTAAATCCCGAGGATTTAATGCTGTTGCAAGCGGGTAAACCTGATTTATTAGCACCACGGGCTGTGATTGGTGCCGGTACCGGCCTGGGTCAGGCATTTATGACACCGTTATCTGCAGGTTCCTGGCAGGTATGGGCGACAGAGGGCGGGCATACTGATTTCGCGTCGACAGATGGTTTGCAGCAGCAGTTACTGGACTTTTTGTTGCAGCAATATGTGCATGTGTCTTATGAACGGTTGGTGTCAGGCATGGGACTGGTCAATATTTATCAGTTTCTCTGTGATTTGCAGAAAAGTGTGCCGGAAATTGATTCAGCGACCGATATACCGGCGCAAATTAGCGAATTGGCGAGACTTAACGATCCATTGGCACAGCAAACCATGCAATTATTTGTCGATATTTATGGCGCGCAGGCCGGTAATTTAGCGCTGACCGTGATGCCGCGCGGCGGTTTATATTTAGCCGGAGGTATTGCCAGCAAAAATCAGCCGTTATTTACCGATGGCCGGTTTATGCAGGCATTTCTGGCTAAGGGGCGTATGAAATCTCTGCTTGAAGCTATTCCGGTCTATTTAATTCGCAGCAATGAAGCGGGTTTACGCGGTGCCGCATTATTGGCGCAAAAAGCGCTGTATAATTAACCTCATGACAGACTCACTAAATGATATTCGCGTGGCAGTTGAAGCCACATACCTTGACGATGAATCGGATCCGGCGCGGGCCCGCTACTTATTCGCCTATACCATAACCATTAAAAATCAGGGTCAGATGGCGGCCCGTTTATTATCACGCTACTGGAAAATCACCGGGGGCGATGGTCATGAGCAAGAAGTTGAAGGCGATGGCGTAGTCGGCAAACATCCTTATTTAGCACCGACCGAGAGCTTTACCTATACCAGCGCGGCGATGCTGGATACGCCTGTAGGCATGATGCAAGGGCATTACACGATGCTCAGTGATGATGGTCAGCGGTTTGCAGTGGATATTCCACCTTTTACGCTGGCTATGCCAAGAAAATTACACTGAGATCAATAAAGCGCAATTACTCGACACGTGTGACACAGTTGCCAACACTGGCTTTGTCACAAATACTGCCGTCTATCCAGATAGTCTGATTGAGAATGGCGCCCTCTAAATTGGCACTGCCAATAATGGCACCACGCAAATCAGCAAACGCCAGATCGGCCAAACTTAAATCACTATAGGTTAAATCGGTTTGCCTCAAATCGGCACCTTTCAATTTGCTGTTGGTTAAATTGGCATAGCTGAAATCGCTCCGACTTAAGTCGGCATACATCAAATCAGCATTTGCCAGATTAACATTCAATAACAAACTGGCACGTATGACGCTGTTGCGCAGATTACTATCCTGCAGATTGGCGCCTTGCAAATCCACAGGGCTGAATACACAATTCTCCCAATTGACGCCTGCCGATGGCGGTGTTTGACAATCTGCGTCCGATACAGGGATTGTGGTTGGATAGAAAATTGCCGTCAGAAAAATACCCACCACCCCAAAAAACGTGATGAGTGCTGGCCATAATAAGCGATCATGATGTTGCCGGTAGCCTTCCAGTAATCTGCTGCGTAACTGTCGTTGTACAATCAACTCAGATGGTTCCCGGGCACGGCGTTGTTGTTTACGTTGCTGAAGTTGTAGTTCAGTGGCGGCAGTAACTTGACGGCGATCATAACCGTCGCGTTCATCAAGATACTGCTTGGCCTGCTTTGGATCTGCTGGCAGTGGCGTGCTGGTATGGCTGAGCTCTAACTCAACAATATTGCCAATCGGTCGCCATTGCTTTTGGTCTTCACTGATTTCATCCTGTGCATTGAGTCGGCCGAGCAGCCAGTTACTTTTCAGCAAAGCCAGAGTAAACGGCCCCTTAACTTCGCCGTTGTGTCGGGTGAACCATTTTTGTCTCGCTGACTGCATGCAACTGACTTTATTAACAGAATCCATTGTTATACTAGCACCAGGACTTCAACAAGGTGTAGGCCATGCAGGTGACAACAGCGCCAGCGGCTGACAATAGCGTTCAACTGGCTGGGACTGCGCAAAGCTTGCGGGGCATTGCAGTCGGTCAGAAAATAGAAGCAGTGGTCACACAAGCTGCACCGGCAGGGCAATTAGTCACGCTGCAGCTCGCCGACAGGCAAATACAGATACGTGCTGAAGTCGCTTTAACACAGGGCCAGACCTTAACGTTAGAACGCTTGCCGGTCAATGCGCCGGCACCGTTAAAATTATTGTCCTTGGTCACTCAGGCAACACCATCGGTAACTGCAGATACGCTGAATTTAAAACCCGGCATCCAGGTTCCTGTAGAAGTTATTAAATTACTGGCGCAGCAAAATTTGCTGGTAAAACTGAATACGACACTGCCTAATTTACCTGCACAAATGGAAGTCGATATCAGTCAGCTCAATACAGCGCAACGGACGTTCCGGCCCGGTGATAATCTGCTGCTGGAAGTACTGAAGTTGCAACCGTTAAGTGTTGCTATTCGCGCTATACCTGAGATTGATATCAATCAATTACAACGCCAGTTGCTGCCGCAATTGCTGACACCGCCGGCAAAACTGGCGGGACTGGTCAGTCAGATCGCCGATAACAATTTGCAACGACAGATCCTGCCGGCGGTGAATCAATTATTACAGGCCGTGCCGCAGCCGCAAGCACTGCAAAATGCCGAACAATTACAACAGTCAATTCGTCAGTCCGGTGTTTTTCTCGAGCAACAACTGGCCAACAAACTGCCGGTCAATCAGGATTTTAAAGCCAATTTACTGACACTGGCAGCAGCCCTGAAAACTGCTTTGCAAAGCAGTGACATTACAGCTGGAAAGATCAATCAATTGCCCGCTGAGGTCCGTCAGCAATTAGTGCAACTACTTAGTCAGCCCCAGCATTTACAGCAATTACCGGCACAGATCCCCGGTTTGCTAAGTAGTGCTGGCAAAACGCCGACACAGCTGATTTTGCAATTGCTTACCGGTCAGACCCTGTTAGCACCGTTGCAGTCAGCACAAACCCTACCGCCGATGACCACCATGCAGAATCAGCCGATACCGGCACAATTTGCGGAACTGGCACGTTTACAGTTGTTGCTGCGTGAAGTGGAAAGCACGCTGGCGAGAGTTCAGCTCAACCAACTTTCGATGTTGCGTGAGCCAGATGTCAATAGTCAGACCAGTCAGGTCTGGTTGACTGATGTGCCGGTACGTGACAAACAGCAGCTGCAATGGCTGCAATTGCAGATTGAACGCCAGAAAAATGCGGCTGGTGATTCTGAGGAAGGAGACGATCACTGGCAGGTCACTTTAAATCTGGAAACCCTCAGCCTGGGTCAGTTGCAAGCAGCCATCAATTTGCAAAACAGTCAGGCGCAAGTGATTTTGACGGCACAATCCGCTGCAACACTGAGTTTGTTGGAAGAAGATTTAGGCTGGTTGCATGAAAAACTGGCAGCGTTGGATTTAAATGTTACACAGTGCCGCTGTCGTCTGGGCAAGGTGGATTGGCTGACACCCGTGGATAAAACCAACCAGCGAGATGCTTTACTGGATATTTCTGTATGAAAAAAACCACCAAGCCGATGCGCGCTATTGCGCTGCAATATGATGGTGAAAATGCGCCCACCGTTACAGCGACCGGCGAGGGTGCGCTGGCTGAAGAAATCATTCGTATTGCCCGGGAGCATAATATTCCGCTGCGACAAGATGCCGATCTCACCGCATTACTCAAAGATTTGCAGTTGGGTGAAGATATCCCACCGATATTGTATCGGGTGATCGCTGAAGTGATTGCCTATGCCTACTGGGTGTCGGGCAAAGTGCCTGTTAATAAAGATAAAAATCAAAAAACGTGACGCATGTCACATTGTTGCCGGCTTTCGTTTGTTGTCAAAAAGCAACATAAATCTTTATAAACCGCATTACAAAAATGCTATTAAGTATTGATTTTAATATATAAAGCGGCTATTTTCGTAAACAAGTCATCGTTCGGAAATTAATAATATCGCCGTGGAGCAAACGCCAACACTCAACCAGGAAATATCCGCAGCCCATGTGCTGACGTCTGCTGCGCCATTAACGTCGGCCGATGTCAGCGATTTGTTGGATAAAACCATTTTACTGGCTGGCGACAAGCAAGCAGATCTGGTGTTTTTGCAGACCATGTTGTCGCTCAGCGGTTTTCGCCGGATATTTGTCGCCAACGGTGCCGATGCGCTGATGCAGGCGATGCGCCATACGATAGTGCAGGAACAATGCGTTATCGATCTGGTGATTCTCGATACCCAACTTACCGGTATTTCTGCCCGTGAATTACGATTGACGCTGGATCAATTTGATGAATGGCGTTTAATTCCAATCATTGCGCTGCGAGCGCAATCTCAATGGGATCATGCCCAATTACTGACGGACTTGGGTCACGGTGTGACCAGTTTGTTATACCGGCCGCTTACTGCCGAAAGTCTGCCACCAGCGGTCATGACCGCGCTGGCAATCAAGCAGGAGCGCGATATGAATTATCAACGTCAGCAACATATCGAAGAAGAAAATGCCCAGTTGAAAGTGATGGAGGCGCGATTGCAGTTTTCGGTCAATCACGATGATTTAACCGGCCTTGCCAATCGCCGCCGTCTCGAACAAGCATTGGATTTAAGTTTGACGCAGGTCCGGCATTTCCATACCTGCAGTGCTTTGTTTTATATCGATCTCGACAGCTTCAAAGTACTTAATGATGCCGAGGGGCATGAAGCCGGTGACACATTATTGGTTCAGGTCGCGAATTCCTTACGCCGCTTTTTTAAAGTGCAGGACACGCTGGTACGCATTGGCTCTGATGAGTTTGCTGTACTGGTCGATAATATTGACCGGCAAACGGCATTAACCCGCGCCGAGGGACTGCGTCATTTATTCGATGGTTATAGCTTTGCACATCATGACCATCACTATCATTTATCAGCCAGCATCGGCGTTAAATGCATTAGCGATGCTGAACACGCCACTGCTGGTGAAATGCTGTCGCATGCCAATCAGGCTTGTTTTACCGCCAAAAAGCGGGGCCGTAACCGGGTGCATATTTACAGTCCGGAAGATCGGGAAATGCACACCTTACGACATAGTGTGGAATGGGCGCCGAGAATTCGTGCTGCCCTGAAGCAAGGCCATTTTGTTCTGGAATTTCAGCCAATATATGAACTGGCCAAACAGCGCATCAATTATTATGAATGTCTGATCCGCATGCGTGGTGATGGCGATATGCTGTATTACCCAAATGATTTTATCCCGGTCGCCGAGGCGATGGGTCTGATTCACCAGATTGATTTCTGGGTAGTCAACCAGGCCTTTGACCTGATGCGAACCCTGCCTGCAGACATTGCCATTGCCATCAATTTGTCCGGTAATATTTTTCTGGATCAAAATCTCTATCCGCTGGTGGAGCGTAAACTGTCCGAAACCGGCATCGATCCTACAAGGGTCGTGTTTGAAATCACGGAAACATCGGCGATATCAAATTTTGAGCAAACCAAAAAAATGGTCGTCAGACTGCGTGAGCTGGGTTGTCGTTTCGCACTCGATGATTTTGGCGCTGGCTTTAATTCCTATAATTACTTAAAGCATTTTCCGGTGGATATTCTGAAAATTGACGGCGGTTTTATCACCGATCTGGATAACGATTCGGTGGATCAATTACTGGTTAAATCCATGATTGATATCGCCCATAGTCTCGGTAAGCAGGTTGTTGCTGAGTTTGTTGAGCGACAAAGCACGATGAGTTTGCTGCAGGAATATGGTGTTGATTTTGTTCAGGGCTACTTGGTGGGTAAACCACAAACTCACTTGCCCATGCCGCTTAATGCAACTCGCCGGCCCGCGGCTGAAGACCATGCAGACGACTGATTAAACGCGCTTCTTCATCACTGAGATTACAACTATCGACAATTTGATCGACACTGACGCCTTTACGCGCCAGCCGAATGGCATGTTCGTAACCATGTTGGCGATTGCTCCCCAAATCAATGGTATTCTGTTGTTCGCGCAATTTATTGAGCATCTGCTCAAATTTCACTACCCGTTCATCGGCGCCGACAGCCGCCGCACATAAACCAGCCAATTGTTGTTCCAAGGCAATTATCTGTGCACTTTGTGCTTTATGTAGCCGATAAAAACGCAACATCATCAGGGCCAACAATAACAACAGGCACAGGCCTAGGAAACTGTATATCAACATATCAACGCTCCTATAGCGTGATTAAACATATTCATCGATAAGATTATCTGATGGCGGCCGCTTTTTTGGTTTTTCAGATGTGTCGTCATCAGATTTCTCCGGGGGTGGCTTGGGCGGTGGACGGCGACGATCTTCCGGGGCTGGATCCGTCGGTAAGCCGGGGCTTAATGGCTGCGTCGGTTTAAGTTCGTCGGCAGCCATAATGGTTTTTAGAAACTCGCCAAATCAGCAATTTCATCTTCACTGAGTAATTTATTCACATCAACAAGTATCAGTAATGATTTATCACGGCTGCATACCCCCTGAATAAAGCGTGAGCTGTCATCACTGCTGACATTGGGCGCGCTATCGATTTCGGACTGATGTAGATAAACCACTTCAGCCACTTTGTCGACCAGCATGCCCACTACATTGCCGGAAACTTCAACAATAATAATCCGTGAAGAGTCATCAGGCTCGGTAATGGGAAGATTAAACCGCCGACGGGTATCAATAACCGTCACCACATTACCGCGCAAGTTGATGATGCCGATCACATA
>JBFJJO010000049.1:0-14205 GCA_041612215.1 Methylophaga sp.
ACTTTAACTTGAGTTATTGGATGTCCAAATTTTATGGTTTAGCCTGTATCCGTAATTGCAGGTAAATCACATTTTTTCCTGCTAATAACAATTAAATTAAGATTATGTGAAGGAGTATATATGATAAATAAATTAACCCTGATAACACTATTGATGTCTGCTTTTTTGATGAGCGCTTGTAGTGATGATAGTAACCATCCCGCTCATGATATGGGGGAACGTGCTGACAAAATTACGCAAGAAAATAGTCCTGCATATGATGAAGCGCGCCAGAACGCTGAAGAAGAAGATAATAGAATTCATCCAGCACATGAAATGGATGAGGTTGAACCGGTTGAAAGACAAGGTAACTAATAAATATTTTTCGGATTGTTTTATTGTTAATCGAAATAAGTCCGTTAAGTTTGGATAACACAAAGGAGTTAACTATGTTGAAACAAATACTAAAAGTGATTATGACCGCAATGTTTTTTGTAATGGGTACTGCGATGGCAAATCACCATGAGAGTGATGAAAAAGATAGTCATAAAGGTATGGAACATCCTGCCCATGAAATGGGTGAAGCAGCTGATGTTGATAGAACCGAGACACTTTCAGAAGAATATGAAGAGAATCTGAAAGCAGCTAAAGACACCGAAAATCCTCCTCATCCTGCCCATAAAATGGGAAGTGAAGATACACATGTAGGCTCAGAGCATCCAGCTCATGAAATGGGCGAAGGTGAAGAAGCGCTCAGAGAGCGGGGCCAATAATTCATACCGCTTGCTAAGCTCGATTCTAAGTAAGACAAAGCGCCGCATTCGATATTGGATGCGGCGCTTTTTTTTATGCATAAATCATGATTATTAGCACTGTTCATGTCAATAAATAGGCCGTCCCGCATCTTGAAACTTGGTTAAACTGAAATGAATTGATAGTTGAGGAGAAACAAAATGGCCGGATTAAAATATGCACCAGTAATATGTTGGTTAATGATGCTTGGCGCCTGTGCCAGCTGGTCGCCGAGCTATGAAAAACCCCAAATAAATGTCACGTCATTTTCGCTGGCACCAAGTAGTAATGGTATTGCACCACGATTTTTGATTGGCTTACAGGTGATTAATCCTAACCGAAGCGCTTTGCCTTTGCAGGGTATGAGTTATTCTGTCGAAGTGGAGGGTAATCGTATTCTCAGTGGTGCAGAGCCTGATTTGCCAAGAGTCGAAGGCTACAGCAGTGCTGATATAGTTATCGAGGCCAGCCCGGATTTACTGGGCAGTGCCCGGTTACTCAACCAACTGATGTCTGGCCAGCAGCAAACACTGGGTTATCTATTTAAGGCACGTTTTGATGTCGGGTCTTTACTGCCTTATGTCAGTATTGAGGAGCGCGGCGAGTTTGGTTTGGAACAACTGAACAGCCCATAATTGCTCTGCACCTTGTGCAATAATATTGCTTAACAACACAAGGCTTTGCCATGGATTCAATTAATACGCTTTTTTTGCTGAGTGGTTTTTTAATCGCCCTGAGTATTGTTGCCAGCCGGTTGTCATCTTTGTTTGGTCTGCCGATTCTGATCGTTTTTCTGGCACTGGGGATGCTGGCTGGGGAAGAGGGATTGCTCGGTATTGAATTCGATAACTACTCACTGGCATTTGTCATTGGGCATTTGGCGTTGGCGATGATTCTCCTCGATGGTGGCCTGCAAACCCGTTTATCAACATTTCGGGTTGGCTTTAAACCGGCCCTGTCGCTGGCGACATTAGGGGTGTTGCTGACCAGTGGCATTGTGGGCGGTCTGGCCATGTGGATGTTTGATTTGCAACTGCTGGAAGGCTTGCTGATTGGTGCCATTGTTGGCTCAACTGATGCCGCCGCGGTGTTTTCCATGCTCAAAGGTCAGGGGATTAACATCAACGAACGGGTCAGCGCGACGTTGGAAATAGAATCAGGTACCAACGATCCGATGGCAATTTTTCTTACCATAATGCTCATTGAGTTGTTGATAGGTGAAACTGCCGGTTGGCTATCGTCATTGCTGTTTTTACTGCAACAGTTTGGTTTGGGAATTGTGATCGGCCTCGGCTGCGGCTGGTTAATTGCTAGGATGCTGATCAAGCTGGATTTGGCGCCCGGCCTGTATTCATTACTGGCGTTGGCGCTGGCTTTTTTTGTATTTGGCTTGACCAGTTCGTTGGGTGGCAGCGGCTTTCTTGCGATTTATCTGTGTGGCTTGATGATTGGTAATAAACCGGGTCGGCATTTAACCCATATTTTACCAGTGCATGATGGTTTGGCCTGGCTCAGTCAAATTGGTTTATTCCTGATTTTGGGCTTGTTGGTTACGCCAAGCGAAATGCTGACTTATGCCTTACCAGCATTGTTGATTGCTTTGGCGTTGATTTTTGTTGCCCGGCCGTTAGCGGTTTTGATTTCGCTGAAGCCTTTTTTCAAATTTCGCTGGCGGGAAATTGGCTTTATTTCCTGGGTGGGGCTGCGTGGCGCGGTTCCAATTGTATTAGCGATTTTTCCGGTGATTGGTGGTGTTGATAATGCGGCCTTGTTTTTTAACGTGGCGTTTGCGGTCGTGCTGTTGTCGTTGTTGGTTCAAGGCGCTACGTTATCGCCAATGGCAAGATGGATGCGGGTTGCCATGCCCAAAGGTACCAAACCCGATCAACGCGGTGCGCTTGGCATTTTGCCGGAAAACGATTTCGAAATGTTCGTTTATAAAGTCGAAAATCCGGTTTTGGCTGACCAGCAGATCCGTTTGCTGCGGTTTCCATCCGGCACTTTAATTTCGGCTTTATTTCGTGATCATCAAATGCTGCATCCTAAAGGCAGTACGGTGCTTAAGCTTGGTGATGTACTGTGTGTTATTAGCCGCAGCGAAGATTTACCCAAGCTGAATCAACTCTTTAATGGCGATGCCAAATTGCGTCAGGCCGAAGCTTTTTTTGGCGCCTTTGTTCTTAATGGGGATGCGTTATTAGGTGATGTTGCAAAAGCCTATGGTTTGACGATCAGTGACAATGAAAAAGACGCGACACTTGCAGCGTTTATTTCCCGGCGGGTGGGTGGCCATCCGGTTGTGGGTGATGATGTTGATTGGCACGGTATTCACTGGGTAGTGAATGAGGTTGATGGCGATAAAATTCGTAAAGTCGGTATGCGACTTTTTTAAGCACTCCCAGTCAGTCTATCTGGTTATCGATCTGTTATAATTCAGCGTTTTTTATATCGCTAACTGGCTGACAGGAAAACCGTTTTGACGACTGTTTCTCAACAAATCCATCGCTTGCTTGAACAACGTATTCTGATTTTAGACGGTGGCATGGGCACCATGCTGCAAAGCTACAAGCTCAGTGAAACGGATTTCCGGGGCGAACGTTTTGCCGACCATCCCTGCGATGTCAAAGGTAATAATGATCTGTTATCGCTAACCCAGCCACAAATTATTCGTGATATTCACCGTGCCTATTTTGAAGCCGGTGCCGATATTGTCGAAACCAATACTTTTAATGGCACCTCAATCGCTATGGCTGATTACCAGATGGAAGATCTGGTTTATGAGCTGAATAAAGTATCTGCGGAATTGGCCCGCGAAGTGGCCGATGAATTCACTAAAGCCAATCCTGACAAACCACGATTTGTCACCGGCGTACTTGGGCCTACTAACCGTACCGCCAGTATTTCACCAGATGTCAATAATCCCGGTTTTCGAAATGTTAATTTTGATCAGTTGGTCGAAGCTTATCTGGAAGCGATTCGGGGTTTGGTGGATGGCGGCACAGATATGCTGCTGGTGGAAACGGTATTCGACACCTTGAACGCCAAAGCTGCCGTCTTTGCTATCGAAACGTTTTTTGAGCGTCACCAGATGCATATGCCGGTGATGATTTCCGGCACGATTACCGATGCCAGTGGCCGGACTTTGTCAGGACAAACGGCTGAAGCCTTCTGGAATTCACTGTCGCATGTGCAGCCGTTATCTATTGGTCTGAACTGCGCACTGGGGGCCGAGCAATTACGTCAATATGTTGAAGAGCTTTCGCAAATTTCGACCAGTTATGTCAGTGCCCATCCTAATGCTGGTTTGCCCAATGAATTTGGTGAATATGATGAATCGCCGGAAGCCATGGCGATTCACATTAAAGAGTGGGCGCAATCCGGTTTCCTGAATATCATTGGTGGTTGCTGTGGTACCGCACCGGCGCATATCAAGGCCATCGCCGAGGCAGTTGATGGCATCAAGCCACGTCAGCGCCCCAAAAACCTGCATCATTGCCGTTTGAGTGGCCTGGAACCTCTGAATCTGACTGAAGACAGTCTGTTTACCAATATTGGTGAACGTACCAATGTCACCGGTTCACTGCGTTTTGCCAAGCTGATCAAAGAGGGGGATTTTGACACGGCGCTGGAAGTTGCCCGTCATCAAGTTGAAAACGGTGCGCAAATCATCGATATCAATATGGATGAGGGCATGCTCGATTCGCAGGATGCCATGGTGACCTTCCTGAATCTGGTCGCTGCAGAACCCGATATCAGCCGGGTGCCGATTATGATTGATTCCTCCAAATGGGAAATCATCGAAGCTGGCCTCAAATGTATTCAGGGTAAAGGCATTGTCAATTCAATCAGCTTGAAAGAGGGTGAAACCAAGTTTATTGAACAGGCTAAACTCGTGCGGCGTTATGGCGCGGCGGTAATCGTGATGGCTTTTGACGAGGATGGTCAGGCCGATACCCGCGAGCGTAAACGGGAAATTTGTACTCGCAGTTACGAAATTCTCACCAAGAAAGTCCATTTCCCGCCAGAAGATATTATTTTCGATCCAAATATCTTTGCTGTTGCGACCGGCATTGATGAACACAACAATTATGCGGTGGACTTTATTGAAGCCACCCATGACATCAAACAAAGCTTGCCACATGCCCGCATCAGTGGTGGCGTATCCAATGTGTCGTTCTCATTCCGAGGGAATAATCCGGTACGTGAAGCGATTCATGCGGTGTTTTTGTATCACGCCATTAAAGCCGGTATGGATATGGGTATTGTTAACGCAGGTCAGCTGGCGATTTATGATGATTTACCGGCAGAGCTGCGTGAGCATGTCGAAGATGTCATTCTCAATCGCCGTAATGATGCCACCGATCGCTTATTGGCGATTGCCGATAAATATAAAGGTGATGGCAGCGTCGAGAAAAAAGAAGATCTGGAATGGCGCAGCTGGCCGGTAGTCAAACGTCTGGAACACGCGCTTGTCAAAGGTATCGCCGATTTTGTCGACGAAGATACTGAGCTGGCCCGCCAAGAATATGCCAAACCGTTAGAGGTCATCGAAGGCCCGTTGATGGACGGCATGAACGTGGTTGGCGATCTGTTTGGTGAAGGCAAAATGTTTTTGCCGCAGGTGGTCAAATCGGCGCGGGTCATGAAAAAAGCCGTGGCCTATTTGATGCCTTATATCGAAGCCGAAAAAGACGACAGCACAGTCAGTAACAGCAACGGCACCATCCTGATGGCTACCGTCAAAGGTGATGTGCATGATATCGGCAAAAATATTGTCGGTGTGGTGCTGCAATGCAACAACTTTGAAATCATCGATATGGGCGTCATGGTGCCGGCGCAGAAGATCCTCGACACTGCCCGTCAGCATAATGTCGATATTATTGGTTTGTCTGGCCTGATTACGCCTTCGCTGGAAGAAATGGCCCATATGGCCAAAGAAATGCAGCGTCTGGGTTTCGACATCCCGCTGATGATCGGTGGCGCGACAACCTCACTGATTCATACTGCCGTAAAAATTGATCCAAATTATCAGGGGCCGGTGATTTATGTCAAAGATGCTTCACGCGCCGTCGGTGTAGCCCAGAATCTGGTCAGCAAAATCACCCGTGATGATTTTGTTAAAAAAACCAAAGCTGATTATCAAAGTAAACGCGAACAACATCAGGGGCGTAAATCGACGCGTCGATTATTGCCTTTGAAACAAGCACGTCTTAATAAAACCAAACTCGACTGGCCGGCTTATCAGCCAGTGACGCCTAAACAGCCCGGTATTCAGGTGTTTGATGACTATCCATTGCAGGAATTGGTGGAACGCATCGACTGGACGCCATTTTTCCAGTCTTGGGAGCTGGCAGGCCGCTATCCACGTATTCTTAAAGATGAAATCGTCGGTGAGCATGCCACGAATCTGTTTAAAGACGCTCAAAAGATGCTGCAGCAGATTGTCGACGAGAAATGGCTGAAAGCGTGTGCCGTGATTGGTTTATTTCCAGCCAATAGTGTGGGCGATGATGATATTGAAGTGTATACCGACGACAGTCGCAGCGAAGTGCGGATGACGTTGCATTCCCTGCGTCAGCAAAGCGAAAAACCACCCGGCCGGCCGAATGCGGCGCTTGCGGATTTTATTGCGCCTAAAGACAGTGGTGTTGAAGACTATATTGGTGCCTTTGCCGTCACTGCTGGTATCGGCATCGATGATCATGTTGCCCGTTTTGAAGAAGACCATGACGATTACAACAGCATTATGCTTAAAGCGTTGGCCGATCGATTGGCAGAAGCCCTGGCAGAACGGATGCATGAACGGGTTCGGAAAGAATTCTGGGGCTTTAAAAGCGATGAGCAACTTGATAACGAATCACTTATCGATGAGAAATACCAAGGTATTCGTCCGGCACCGGGTTATCCTGCATGCCCCGACCATACCGAAAAAGGTCTGTTGTGGGAATTACTCGATGTTGAACAACGTATCGGCATGACCTTAACAGAGAGTTACGCGATGTTGCCGACGGCAGCGGTCAGTGGTTTTTATTTTGCCCACCCGGAATCACGCTATTTTGGGCTCGGCAAAATTACGGAAGATCAGGTCAAAGATTATGCACAACGTAAAAATTGGGATCTGCCGATGGCTGAACGCTGGTTAGCACCGGCGCTGTCTTACGATGGTGATGACTGATGCAGGACGACATTATTGAATTGCAGACCCGTATCGCTTTTCAGGATGGTGTGATTGAGCAGCTAAATCAGGTGGTGACTCGTCAGCAGACGCAAATTGATCGACTGCAACGTCAGCTCGACAAACTCAATGGTCAGGTTGAGACTTTGCAACAGGATCAAGTGGTGCGTCAGACGGACGAACCACCCCCTCATTACTAAAGTAAAATGATGCAGCTGCCGCAACGCCATTGTCTGATACTTCAAGGTGACAGTGACTGGCTTAATGAGCAGGCATTTTATCTTTATCAGCAAGCCGATGTTGCTGCACGTTGCTGGTTATCAGACAATTCGCCGCGTCCCGATGATGCTATCAACAGCAAACAGGCACTGCAGCAGCTGGGCACTAATAATCAGCTAATTATTTTTGATAGCCAGGATAGTTTTGCTGCTGATGCTTTTGGTGCCCTGATTGGCACGTTGCGAGCCGGTGGCTGGATGCTGGTGTTATTGAAGGCCAATATGCAGATCACACCATGGCTGCGACGCTTTCTGAAAACAGCTAAAGCTTATTCTGCCGTGCAGCTTATCCAACAGGGTGAGCCGCTACCCGATATTGTTTTATCCTGTCCGGCTATTTCTGAGACAGTTACGCCAACCGATGAACAGACGCAAGCGATAGATGCTGTTTTACATGTCGTGAACGGTCATCGGCGCCGGCCATTGGTGATCACTGCCGATCGGGGCCGTGGTAAAACGGCTTTGCTGGGGATGGCTGCCGCTGCACTGTTGCAACTGGGCAAAAAGAAAATTCTGATTACGGCCCCGTCAATCGCTAATATCGAGCCGCTGCTCGAACATGCGGCGATGGGCTTGCCGGGAGCTGAACGTTATCAAAACAGCCTACACTGGCAACAGGCAAACATTCAGTTTGTCGCGCCCGATGCTCTGATTAATACCAAGCCGTCAGGCGATTTGCTAATCGTAGATGAGGCTGCCGCGATCCCGGCACCGATGCTGAAAATGATGCTGCAATCCTATTCCCGAATAGTATTTTCAACCACGGAGCATGGTTATGAGGGCACTGGTCGTGGTTTTGCTGTGCGCTTCAAAAAAACACTGGATAGACTCACGCCAGACTGGTGCGAAATGGGATTAACCCGGCCGGTTCGCTGGGCGGCTGATGATGAACTCGAACAGTTCAGCTTTGATGCTTTATTGCTGGATGCTGAGCCGGTCAGTGAAGCCCGGCTTTCATCGTTATCGCTGGTCGAGGCAAAGTTTGCGTTACTTGATCGACAACAGTTAGCAGAAGATGAGTCGCTTTTACGTCAGATTTACGGTTTGATGGTACTGGCTCACTACCGAACGCGCCCTTCGGACCTGCAAATGCTGCTGGATCGGGATAATATTTCAGTGATGGTCATGCAGGCACGGGGTCAGGTTATAGCAAGTGCCTGGCTGGTCAGTGAACAGCCATTGGCCGAAGACCTTGCCCAACAGGTGTTTGGTGGCAAGCGCCGGCTCAAAGGCCAGCTATTACCGCAGACACTGCTGGCACACAGTGGCGTCCCAGAAGCCGGCGCATGTCTCTATCAACGTATTATTCGGATTGCAGTGCATCCGGCTTTACAGAGGCAGGGACTGGGCAGTCGTTTGCTAGACTGTATTTACACGCATTTCAGCGGTCAGTGTGATGTGATTGGTACCAGCTTTGCGCTGGATCGCAACTTACTGAATTTTTGGCTCAATAACGCCTATCTGCCGGTCAGAGTTGGTCAGCAAGCTGATGAAGTCAGCGGCCAGCGTGCTGGAATTTTGTTACGTACAGTATCAAAAGCCGGAGAATCAGTCCTTTTGCAGGCACAACAAATATGGCAACAATCATGGCCGTTTCTGCTACTGCAGGCGCAGCGTGACCTGGATTATGAACTGGTAATCTTATTATCGCAGACGCTGCCCGCTGGCGAAAATGCAGAGATTGCAGCACACGAGCTACATGCTATTGAGTGTTTTGCCTGGCAGCAGCGTGCATTTGAGTCTACTGAGCCGTTGCTTTGGCGATGGCTGCATCCAAAATTATTATCCGGTCAGTTGACCTGTTTGGCACCAGAACGCCAGGCATTGCTGGTGAAAAAAATCATTCAGGGCCAATCCTTCAGTCAGGTGGCCAGCACGTTGTCGTTACCCGGCCGAAAAGCCATTATTGAGCAATTACGTCAGACAATGGCTGAGTTAATTAAGTCAGACTCAGAATAATACCTGCTCCCAGCCAGACAATGGAGATCACACACAGACTATTGATGATGGGCTGACTGCCACTCACATGTTCATGATGATGGCCGTGTCCTTTATGTTGACGCTTCCAACTGACAAACATCCATAATGAGGCGAGACCGAATATCACGTTAAGCCAGAACTGATAATTGAGCTGAAAGTGATCGCGATCAGCAGGTGATGACCACTGGCTTTGATCCGGCAGCCAGTCAAATAACGCTAGACCGTAATGAAGAAGTAATGATGTAGCGACCAGACAAGTGAACAGCATCAACAGGATATACAGCGCCATTTTCCACCCGTAATAACGGGCATTGATGCGTAATACCGGCAGTACGACCAAGTCGGAGAAAATGAAAGCCATGACACCGGCAAAAGCGACTCCCTCGCCATATAGAACGGCAGCCAATGGTATATTGCCCATCGAACCGATGAAGGTAAAAAACGCTGCAACAGGTCCTACCAAGGTCTGTTGCAATATTGCCCAGAAACCCGGATCAGCCTTACCGGCACCAATAAACAGCCATTTGAAAAATGCGGTGGGCACAAAGGCAGAAATGATGCCGGCAACGGTAAAGCCAATTAACACATCCTTCCAAACCATCTGCCATTCCATGACATACTTCTGACTGATAGCTGACCAGATTTCTTTATCCAGAATGCGTGCCCAGGCATGGCCATGACTGTCATGACCATCATCGTCGTCGGATTTATTATCACGGGCCTTTTTAATCAATTTTGCCGGATTGGTCAGCATGATAAATAACCAGGCCAGCAAGATCAGAATAATGCCACCCACATATTCACCGACCACAAATTGCCAGCCCAGAAACAGCGCGATAACAAAACCGAGTTCGATTACAAGGTTGGTAGAGGCCAGCAAAAAAGCGATTGATGGGGAAAAATTGGCGCCTTTCTGAAACAAAGCGCGAGATGTTGCCAGTGTTGCAAAACTACAGGAGCTGGAGATAAAGCCAAACACACTGCCTGCACTTATCGACTTCAGATTATCATCGCCCATGAGTTTGCGAATTTCGCTGCGCGAGACCATAACCTGAATGATGCTGCTGACCAGGTAACCCAATACAAAGGCCCACATAGCCATCCAGAAAAAGCCCAGGCTGGTCAGGGCGGCTTCAGGCCATTTATCCAACAAATCAGACATAACATTCCATACAGCTGACGATTGAATAATTGAGCCTACCAGTGTCAATAAATCAGGTAAACGTCCTGTTGGGCTGTGATTTCAATATTCAGTGGAGTTAAATGCTCACCCCGGCAAGGACCAGATACACACAAACCATCATCAGGGTTAAACAAAGCGCCATGGGTGCTGCATTGAATATGGGTTGCTTCCAACGACATAAAGGTATCCGGTTGCCAGTTCAATGGCACACCCAGATGGGGGCAATGGTTTAGATAGGCGTATAACTTGCCATCAAAACGAAGAATAAAACCAGCCAGCTTGATATCGTCTATGGCGATCTCAAATTCTTTGGGCTTATTTTCTTTCAGTGCTGTGGCTTTGGTCAGATAATAACGTTCGTTCATAGTGTTTCGTTTTTCATAATACGATTTAAATTGGCAAATCCTGATTGCTGACATTTTAAGCTGGCGAGCTGGCTGGCAAACGCTAACAATTCTGCATTAGGCCAGTTTTGCAGCAAACCATGAATCAGGCCAGCATTCAACGTATCACCGGCACCTAGGGTCTCGATGACTTTATCGAGTGAAATTGCGGGTTGATGTCGTAACTCCGAAGCACATTTGCCCCATAGTCCGTCAGCGCCCCAACTGCAAGTGGCTTGATCAAAAGCCAGATGGGTCAAAAAAGCTTCGGCACTATGAAAGCCCGCTGCTTCAGCATAAGGTCGTGACACCATTACATAACTGGCATTTTCCAGTAATCTTTCAATGCCTTGACGTGGTTTTTCCAGTTCCACCGAACGGGGCAACGCTTTCTGTTGCTGGGCAGCATAAGCCAGCATTTGTTGGGTTTCAGTAATATTACGACCTTCAAAATGCAGCCAGTCGTAGACGCTCAAATCAATGCGCTGAAAGTCAGCAAAGCTGAGTTCCGGGCAGTCACGGAAGTGGATAATAGTCCGACTACCCGTTTCAGCGCTGACACTGATATAGGATGTCGGCATTTTGCCGGTTTCAAGTCGCCGGCAATGCTGATAATTAACCTGATAAGCATCCAGATCGGCAGTAATTATTGCTAAGTCTGGTTCATCAATTAACACCCCGGCAAAATCAACCTGATGTCCCAATTGACTGAGTACCACCGCGGTATTACTAGCGTTGCCACCGCGACGTTGCTGTTGCGATAAGGCGCGCACTTCGGCATCTTCGGCGGGGTAGGCTGCCACCTGATTAATAATATCGAGGGTGGCGATGCCGATGGTTAAAATCCGCGCCATGAACGGATGGACTGATGATTAAATATCGTCGAATACGGCGCCGACGGCTTGGGTGATTTGTTCAATATCACCGGTACCTTTAATGGTATGCAGTTTATTTTGTGACTGGTAATAGCCAATCAAAGGTGCAGTTTGGTCTTCATAAACTTTCAGACGGTTGCCAATGGTTTCTTCATTGTCATCCTGACGCTGAAACAACTCACCGCCACATTTATCACAAACGCCATCTTGTTTCGGTGGTGATAAATGTACGTTAAAAATGGCGCCGCAATCTTTGCAGGTCCGGCGGCCGGTTAAACGCTGCATTAACTCATCAAAAGGCACATCCAACAACACCACACCTTGCAAAGGCTGTCCCAGGTCATTGAGCATATTATCGAGAGCTTCAGCCTGCGGGATATTACGTGGAAAACCATCAAGAATGTAACCGTTTTGGGCATCGGCTTCTGATAAACGCTCACGGATCAGACCAATGACGATATCATCAGACACCAGGGCGCCGGCATCCATCGCCGATTTGGCCTTTTTTCCCAAGTCACTTCCAGCTGACACTGCGGCGCGCAGCAAGTCACCGGTGGATATTTGCGGAATATTAAATTGCTTAGCCAAAAATACGCCTTGTGTACCTTTGCCGGAACCCGGCGCGCCAAGTAATACGGTTCTCATGTTTGCCTCTTACGCTTGAATAGTAGGATTGAAATCTTAATGTTGGGGGCGCATTAATGTCGCCAGTTCGTCGAGCTGCTGATAAACATTAAATAGCAATGGCGGAATCGCTTCGGGTTTTAAGCCCAGTAACTGCCATGCTTGTTCATCCAACGGCGGTACATGCTGATCGCCATTGTGGCCAAATGGCACGCTGCTGACCATGACGTCGGCAACATGCACAATGGCAATTTCCACCTGATCATGGTCGGCACTCATTGGCTGATGATGATAACGGACAACTTGGACCAGTGAGTCTGGTAAACGCCAGTTTTCAATTAGAACGGCACCGACTTCAGCATGATCGAAACCGATAATGCGTTTTTCGGCTTCATGCAATACTTCGTGACCAAAGCGGGCACTGTTGATTGCTTCGCGAGCCAATTCCGGCAACGACTGATACAACACCAGACTGCCGATATTGTGGAGCAGGCCGGCAATAAAATACTGTTCGGGATGCGCCTGATGGGTGGCTTCAGCGAGATATTTAGCGGTAATAGCGCAGGCCAGACTATGCCGCCAGAAGGTATCCATATCCATCATATTGGCTGGAATACCACGAAACGCATTCATCACTGAGGTGGCTAAGACCAAATGGGTTAACTCACGGGTTCCAATAATGGTGATAGCACGAGAAATGGTTTTGATTTGCGAGGGAAAACCATAAAACGGGCTGTTAACAATTTTCAGCAAGCGGGTGGTTAACGCCGGGTCGGTATTGATAATGGCACTGATATCATCAATGGCGCTGTCCGGATCACTGATCAGTGCATCCAGCCGGGCATAGGTTGTTGGTGCTGACACCAGTTCCAGCGATTTATTAACCAGTGCTTGTGGTGTCAGCGTCATATTAGTCAAACTCATTGGTTGTGTCGTCGGGGAATTGCAGCGAAAATAAAACCTGCATTAAAGGCTGCGTTAAATCGACATAGCGAAACAGCTCCAGTCTTTCTTGCAACTGGCTGTCATCAAATTGGTTGGCCGGAATAAAATCGGTCATCAGCGTAGATTCCATTGGCTGCTACTTTGCAGCATTTCTCCGATACTGGCACCCAGCTTACCGGCAAAAAGATCAAGATAATTGGGGCGAGGGGTATAATCAATTATATCCTCGGCACCGACGATATCTCTTGCGACTTTGCTGCTGCTGGCAAGACCATCGATTAAACCAAGTTCCAGCGCTTGCTCACCGGACCAGAACAACCCTGAGAACAGCGCTTCATTGTTGGCATTGATCCGATCGCCGCGGCCAGTTTTCACGACTTCAATAAATTGCTGGTGGATATTATCGAGCATTTTGTTGGCATGTTCGACATCAGCTTCTTTAAGTGGCAAAAACGGATCTAAAAACGATTTATTCTGGCCAGCAGTTAATGAACGACGCTCTACACCAAGTTTATCGATGGCTTCAGTAAAGCCAAAACTATCCATGCGCACACCGATGGATCCAACAATGCTGGCTTTATCAGCATAAATTTCATCGGCAGCGACGGCAATGTAATAACCACCTGAGGCGCAGACATCCTGAACCACAGCATAGACTGGGAAATCGGGACGCGTTAAACGTAAGCGGTGTATTTCATCATTAATAATCCCTGATTGCACCGGACTGCCGCCGGGGGTATTCAGACGTAATATTAATCCCTTAGCTTGTTTGGCTTTAAATGCTTCACGAATGCCGGTCACCACCAAATCGGCATTGGCATCGCTGTCTGAACTAATCACGCCTTGTATGTCGACCAGCGCTGTATGCGTGTCTTTTTCGCTTGTCATATCGCCATTTGGCAACATTAAAAACAAAAAAGCGAACAGATACAATAATACCAAGCCTTTGAAAACATAACCCCAGCGGCGGCTGTTGCGTTGCTCACGGATG
>JBFJJO010000050.1:0-14184 GCA_041612215.1 Methylophaga sp.
ATCATAGTGTTGATACCTTGCTGATCAATGGCGCTGAGTGCGAGCCCTATATTACTTGTGACACCATGATCATGCGAGAGCGTGCCGAAGGCATTCTGGATGGTATTGAGATCATGCGTTACGCATTGAATGCCGGTGAAGTGATTATTGCTATCGAAGACAATAAGCCGGCGTCTATTTCTGCCATGCAACTGGCCTTAGCTGCCAGGCCGCAATGGCAAAACGTTGATATCGTGGTCATTCCAACCCGCTATCCAACCGGTGGTGAAAAACAGTTGATTCAGGTCGTCACGGGTAAGCAAGTGCCCAGTAATGGCCTGCCGATTGATATCGGTATTGTTTGTCACAACCCCGGCACCGCTTATGCCGTTGCCCGCGCCGTTAAATATGGTGAACCGCTGATTTCGCGGATCGTCACCGTGACCGGCACCGACGTTAAACATTGCGGTAATTTTGAAACACTGTTCGGAACACCGATCAGTGATTTACTTAACTTTTGTGAAACCAAACGCCAACCGGATGAACCATTCATTCAGGGTGGCCCGATGATGGGTTACAGTCTGGCCGGTGATCAATTACCGATTACGAAGACAGCCAACTGTATTCTGGTCGGTGTCGAGGATGTGGCACCTGCTAACGAACCGCTGCCCTGCATTCGTTGTGGTGATTGCGCCGATGTCTGTCCGGCGAGTTTGTTGCCGCAGCAGATTTATTGGTATTCCCGCGCCAAAGAATTCGATACAACTCGCGACTACAAGTTGTTCGACTGCATTGAATGTGGCTGCTGTGATTACGTCTGCCCAAGCAAAATTCCGTTGGTGTCGTACTTCCGTTTCGCCAAAACCGAAATCATGAACCAGGAGCGTGAACAGCGTAAATCAGATCTGGCCCGTGAGCGCCATGAAAGTCGTCTGGAACGCCTGGAACGTGAACGTCTGGAAAAAGAACAACGTCAGGCGCAACGTAAAGCGGCACTTGAGGCATCCAAAAAAGCCGCTGCCAATAAAGAAAAAGCGGCACCAGCGGATAACGCAACGGAAACAGAATCCCCTGCCGAGGAGAAAAACTGATGCCGATATTCCGGCTGAGTCCACCGTTTTTAGCCGGCAGTAGTCGCGTCACCCTGCATATGATTCAGGTGCTGCTGGCGTTGATCCCTGCAGTCATTGCCATGGTTTATTTCTTTGGCCCGGCCGTACTTATTAATATTGTTATTGCCGTAGTGGCTGCGCTGGTCAGTGAAGCACTGATGCTGAAATTACGCAGCCGGCCGTTAAAGCCGTTTCTCAGCGATGGCAGCGCCACAGTGACAGCCGTGTTATTGGCGATTGCCATTCCACCGTTGTCACCCTGGTGGCTGACAGTAATAGGTGTCAGTTTTTCGATTATCTTTGCCAAACATCTCTACGGTGGTTTGGGTTATAACCCCTTCAACCCGGCGATGATTGGTTATGCATTACTGCTGATTTCATTTCCCGTTGAAATGACCACCTGGTTACCTGTCAACAGTTTGGCGGATCAAGCGCCGGGTTGGATGGCATCTTTGCAAGTGATTCTGACGGGCCAGTATCAAGGCATGGCGATGGATGCCTTCTCTGGTGCCACGCCATTGGATCATATGAAAACCCAAATCAGCATGATGCGCTCGCCGGAGTATGTAGCCAGCAAACCCATGTACGGGTTGTTTGGCGGCCTGGGGTGGGAGTGGATCAATATCTGGTTTGCTTTGGGCGGCCTGTGGTTGATGTATCGCAAAATCATTAGCTGGCATGTGCCAATGGCGATGATTGGCGGTTTGTTGGCCATCAGTACAATTACCTGGTTAATCGCGCCACAGGTATCAGGATCACCATTATTTCACCTGGTCAGTGGTGGCTTTATGCTCGGTGCATTTTTTATCGCCACCGATCCGGTATCGGGCTCGACCACATTGAGAGGCCGAATTGTTTTTGGCGCCGGCGTTGGTGTCTTGGTTTATATCATCCGGGTTTGGGGCGGTTATCCTGATGCCGTGGCGTTTGCGGTGATTATGATGAATATGCTGGTGCCTTTGATCGATTATTACACCCAGCCCAAAGTCTACGGAGCCCGTTGATGAAAAAGCTCTGGCAAAACACCGTTGTGCGGGTCGGTATTATGATGGCGGTATTTGCCATCAGCGCTACAGCGTTGGTCGCACTGACCGAAGAAAATACCCGTGAGCAAATTGCCGACAATGAACGCGAAGCGTTATTAGAAGCGATTAAAGTGTTAGTGCCCGCGGATAAATTTGATAATCAAATTTTACAAGACACATTAATGTTACCGGCCACAACAGCCATCGGTACAACTGAAACCACGACGGTTTATCGAGCTAGAAAAAATGGCGAACCGGTGGCAGCGGTATTTACTGTGATTGCCCCTGATGGTTACAGTGGCAGCATTCGGATGCTGGTTGGTATTTATTATGACGGTACTCTCGCCGGCGTTAGGGTTATCAACCATAAAGAGACGCCGGGCCTCGGTGATAAAATTGAAGCCAAACGTCACGATTGGATTTTGCAATTTACCGGTCTGTCTCTTGAAAATCCAGACAAAAACCTGTGGAAAGTAAAAAAAGACGGCGGCCAATTTGACCAATTTACTGGCGCGACGATAACGCCCAGAGCCATTGTTCATGCGCTGCGCGCTGCGCTGGAATATTTTGAGGGCAATCGCGATAAGCTGTTTGCCAATGTTGAGGACAAGCCATGAGTATCTATACACAGATCATTCAGGACGGTCTCTGGAAAAACAATCCGGGACTGGTGCAGCTGCTCGGCCTCTGCCCACTGCTGGCCGTAACCAATAATGTCATCAATGGCCTGGGCTTGGGACTGGCTACTATTTTGACTTTGGTCGCATCTAATGGGGCTATTTCCGCGTTACGGCACAATATTCCTGATGAAGCCCGTTTGCCGGTATTTGTTTTGATTATCGCCTCGATCGTTACCGCTATTGAGCTGTCGATGAACGCCTGGTTTCATGAGTTGTATTTAATTTTGGGGATTTTTATTCCGCTGATTGTTACCAACTGCTCGATTATCGGCCGCGCCGAAGCCTTTGCTGCTCGTAATCCGTTGCTGCCCTCTTTGCTCGATGGTTTTATGATGGGGTTGGGATTTTTGTTTGTGCTGGTCGTGCTGGGCGGCTTACGTGAATTAGTTGGTCAGGGGACACTGCTCAGTGATGCCCATTTGATGTTTGGTGAAGCAGCGCGTGGGCTGACCATTACAGTGGTTGAGGATTATCGGGGGTTTCTGATGGCTTTATTACCGCCAGGCGCATTTATTGGGTTGGGATTAATTGTTGCGTTGAAAAACGTTATTGATGCCCGCCATAAAGCACGGCAACCCAAAACAGTACAAGGCTTGGCTAGCGCAGCTGCGCATTAATCATGAATCAGCAACAGCGCCAGCAGTTTTTTAGCCGGCTGCGCGCCGCTAATCCAGCACCCAGGACTGAGCTGCAATACAACTCGCCCTTCGAATTACTGATCGCAGTCATATTATCGGCACAGGCGACCGATGTTGGCGTCAATAAAGCCACGGCCAAATTGTATCCAGTCGCCAATACGCCACAGGCTATTTTGGATTTGGGGCTGGACGGTTTAAAAAGCTATATCAAAACCATTGGCCTGTTTAACGGCAAAGCTGACAATATCCTCAAAACCTGCCGAATTCTGGTCGAGCAATACAACGGCGAAGTGCCAGCCGATCGCGTCGCATTGGAAACATTACCCGGTGTCGGTCGCAAAACCGCCAATGTTGTACTCAATACCGTGTTCAAACAGCCGGTCATGGCCGTTGATACCCATATTTTCCGGCTGTCGAATCGAACTGGACTGGCCAAAGGCAAAAATGTCCGGGAAGTTGAAGACAAACTGGTCAAAAATACGCCCAAAGAATTTCTGCTCGATGCCCATCATTGGTTGATTTTGCACGGTCGCTATACTTGCACCGCCCGTAAGCCCAAATGCCAGGACTGCATCGTCAATGATTTATGTGACGATTTTCGTCGACAGCAAAAACGCAGCACAGTGGTATTTTGATGTTTGGTCAGAATCGCGATACGTTGCGCCAGTATTACCATCAAGTCTGGCAAAAATGGCAGCAACAACAGCCATTGTCGCCACTGGAACAGCAAATTGCCATGGTCATTCAAGAGCATCCGGAATATCATCCGGTACTAGACAATAGCGATCATTATCAACAGGAATATTTCGTCGAAAACGGCCAAAGCAATCCTTATTTACATATGGGTTTACACTTAGCAATTCGTGAACAAGTCGCAACCAATCGACCCGCCGGTATTGCCGAGATTTATCAGCTTTTACTGCAAAAGAATAATGGTGAGCAATTAAGCACCGAACATCTGATGATGGAATGTCTGGCCGAAAGCATCTGGCAAGCGCAACGCAGCCAGAAAATGCCCGATGAAGCCGCTTATTTGCACGCCCTCAGGCAATACTGCCAGTAAACCGCCGGTTTTTATATTAGTTCAGGAGTGGACGCCATGCAGGCATTGCAATTTTTTCAGCCAAACGGTCCCGCACAACAGGTCAACCTAACCGATAGCACGCCAACTGGATTTGATTTATGGGTTGCCATCCATGCCGTTGCGGTTAATCCTGTGGACAAGAAAGTCCAGTCTGGTATCACTGGTTCACCAAAAACGCTGGGCTGGGATGCCTGTGCAACAATTGTTGCTCTGGGCGACAAGGTTCGTGGTTTTAAAGTCGGTGATCGGGTGTTTTACGCTGGCGACGTCAGTCGACCCGGCTGCTTTGCCAGCCATCAGTTAGTAGACAGCCGAATCGTCGGCCATGCCCCAAAAAGCCTCGATGATTTACAGACTGCCAGTTTACCCCTGGTTAGTTTGACTGCCTGGGAATTACTCTTTAACCGGCTACGCATCAGTTTGCAAAAAGATCATGGCAAGTCTTTGTTAATCATCGGTGCTGGCGGTGGCGTTGGTTCGATGATGATTCAACTGGCCCGCCAAATTGCTGGTCTAAATGTAATTGCCAGTGTCGGCAGTGATGGTTCGGCTGAGTGGTGTCATTTACTGGGCGCGCAATATACAGTTAGTCATCACGGTGATTTATTGGCAAATTATCAACAAACGGATCTGCCAGCGCCGGATTATATTATTTGCTTGGGTGACAGTGATCATTATTTTCCGGTGATGGCTGAACTGATTAAACCGCAAGGCCTCATTGGGCTTGCAGTGAATTTTAGCCAACCCGTGGATTTAAATCTGCTGAAAAACAAAAGCGCCGGCGTGGTCTGGGAATTTATGTTTACCCGGCCCATGCTGCAAACCGATGATATTCAGCTGCAACAGCGTATTTTGCAGCGTATTGCCGAGCTTATCGATTCGGGTTGTTTACGGCACACTCTAACGCAACGATTTTATACATTAACGGTCGATAATCTGCAGGCGGCACATGCTGTTATCGAAACAGGTCATAGTCGCGGGAAAATCGCACTGGGACCGATACCGGGATCGGATAATGCGTAGCGCCGCCGCCGCGTTCTCCGTATAATCATAGGCATTCAGCGTGTCAGGGACTAATAATGGAATCGAACAAATCGGGTAAGTTTTTAGCAGGCAGTCTGGCTATCGTCGGTTTACTGGTGGTGGTTGCGTATTTGATTCTCAACAGTATGCTATCGATTGCCGACAAGGTTGTCGCACCACCCAAAATGGATGCCAAAGCCATTAGCGATCGTATCGCACCGGTTGCACAAGAGCGAATCGGTGAAGAGCCAATTGTCCAAGCCAGCGCTGATACAGGCGATGCCGAAGCGGTTAAAACCAGTGACGAGATCGGCCCCGGCAATCAAGTATTTACTGCCGTATGTGCTACTTGTCATGTCAGTGGTCTTTTGCAGGCGCCCAGACTGGGTAACGCAGATGACTGGGCACCAAGACTGGAAAAAGGTATGGAGACGCTGTATGACCATGCCATCAATGGTTTTAAAAACATGCCGGCCCGTGGCGGAAGACAAGATCTCAGTGATGATGAAGTCAAACAGGCTGTCGACTATATGATTTCACAATCAGAATAAAACCAGCCTTTTTTAATGGGCATAATGATTGATTCTCTGGCCGGCATTAGCCGGCCACCTTTTTGTTCAGATACTGCAACTATGACCGCATCAACGGACGCAAGCCTGACATGAACCTGCTCTCATTTAATTTGCCTTTACTGGTGTTGCTGCCTTTTTTGGTGGCACCACTGGTTGCTTTAGTCGATCGCTATCATCGGCTTGCACCTGCCTGGCTGGCTGGCATCACAACGTTATTGTCCTTGGCTTTGTTGTGGCCGTCGACCGAAGCAGTATTTGCCGGTCAGACCCTAATCCAAAGCTGGCAATGGATCCCCGCCATCGATTTGCAATTCGCTTACCGGCTCGATGGCCTGGCATTGTTATTTGCCTTTTTGATCCTGTTGATTGGCTTGCTGATTATTTTTTATGCCCGCTATTACCTGACCGCAAAAGATTCCACCGGCCGTTTTTATGCCTATCTGTTGATGTTTATGGGCTCGATGCTGGGCATCGTGCTATCCGAAAACATTCTGCAACTGGTGGTGTTCTGGGAACTGACCTCGCTCACCTCATTTTTGCTGATTAGTTTTTGGCAATATCGGCAGGATGCCCGCCAGGGTGCGCGGATGGCGTTGGCGATTACCGGTGTCGGCGGTCTGGCATTGCTGGGGGCGATGATTTTACTGGGGCAAATGGCCGGCAGTTATCAGTTGACAGCTGTATTGGGCGCAGCCGACAGTATTAAAGCCGACCCCTTGTTTGTGCCAACACTGCTGTTATTTTTGATTGGCGTTTTTACCAAATCAGCACAGTTTCCATTCCATTTCTGGTTACCACATGCGATGTCAGCGCCGACACCGGTGTCGGCGTATTTACACTCAGCAACTATGGTCAAAGCCGGCATTTTTTTATTGGCGCGGTTTTTCCCGGTATTTTCCGGCACACCCGAATGGGTTTGGCTGGTTGGCGGTGCTGGCATGATTACACTGGTGCTCGGTGCTTATATCGCCCTGTTCAAACATGATTTAAAAGGACTGCTGGCCTATTCGACTTTAAGCCATCTGGGGCTGATTACCCTGCTGTTTGGTTTCAGTACCGAAATGGCGCTGGTCGCAGCCTTGTTTCATATCATTAATCATGCGACCTTCAAGGGATCGCTGTTTATGGTTGCTGGTATTATCGATCATGAATCCGGTAGCCGTGATATGCGTAAACTCAACGGCCTGTTCAAATTGATGCCGCATACCGCTGTGCTGGCAATGATCGCCGCCGCTGCCATGGCCGGTGTGCCATTGCTGAATGGTTTTATCAGTAAAGAAATGTTTTTTGAGCAGGCTTTATCGGCTTCGGACGGTAATCTCCACGCGTGGTTTGTGCCGCTAATGGTGACGATTGCCGGGATTTTGTCGGTAGCTTATTCACTGCGATTTATTCATGACGTGTTTTTTAATGGTGAGCCGATTGATTTGCCCAAAACACCCCATGAACCACCTCGCTTTATGAAAATCCCAGTGGATATTCTGGTGGTGTTATGTCTGCTGGTTGGTATTGCGCCGATGTTATTGCTGGGGCCGATTTTAAAAGTAGCTGCCAGCGCCAGTCTGCAAAGCACTGCACCAGGATTCAGTCTGGCGATTTGGCATGGATTTAATTTACCGCTGCTGATGAGTTTTATAGCACTGCTGCTCGGCGTCGTGCTCTACACTCAACGTCAAAAATTATGGGATTGGCATGAACGCAGCTTGTGGCGTATTGAAGGCAAGTCAATTTTTGACTGGTTGCTGTGGAAACTGATCCGCGCGGCCCGGAAAATCACCGCAATATTTGATCGTGGTGCGCTGCAACCGGCTGTCAGTTGGTTACTGGCCGCCGCGTTATTAATCGGCTTTGCAGCGTTTGCCCAATTTCCAACACCAATTATCGGTAATCGCGAATTGTTAGCCGTCGACGGCATAACAGTGGGCATGGCTGTTATGTTGATGGTCGCCAGTTTACTGA
Organism: Methylophaga sp.; assembly: GCA_041612215.1. Taxonomy (GTDB): domain Bacteria; phylum Pseudomonadota; class Gammaproteobacteria; order Nitrosococcales; family Methylophagaceae; genus Methylophaga. The sequence goes on from JBFJJO010000050.1 coordinate 8,073, forward strand.
CGGCAATTTTGCATCATAAACGGCTGGTGTCTTTAATTACTGTTGGCGTGGTGGGCCTGTTTGTGGCGCTGGGATTTGTGTTGTTTTCGGCACCCGATCTGGCGTTAACACAGCTATCGGTTGAGGTGGTTACCATCGTCTTGTTATTGCTGGCTTTGTTTTTCCTACCACAGCATACCCCACAGGAACGCAGTGTTGCCCGTTATGCCCGTGATGGCCTCATTTCAGTGCTGTCGGCAGTTGCGGTATTTATCCTGACTATGGCGGTATTGAGCCGTGAGTATCAACCAATTTCGCAGTTTTTCCTTGATAATGCCAAACCCGGCGGCGGCGGCACCAATGTTGTTAACGTCATTCTGGTCGATTTCCGTGGCTTTGATACTTTAGGTGAAATTGTTGTGCTGGCGCTGGCCGGTTTGTGTGTTTACGCCATGTTACATGGGCTGCGACTGGCCGCACCCAGCAAGGATATTGATGGCATCCAGTGGAACCATGATCCGCATCCACCGATCATGCAGACACTGACCCGATTGTTATTCCCACTGATGCTTATGGTGGCGGTATTTATCTTTTTACGCGGCCATAACTTACCCGGGGGCGGCTTTATCGCCGGTTTGATTGCCTCGGTGGCGCTGATTTCACAATATCTTGCTAATGGTATCGACTGGACCAATGAACGCCTCAAAGTCAATATGCATTTGGTAATCGGTACCGGTTTACTGATTGCCACTGTGACTGGTCTGGTGCCGATGTTGCTGGGCTTTCCGTTTTTGACCACGGCATTTACCTATCTCAACTGGCCTGTAGTCGGCACTTTTGAAATTGCCAGTGCAATTGCCTTTGATCTGGGCGTGTTTTTAACGGTGGTCGGTAGTTCAGTGATGATCCTGGTAGAGCTTGGCAAACTGAGTCATGCCGCCCACTTTATGCCTACAGAGGAGCCAAACTAATGGAATGGCTGATCGCTGCGGTCATCGCGGTTATGACCGGTTGTGGTGTGTTTTTAACGTTGCGTGCCCGCACTTTTCCGGTGGTATTGGGCCTGACGATGCTGGCGTATGCAGTCAATGTATTTTTATTTGCCATGGGTCGCCTGCAAATCGGCCTGCCGCCGGTAATTGATAAAGCCGCCCCGGCTTACACTGATCCGCTGCCGCAAGCACTGGTGCTCACAGCGATTGTTATTGCATTTGGTATGACGTCGTTTTTAATTGTACTGGCCTTGAAAGCACGCAGTGAACTTGGCAATGACCACGTTGACGGTATTCATAAATCAGCAGATGAGCGCCATGCTGCAGCGCATAAAAAACAAAACATGAGTATTGAGGAAGCAGCCAAATGAATCAATTTGCCAGCCTTCCTGTTTTATTGCCGCTGATTGGCGGCATCGTTATTTTATTATCGCAGCGTGCCGGCATCGGCATGCAGCGGTTGCTCAACTTAGCATTGACACTAGTTTTGCTGGGCATTGCCGGCTGGGCTTTAAAGCAAGCGATGAGTGGCGAATATCAGGTAATTTTATTGGGCGACTGGCAAGCACCGTTTGGTATTGTCATGGTGCTCGACAGACTATCAGCACTGATGCTATTTATCACTGCATTTTTGGCAGTTGCCGCCTTGTGGTATGCCATTAACGCTAATATCGACCGGCAAGGTCAGCATTTTCATGTGTTGTTTCAGATCCAGTTATTTGGTCTGAATGGCGCCTTTATGACCGGCGATTTGTTTAACCTGTTTGTGTTTTTTGAAGTGCTGCTGCTGGCGTCTTATGGTCTTCTTTTACATGGTGGCGGCCGTTTGCGAACCAAAGCTGGCCTGCATTATGTGGTCATTAATTTAGTTGGTTCGACCTTGTTTTTGTTTGCCGTCGGCACCTTATACGGCATGCTTGGCACGCTGAATATTGCCGATATGGCTATTGCCGTCCAATCCGTGTCGGCTGATGATCGCGGTCTGGTTACTGCCGCTGCTTTATTGCTCTTGTTAGTATTTGGTATTAAAGCGGCAATGTTTCCAGTCTATATGTGGCTGCCTGGCGCTTATACCTACACCTCCGCGCCGATCGCAGCCTTGTTTGCGATCATGACCAAAGTCGGACTTTACGCAATGATCCGGGTGCATGGCACTGTCTTTGGTGAATCGGCCGGTGAACTGGCGTATATCCACAGTAACTGGATTCTGGTGCTGGGTTTAATCACACTGATTCTGGCAGCGCTGGGAGTGATGGCGGCCCGGATTTTCCGTCACCAGGTGGCTTATCTAATTCTGGCCTCAGTTGCGACGCTGATGATTGCAGTCGGCATTAACAGTGAGGCCGCCTTATCGGGCACATTCTATTATCTGATTCATTCAACGTTTATTGGCGCGGCACTGTTTTTACTGGCCGATGTTATCCGAATGGCGCGTGGCAGCCATGCTGATACCTTTACCAAAGCAACGCCAGTCGATCAGCCTATTCTGATTGGTGGCGTATTTATGTTATTGGCCATTGCCATTTCCGGGATGCCACCGTTTTCCGGCTTTTTCGGCAAGCTGATGATTTTGAATGCCGCCGTTATGCACAGTTGGTTTTGGGCAATTCTGATCGTTATTTTGCTGGCTGGTTTGATGATGATTGTGGCCCTGGCACGAACTGGTTCTTTATTTTTTTACAGTGTGCAGGCCGATCCTGAAAAAACGGCACCGGCGCTTAATAAAACTGCATTTGCCGCGATTATCATGTTGCTTATCATTAGCCCACTGATGGTGATCTTCGCCAAACCGCTGACGGGTCTCACAGATGAAATCGCCCGGCAGCAAACCGATCATCTCAGCTATATTGATGCCGTTCTGGGGCAGCAACCCGTGACGGAGGTGAACAAATGATTCGGTCACGTTTATTCCCGCATCCGGTTTTATCGCTGGTTTTATGGTTTATCTGGCTACTTTTGAATAACACTGTAAGCGCCGGCCATATGGTACTCGGCGCTTTATTGGCGATTTTTATTCCATGGTTTACTTCAGGCTTTTGGCCAGAAAAGATAAGGATCCTTAAGCCTCTTCTACTGCTGAAATATGTAACGCTGGTGCTTTGGGAAATCATGATTGCCAATGTCGTGGTCGCCAAAATGATTCTCAGTCGCGCCGACAAATTGCAGCCCGGTTTTATTGCCTATGACTTAAAGCTGCGCTCGCCGATCGCTATCAGTTTACTGGCTAATACCATCTCGCTTACCCCGGGAACAGTCAGCTGTGACTTGTCTGAAGATGGCCATACTTTGTTGATTCACGCATTGCATATTGACGATGCTGAAACGATCAAAGCCGATATCGCCCGTAAATTCGAGCAGCCGTTAGAGGAGATTTTTGCCTGATGGTGAACATTGCGATTGTTATCTGTTTTATTTTTGTCGGTATTGCTCTCTTGCTGAGTTTTATTCGCCTTGTCGTCGGCCCGGATGTACCGGACAGGATTCTGGCATTAGATACGCTCTATATAAACTCTATCGCCCTGCTGATTCTGCTGGGGATTCATCTCGACAGTGCCCTATATTTTGAAGCGGCGCTGTTGATTGCCGTAATGGGCTTTATGGGTACGCTGGCGCTCAGTAAATACCTGATGCGCGGCGATATCATGGAGTAAGGCATGTTAGAAATTATCTTGTCAGTTCTGATTATTCTTGGTGGCTTTTTTACGCTGGTCGGCTCAATTGGCCTGTTTAAACTGCCGGATTTTTATATGCGCCTGCATGGCCCAACCAAGGCCAGTACACTTGGCGTTGGCGCGATTCTGATCGCATCCGCAGTGTATTTCACCAGCCAATCGGGTGATGTCAGCCTGCACGAGGTGTTGGTAACACTGTTTCTGTTTATCACCGCACCGGTGAGTGCCCATCTGATGGCCAAAGCGGCGATTCATATCAAAGTGAAACAAGTCGAACGCACCCGTCAGGTCAACGAAACCCAGTGAGTCAAACAAAACAGATTTGGGTTGATGCTGACGCCTGCCCGGTGGTTATTAAAGAAATTCTCTACCGCGCCGCCACCCGCACCGAAACACAAACCACCTTTATCGCCAATCACAGCCTCCGTTTACCGCCCTCGCCATATTTAAACTTCCTGAAGGTGCATTCAGGATTTGATGTTGCCGATAATGAAATTGTCGCCCGTTTAAATGCCGGTGACTTGGTGGTCACTGCCGATATTCCACTGGCTGCCGAATCCATCGAAAAAGGCGCTTTGGCACTGAATCCACGCGGCGAACTGTATACCAAAGACAGTATTCAGGCGCGCCTGAACATGCGTAATTTTATGGAAACCATGCGCAGCAGCGGCGAACAAATCAGCGGACCCGATGCGTTTCACCAGCGCGACCGGCAAGCGTTTGCTAATCAGTTGGATCAATGGTTATTGAAAGCGAAGCTTTGAATTGGGGTGGAGAATCTAGTTGAAGATTTAGGAGTGAACGCACTAGCTCTGCCTCCACCGCTCCTCTGAAAAGAGCTACAAACGCCCCACATGCCGGGAAATACACTTCGTACTTTTCAATCAAATCCTCATCCCTAAGAGTTATATCCTTTTAGCTCAGCGGATAGTCCGTTTAAGTTTCGTCCCTTGGATCGATTTTTTGAGCGCCGTTTGCATGCGGCTTCTCCAGAATAACCAGCGCGATTCCACCAAGAATGGCTACAGACGCTAAAGCCAGGCGCAGGGTTATGGGCTCACCCAGCATAACAACGCCTCCAAAAGCTGCAATGATCGGCACACTAAGTTGAATTGTTGCAGCATTAGTAGCCTTCAAAACAGGTAGAGCCGTGTACCAAATGGCATAACCTATCCCGGAAGCCAGCGTTCCCGATGCAACCGCGTACCAGAATCCAGCAGTATCGAGCGATGAGCCTTGCAACATAAATAGGCTCATTACTAATGTGATCGGGACAGCGCGCAAAAAATTCCCCGTTGTTATCTGGATGGGATCACCCACCCCTTTCCCGCGCAAAGAATAGATACCCCATGCAACCCCGGCACCTAGCATCAATACGGAACCATAAAGTGGCGGTGCCGAGAGCCCCGGGAGCAATAAGCCAATAAGTCCCCCGAAAGCGAGGAACAGACCAAGGAGTTGCGATTTAAGCAGGCGTTCTCCAGCCCAAAAACCATATCCAATCATTGTCGCCTGTACAGCAGCAAAGAGAAGCAGCGCACCGGTTGCCGCAGGCAAGCTGATATAGGCAAAAGAAAAGCCGGCCGCATAAACAAACAACGCACCTGCCGACAGCCAGTTTCCTGCACCGGCCGTTGTGCCGTGCCGCATTTTCACAAATAGCCAAAGCACCATTGCTCCGGAAATCAATCGAATGGTAGTAAAACTGGCTGCATCAATGCTGGTGTGTATAAGGGCTGCGCGACAGAGCAGTGAATTACCTGCAAAAGCCATCATGGCGAGTGACGTCAGAACAATAATACGTGCGTAGGACATTAGACGTTTTCCTAGGAGCAACTACGATTGATGGTGTCCAACACCACTGGATGGCAATGCAGTGCTGCGTGGAGACCATGGGGGTATGTATCAAGGTCTCTGACACCTTTGATTCGATTAAACCTGGCATGGCATGATTATTAGGTGTTTCGGATTGTGCTAGATTGCTTCACTGCGTTCGCAATGACGATTAACTTGTCATTCCGAGCGCTAGTCGAGGAATCTCATCGACATGGGGTAGCGTTCCCTCCGCTTCGGTCGGGATGACAGTTTTTATAATGTCTCTGTGTTTTACCAATAGCGGTATTCAACGCCAATATAGGCCGAGCGTGGTTCGCCAGGGTTGAGAATTTCGTCATTATCCAGTGCGGTGGTACGAACGCTGTGGGTGGCGATATGGTCGTGGTCAAACAGATTGCGGACTTCGGCAAACACCCGCCATGATTCGTTTTCCCAACCGGCTTTCAGGCCCATCAGCGCGTAGTTATCGATTTTATAGCTGTTGGCAAAATCAGCATAACGCTGGCCAATAACGTCAACGGTCGGGCCGGCATAAAAACCGTTGGCATGGCGATAGATGATTTCACCACGCAAAGCGTAATCCGGGGCGGCCGGTAAATCGTTATTGCCCCATTGTGCGTCATCGTCAAACTG
>JBFJJO010000051.1:0-14121 GCA_041612215.1 Methylophaga sp.
GCCATAGCTGCCACGGCACCCGCTTTTTGTGGCGGTATCACATTGAGTACATCAGCCTGATAATTATCAAACAGTGTTTCAACGCGCAGTGCATCAACATTGACTGATTCCACGGCACTGGTGGGTACATACTCAATGATGCCGGCATATTGCTGTTGCCACGCTTGCATAAACAAGGCTTTCTTGGAAATCACATCCGGGTTAGCATCCAGCACCAGCATTTTACCGGTCGGATTATGCCGTTTTAAATATAACGCAATCTGGCAGGCGCGCTCATAAGGACCCGGCGGACAACGGTATGGTGCTGCGGGGACAGTCATCACCACTGTACCGCCGGCTGGCATCGCCTGAATTTGCCGATACAACAACTCGGTTTGCGGCCCGGCTTTCCAGGCATGCGGCACTTTTTCCCGGGCGGCAGTGTTTTGCAACATTGGCAGCGCGTCATAATTAAACGCGATACCGGGTGCCAGGATCAGCCGGTCATAGGCAAATTTATCGCCATTTGCGATTTGAACTTGTTGCTTATCACTGTCTATTGCGGTGACAGTATTTTTTACCCAGCGAATCGACGGTTTTGCAGCCAAGTTGTCATATTGCCGGGTTAAATCACTGAGTTTACGGGCACCACTGAGCACTAAATTACTTTGTGGGCAGGAAATAAACTGGCTGTTTTGCTCGATAACTGTGACCTGAATATCCGGTGCCCATAACGCTAAATAACGGGCCGCTGTCGCGCCAGCATAACCACCGCCGATGACTACGACTTTGGCTTTGGCAGATTTACTGTTACAGGCAGTTAAACTGAAAGGTAAAGCTGCGACTGCGCTGCCAGCCGCGGCTGCTTGCAAAAATCGGCGACGGTTAGTTTCCATACTCAGCTCCCTGATGCCGGATCAGGCTACAAAATCACCAGCTGCCTGTAAGTCTGCATGATAGGACGAACGCACCATTGGCCCGCTGGCTACCTGTTCAAAACCCAGTGATTTGGCGAATTCTGCCAATTCAGCGAATTCTTCCGGGGTGACAAACCGTTCCACCGCCAAATGGTGACGACTGGGTTGTAAATATTGTCCTAAAGTCAGCATCCGGCAACCATGGGCGCGCAGATCACGCAGCACTTCTTTGACTTCATCAATGGTTTCGCCGAGTCCCAACATCAAACCGGATTTGGTCGGTACGTCGGGGTGAGCATTTTGAAAGCGCTCAAGTAAATCCAGCGACCAATCGTAATCAGAACCGGGGCGCACCGCTTTATACAGCCGCGGAATAGATTCCAAGTTATGATTAAAAATATCCGGCGGATTGTCAGCCAGAATTTCCAGTGCCGCATCCATCCGGCCCCGGAAATCGGGTACCAATACTTCAATGCGGGTTTGCGGTGATTGCCGGCGAATTTCACTGATGCACTGGGTAAAATGCCCGGCACCGCCATCGCGTAAATCGTCGCGGTCTACTGAAGTCACCACCACATGTTTTAACTGCATAGCAGCAATGGTTTGTGCCAAATGCTGCGGCTCATTTGCATCGAGCGGATCGGGCCGGCCATGAGCAACATCACAGAACGGACAACGCCGCGTACAGATATTGCCCATGATCAAAAACGTTGCGGTGCCGTGGGTAAAACATTCGCCCAGATTCGGACACGCGGCTTCTTCACAAACAGTGTGCAGATTATGCTCACGAAGCATTTTTTTGATGCGCTGCACTTCCGGATGACCTTGTGCCTGAGCACGAATCCAGGACGGTTTACGTTTTGGTTTAGAAGGCACAATTTTGATCGGGATCCGCGACACTTTGGATTCACCTTTCAGCGCTTTAACGTCTCGTTTTTCAGTGCTTTGCGTCATATTAAACCTTTGCCATCTGAACCATTAAGGCTTCGCTGAGTGCTGTTTTCGCCTGTTGCATATCAAGCTTAATGCCCAATTGCCGGCAGTCGGTCACCGCCATGCCTGCAAAGCCGCAAGGATTGATGCGGGCAAACGGTGTTAAGTCCATATCAATATTAAAACTTATACCATGATAACAGGCGCCGTTTTTGACCCTGAGGCCAAGTGCTGCAATTTTAGCATCATTGACATAAACACCCGGCGCATCAGACCGTGCTGCCGCTTTTACAGCAAAATCCGCCAGCACGGCGATAATACTATTTTCGAGGACACTGACCATTTGCCGGACACCGATGCCTAACCGCCGCAAATCCAATAAGCTGTAACCAATTAACTGGCCCGGGCCGTGGTAAGTGACCTGTCCACCGCGATCAGTCTGCACGACAGGGATATCACCGGTATCCAATAAATGTTCTTTTTTACTGTTGCGGCCGAGGGTAAATACCGGCGAGTGCTCTAATAACCACAACTCATCTTCAGTATCCGGGCCGCGCTGCGCCGTAAACTGCTGCATATCCGCCCAAATCAACTGATAGGGCTGAATCCCCAGTTCGCGGATGCGCATTACAGTGCGTATTTTATCCGTGGATTATCGGTCAGATCCTGATAAATCGCATCCAGCTGCGCTTTACTGGTCGCCTGAATGGTCACAGTCACCGACGTAAATTTACCGCCACTACTTTGGCGGCTACTCACGGCATTTTCCGCAATATGGCTGACATGGCGGCTGACGATTTCGATAACAATTGCTTCAAAATCAGCGCTGCTTACGCCCATTGCTTTCAGTGGATATGTACAGGGAAATTCCAGCAGCGTTTCGGGTTGTTCTGGCGTGGTCATACTAATACCTCGCTTTTGTATTGCTGAAAACGCTGATGCATATCCTGCCAGAGCGGTCCGGGCTTACCATTGCCAACCGGCTTGCCATCAAGCATCGTAACTGGCACCAGCTCTTTGGTGGAACTGCTGATCCATATCTCATCCGCTGCCCGTAACTCGCTGTCACTGGCAAAACGTTGCTGAATCTTTACACCAGCCTCATCGGCTAATGCCAACACTAAATCACGGGTGATCCCCGACAAAATCTGTGGACCACTCGGCGCGGTAATGATTTCACCATTCATAACAATATAGGCATTACTGGCCGCGCCTTCGGTCATTTGACCATCTCGTAGCAATAACGCTTCCTGAGCACCGGCTTCTTGAGCTTGTTGTTTCATCAGGCAGTTGGCTAACAGCGCAATGGCTTTGATATCACAGCGTTGCCAGCGAATATCGTCAACTGTGATGCAGTTAATGCCCTGACTGTGCCAATCGGCTGGCACCGCCTTCAGCGGATTGCTCATCATAAATATGCCCGGTGAAACTGCCTGCGGGAAGATATGATCGCGCTGCGCCGCTGCGCCACGGGTGATCTGCAAATAGACTGACTGTTCACCGCCACCATTTTGATCGACCAGATCAGCGATCAAGTGCGCCCAGTCAACATTATCCAGCGGATTGGCAAGCTTAATGGCATCCAGACTACGTTGAAGCCGCGCCAGATGGCCTTCAAGCAAAAATGCTTTACCACGATATACCGGGATAACTTCGTAAATACCGTCACCAAACAGGTAACCACGATCCAGCACCGAAACTTTGGCATCTTCCGCCGGGGTAAACCGACCATTTAAATAGACAACCGGCACCAACTAGCCCCAGATCAGCAGCAACAAACTATCAATCAGGCGGCGCCACCAGCTGCCTTTTTCTACTTCATTGAGTGCTACTAATTTCTGGGTGGTGATGACTTCATCTCCCAAACGCACTTCAACTTCACCAAGCTCAGTGCCGGCGGCGATCGGCGCAATCATCGGTTGCTGTAAATTGCTCACCGCTTGTAAATCTTTGTATTGACCACGCGGTACAGTTACCGAAAAGCCTTGTGCCAGTCCCAGCTCGACACTATCAACAGCCCCTTTCCATACTTTACTGTCAGTGATTTTTTCACCAGCCGCATAGAGTTGGTGCGTTTCAAAGAAGCGGAAGCCATAATTGAACAATGTCTGAATTTCCTGCGTACGGGAATTTTCACTGCTGGTGCCTAATACCACAGCAACCAAACGCATACCGTCACGCTTGGCTGATGCTGACAAGCAATAACCGGCTTCTTCAGTATGGCCGGTTTTCAGACCGTCCACGCTGTTATCGCGCCACAGCAATTTATTACGATTGTGCTGGGTAATGCCGTTATAAGTGTATTCCTTTTCGGCATACCATTTATAGTGCTCAGGAAAATCACGAATTAAAGCTGACGACAGAATCGCAATATCACGGGCTGTGGTGTAATGGTTCGGGTCCGGCAAACCTGTAGAGTTCATGAAGTTCGTATCGCTCATACCCAGTTGCTGCGCGTACTGATTCATCATTTGCGCGAAGACGGCTTCACTGCCGGCAATATGTTCCGCCAATGCAACAGCCGCATCATTGCCTGATTGCACAATCATGCCACGCAATAAGGCCTCAACCGGTACTTTGGTATTAACTTCGATAAAGCTGCGCGAACCAATCATCCGCCAGGCATTTTCACTAATCAGCACTTCATCTTCGAGCTTGATATTGCCGGCTTCCAGTTCATGAGAAACAACATAAGATGTCATCAATTTGGTGATGCTGGCTGGCGGTAAACGGGTAGTCGATTCACCCTCTGCCAAAACTTTGCCACTGTCATGATCCATCAGAATATAAGATTCAGCGGCAATACTCGGCGCCACCGGATTCGGTACCACTGCGCCGGCAAAACTGATGGTGCTGATCGTCAGTATTACTGCCGAAGCAAAAAGATTTTTGAACAATTTAATCATGCTTACTCTCAGTTGGTGTGTTGTTCGGTAATCATTTGAGTATCACGGATACCCAGGCTTAATAAACGATCTGCGATACGTTGGCCGACTTCGGCACTTGCTAACGGGCCCACCCTGACACGATAAAGGGGAGTACCCTGACCATTAAAAGGTTTGATCTGAACTCGCTCGTTGATTTCCTGCTGAATGCGGTTTTTAATCTGCTCAGCTTTGCTGAGCGTACTAAAAGCGCCGACCTGCAAAAACATCGCAACCTGTTCCAAAGTGTTATTTTGCGTGGCAACAAGCTGCGACCGGTTATCGTCAGATTGCATGGCATATTTATCCGGATTTATTGCCCGTACTTCAACACGGCCAGTACCTTTAGCAGTAATACCCAATTTGGTGGCGGCACTATACGATAAATCAATCAGTCGATCATCATGAAATGGCCCGCGATCGTTTATTCGCACTACGACTTTGCGACCATTATCAATATTAGTGACTTCAGCATACGATGGCAGTGGTAACGTTTTATGAGCAGCTGTCATCTTGTACATATCGTAAGGCTCACCACTTGAAGTGCGCCGGCCCTGAAATTTTTTGCCGTACCATGAGGCGATACCGCGCTCAACATAACCCGCATTACTGGCCAGTGTGTAATAGGTTTTGCCGAACACTTCGTAAGAAGCCATGTTGCCATATTTACTAAGCGGTTCATTTTTCGGCACCGCATCACGCATTTGTTCCGCCCGGGGTGGTGTGGCGGGCGCACTGTCCTGCACTTCGGTAACACCACCACAGGCGACAAGCCAGCTGCTGACAAGTCCCATCAGTGCCAGCTGAATCCCCCTAAAATTCATTGAATACGCTCATATCGCGCACGGATCGCCTCCGCTAATTCCACAACTGCCATGGCGTACATTTGGCTGTGATTATAGCGGGTAATAGCATAAAAATTTTGTCGGCCCAGCCACAATTCCTCACCATGACGTTGCGTCAGACTGAATACATTAAAAATATCGGCATCCGCTGGTAAATTATCTAAAACCAGCCCGGCTGCATCAGCTTCGTCACGACTGACTGATGGTTTTAAACCACGCTTGATCAACGCCTCTGGTGACTTATTATTATTTGCTGCAGTTGCATGAACAATGCTTTCGCCGGCACGCCAGCCATGCTCATGTAAATAATTGGCGATGCTGCCAATGGCGTCGACCGGGTTAGTCCAGATATCGCGATGTCCATCACCATCAAAATCTACCGCATAAGCGCGATAACTGCTGGGCATAAATTGTCCTAGGCCCATGGCACCTGCATAAGAACCAATCGGTTCTAAAGGTGGCATTGTTTCTTCACGGCTCAAAATCAAAAAATGCTTTAATTCGCTGCGAAAAAATTTACTGCGCGGTGGATATTGAAAAGCCAGTGTCGACAAGGCATCAATCACCCGGAAACTGCCGACATTGCCTCCAAAACGCGTTTCAACGCCTAAAATCGCCAGAATAATCTCTGCCGGTACGCCGTAGGTTTGTTCGGCCGCTTTTAAGGTATCAGCATGTTGTTGCCAGTATTCCGCACCCGCATAGATACGTCCCTGATCCATAAAAATATTGCGATATTCATACCACGGTTTGGCTTTTTCAGCAGGACGGGCGATGGCTTTGAGAATACTTTCTTTGACTTCAACTTCGGCAAAGGCGGCTTCCAATTCGGCAGCATCAAATTGATGTTCGGTAACCATCTCGTCAATAAACTGGTCGAGCCCCGGTAAATCCGGATTTGCCCAGACAATCTGGCTGACAAGACTTAAAGCAGGTAACAAAATCAGACTTCTCACGGTGACATCATCCTTCGGTGGGTGTGTATGGACATCAGGATACCGAAGCCAGCTAATAAGGTCACCATTGAGGTGCCCCCGTAGCTGACTAGAGGCAATGGCACGCCAACCACCGGCAACAAGCCAGTGACCATGCCAATATTGACAAAAACATAAACCAAAAAAGTAATCGCTAAACTGCCAGCCAACAAGCCGCCAAAGCTGGTCTGTGCCTGTGACGCGATAATCAGACCTCTCGCAGTAATGAGTAAATACAACATTATCAATAGGACCACACCAATCAAGCCGAATTCTTCAGCAATTACTGCAAATATAAAATCCGTAGACCGTTCAGGTAAAAATTCAAGATGCGACTGTGTGCCTTGGAGCCAACCCCTGCCACTCAGACCGCCACTGCCAATTGCGATTTTGGATTGAATAATATGATATCCCGCACCCAGCGGATCGTTTTCTGGGTTAAGAAACGTCAATACCCGTCGCTGTTGATATGGGTGCATGTTAAACCACAACAATGGCGCGGCAGCAGCAAGTATTGCCACAAAACTGAAAATCAGTTTCCAGGAAATCCCCGCTAAGAAAATCACCACTAAACCCGAGCTGGCAATCAATATTGCTGTACCTAAGTCCGGTTGTTTGGCAATTAGTACCGTGGGAATGGCAATAATCACCAACGCTGCGACAATGCGCATAAACGATGGCGCCAACGGACGCTCTGATAAATAGGCAGCAACCAGCAATGGCACTGCGATTTTCATGATTTCAGACGGTTGAAACCGAATAAATCCAAGTTCCAGCCAACGCTGAGCACCTTTACCAATATCACCGAACATTAACACTGCTATCAGCAGTAATAAACCCAAGCCATAGGTCCAGTATGCTAAATCTCTCAGTCTATCCGGATGAATTTGCGCTGCGATAAACAGCACCACGAACGCAATCGACATCCGCACTGCCTGACGAATGGACAGACCAATATCCTCACCACCTGAACTATATAACACCACCATGCTGACCGTTAATAGTGCCAGCAAGCCCAGCATTAACAGACCGTCAATATGCGTGTTCTTTAACCAGTAGCCTAGCGGTCGATAGTGGCGGCGACGCGGTTGGCTCAATAATTCATTCATCGGCCACAACCTCTGGAGGAGTCGGCAGGCTTTCTGATGCAATCGCTTCAAGTTGCTCTGCCGTGAGCTCAGGAGGCAAATTAAAATAGCGCTCGATCATTTTTTGGGCGATTGGCGCCGCAGTTTTACTGCCACTTCCGCCATTTTCGACCACTACCGCCACCGCAAACTCAGGATCATTCGCCGGTGCGAAGGCAATAAACAAAGCGTGATCATGCAGTTTTTTTTCTAAAGTTTCAGCATCATATTTTTCATCCTGAGCGATACCAAACACCTGCGCTGTCCCGGTTTTGCCGGCGATATTGAACGGCATTTTTTCGCCGATATGCCTTGCTGTGCCACGCTGACCATGAATTACTTCAACCATCGAATCAATAACCGCCTGCCAATTATCAGCACTTTGTATTGGCAACGTGACTGGCTCAGACACTGGCATTAGTTGTAAATTCTCCTGACCGCCATTGCGGCTGGCACGCACCAATTTAGGGGTATGAACTGTGCCTCGCATCGCCAGAATCGACGCTGCATGTGCCAATTGTAATGGCGTCGTTTGATTAAAGCCCTGACCAATACCGGCGATAAGTGTTTCACCGGGAAACCAAGCTTGATTACGGCTATTGCGTTTCCATTCACTGGAAGGCAACAATCCGCCACTTTCATTAGGGATGTCAACACCCGTTTTACGACCTAAACTGAACATATCGAGGAAATTATGCATTCGATCAATGCCCAGAGCATGTGCTAAATCATAAAAATAGACGTCACAAGACTGTGCCATGGCATCCAGCGCATTCATATGGCCATGCCCCTGGTGTTTCCAGCAACGATAACGGTGTGAATGGCCAGGTAAGGAATACCAGCCGGGGCAATAGGTACGAGATTGTTCGGTGACCACCCCCAACTCCAAACCTGCCAATGCGACAAATGGTTTAAGTGTTGAACCTGGTGGATAATGCCCCCGCAAAGATCGATCATACAAAGGCCGCTCGGGTGAATCGCGAAGTGCTGAGTAATTCTTGGTACTGATACCTGACACAAACAAATTCGGATCAAAATCCGGTTGACTTACCATCGCCAGAATGCCGCCATTACGAGGGTCCATGGCGACTACCGAACCGTTTTCACCAGCCAAGGCTTCTACTGCCGTCCGCTGCAGACCAATATCTAAATGCAGATATAAATCTTTGCCCGGATGTGATGGCTCGCTATGTAACTCCCTTACGGTACGGCCCTGCACATTGGTTTCAACCTGACGGTAACCAACTGTGCCATGCAACAAATCTTCATATTGTTTTTCGACACCCGTTTTACCGATCTGCAGCGTGCCTTTGTAGTTCTGCTGATTGATGATAAGCAAATCCTGCTGATTAATACGCCCCACATAACCTATTGCATGCGCGAATAATTCGCCTTGCGGATAATGTCGGATCAGCCGGCCGACCACATCAACCCCCGGAAATCTGTGGCGATTAATCGAAAAACGGGCAACTTCTTCTTCAGTCAATTGATAACGCAGCGTCACCTGTTCAAAAGCACGGTTTTGCTTGAGCTGCTCATCAAATCGCATTAGATCTGCTTCATCGATCTGCAGCAGTTCAGTCAGCGCGTTAATGGTTCCCGGTAGATCCGGCACCTTTTCAGGCACCAGCTCCAGACTAAATGTCGGCATATTTTCGGCCAGCACAACACCATTGCGATCAAAAATCAGCCCGCGCTGAGGAGGCAATGGCTCAATATCAACACGGTTTTTATTGGCCAGTGAATCAAAATGATCGTATTCGACGACCTGCAATACCACCAAACGAATAATTACGCCGGTAAACAACAAAACAGAAAATAACGCTGCAAAAATTAGCCGTGCATTGACTAATCGCCGTTCACGTAAATGATCCTTTAATGCCAGGTGTGAATTAATAGCCATCAGTTGACCTGAAAACCACGGCGAATCTTGCGTAACACCGCATAGACAATTGGCCACAATAACGTACTGACGATTGCCGGCATCCAGATATGCCAGCTACTGGTTAACGGTGCATTAAGCATTGATACAACATGCACCAGAAATACCAGGGACAAAATGGTAAAAGCCTGTTGCCATAAAGGGTACTGCCTTAATTGCAAATGAAACCGGGCCACCATAAAAATGGCCATCGCATAGGCAAAAGCATGCACACCCAGCTGCCCACCGGTGGTGATATCCATAACCAGTCCGGTAAACCAGGCCACTCCGATATTGACGCGGTGAGGCAACGCCATTGTCCAATAAATTAGCGTCATCACCACAAACTCTGGTCTTGCCAAACGCAACATATCCGGCAATGGCAAAATCATTAGCAAGATGGCAATCAGCAAAGTGACATAAATTACCCAGATTTGTTGCGGGCGTCTGTTAATTGCCATCTTCAGACGGACTCTCAACAGATGATTCAGCGTCGGAGGCTGACGGTGTTTCCGGGCTTTCTTGTTGCAAAGCTTCCGGTACCGTCAAAGGGGCATCTGTCGATACATCAGCATTTAAATCAACAGGCGGAATTTTTAAACTAAAATCAATTTTCTCGCCGGGCAATACCAGCATCAGTTCTCGACTGGTTCCCAACTGGGCTGCGGGTTTGACGGAGATTTCGCCAAAAGCTTTACCTTGGGGAAAATCTACGGCCATCACCTGACCCACTGGATAGCCAACCGGGAAACGTCCGCCCAGGCCGGAAGTCACTAACCAGTCACCTTCACGGATATCAGCATTATGCGGTAGATATTCGACCTGCAACGGCTCACCCAGACCGCGGCCAGTCGCGACCGCCCGCAGACCATTCCTGACGATTTGTACCGGAATACTGTGACTGGGATCGGTCAGCAACACCACTCGACTGGATAACTGGCCGACCTCGGCTACCTGGCCCATAACGCCACGTGAATCGAGCACTGGCTGACCTTCATAAACGCCGAACTGCTTGCCTTTATCAATGATGACATGCTGATAAAACGGATCTAAATCGACGCTTAATAAACCGGCTATTTGCACCCGTTCCTGCAAGCGGAAAGACGAACCCAGCAATTCGCGCAAACGCATATTTTCGCGCTCCAGGGCTTGGATACGTTGCATGCGAACATTCTGGATCAACGCTTGAGCTTCCAGCGTTGTAATTCGTTCGCGCAGATCGCTACGATCCTGAAACATTTCGCTGAACCAATTACTAAAACTGCTGGGCATCGCGGCCAGACTTTGAATTGGATAAACCGCCGTCGCCAGCGCCGAACGCACCGGCTTAAACATATCTAACCGTGCATCCATCAGAAATAATAGTAAAGAGGCCGCCACCGCAAGCAACATGCGGGTATTTAAAGATGGCGTTTGTGTAAATAACGGTTTAATCGTGTTTTCCCCTAAATGAAGAGACCTTCGCACATGCCTGTCATCTGCAAAGGTCTCAATTCATTAGGCTGATTTCGGCTTACTCAAATGTAAAAACGTCGGTCCCTCGCTCATCAATCAGCTCTAACGCCCGGCCACCGCCTCGTGCTACACAGGTCAGCGGATCTTCTGCAACAATTGCTGGCAGACCCGTTTCTTCCATTAGCAAGCGGTCTAAATCTCTAAGCAGCGCCCCACCACCGGTCAACACAATACCGCGTTCGGCAACGTCAGCACCCAATTCTGGCGGTGTTTGTTCCAATGCTGTTTTTACCGCAGCTACAATACCAGACAGTGGGTCTTGCAACGCTTCCAAAATTTCGTTGCTATTTAAGGTAAAGCTGCGAGGAATGCCCTCGGCCAGATTACGACCACGCACTTCCATTTCACGTACTTCATTACCAGGATAAGCTGAGCCAATTTCCTTTTTAATTTTTTCTGCGGTCGCTTCACCAATCAGTGTGCCGTAATTACGACGGACGTAATTGACAATGGCTTCGTCAAATAAGTCCCCACCAATACGCACCGAGGCCGAATAAACAATCCCATTCAATGAAATAATCGCGACTTCCGTGGTGCCACCACCAATGTCCAGTACCATTGAACCACTGGCTTCTTCAACCGGCATACCGGCACCAATAGCTGCTGCCATCGGTTCTTCAATCAGAAATACATCACGGGCACCGGCACCGGCGGCTGATTCACGAATAGCACGACGTTCAACCTGGGTTGAACCACATGGTACACATACCAGGACCCGTGGACTGGGCTTCAAAAAACGGCCTTCATGTACTTTTCGGATAAAATGCTGGAGCATTTTTTCAGTGACCGTAAAGTCAGCAATAACGCCGTCTTTGAGTGGTCGAATTGCAGTAATATTACCCGGCGTGCGGCCCAGCATGCGTTTAGCTTCCGCACCAACTGCGGCAATCGAACGCGGTCCGCCAGGACCTTTGTCCTGTCGAATAGCGACAACTGATGGTTCATCCAAAACAATGCCTCTGCCCCGCACATATATCAGTGTATTGGCCGTACCCAGATCAATAGAGAGATCGTTGGAAAAAAGACCACGTAAGCGTTCGAACATTAGACAAAACCACTTCAGGAAGGCGAAAAACGCTACTTTAGCAATGCCAAGGTCTGTTGGGCAAGCGCGTAATCATTTAAACTTCACACTTTCGTCAAAAAATAAAATTCTGGAACCGTCGATGAGTTTAGAAAAATCCGATGTAGAGAAAATCGCCCATCTGGCAAGGCTTGCCATTGATGAGTCTAGCTTTCCCGACTATGCCCGTGATTTGAATAATATCCTGTCACTGGTGGAAGAAATGAGCTCGGTCGATACCGATGGCATCAGCCCCATGGCACATCCCCTGGATGCCAATCAGCGGCTGCGTGATGACGTGGTAAGCGAAACCGATCAACGTGAATTATTTCAATCCATCGCCCCGAAAACCGAAGCCGGTGTTTATCTGGTTCCTAAAGTCATCGAATAATCAGGCCTCTCATGCACAACAAATCGCTTAAACAACTTTCCAATGCCCTACATCAGGGTGAAATCAGCAGTGTAGAACTGACTCGGCATTTTTTAGACCGGATTAATCAGCATAATGGGGAGTTAAACGCTTTTATCAGCGTCACTGATGATCTGGCAATGCGCCAGGCAAGAGCAGCTGATGAGCGGCTGCAGTCCAAAACTGCCGGTCCTTTAACCGGTATTCCGCTTGCGCATAAAGACATCTTCTGTACCAAAGGCGTTCGCACCAGTTGCGGTTCAAAAATGTTGGATCCGTTTATTTCCCCCTATGACGCCACCGTTGTTGAAAAACTCAATGCTGCTGGCATGGTGACGCTGGGTAAAACCAACATGGATGAATTCGCCATGGGTTCATCCAATGAAACCAGTTTTTATGGTCCGGTAAAAAATCCATGGAATACCCAACGTGTTCCGGGAGGCTCTTCTGGTGGCTCAGCAGCTTCAGTTGCTGCGCGTCTGGCACCGGTTGCTACCGGCACAGATACCGGCGGGTCGATTCGCCAGCCGTCTTCATTGTGTAACCTGACTGGTTTGAAACCTACTTACGGCAGAGTATCCCGCTATGGCATGATTGCCTTTGCATCCAGCCTGGATCAGGCAGGCCCAATGGCTGCAAATGCTGAAGATGCGGCAATGTTATTGAATGCCATGTCGGGTTTTGATGAACGTGACTCTACCTGCGTAAATCGTGAAGTGCCCGATTACACAGCAACACTGAATGATTCACTGGAAGGTCTGCGCATTGGTCTGCCCAAAGAATATTTTGGTGAAGGTCTGGATCCTGCAGTTGCAGCGATTATTGAAACGGCTATCAAGCAATTTGAAACACTCGGCGCAACAATCAAAGAAATCAGCCTGCCCAATACGAATCTCGCAGTGCCAACTTATTACGTAGTCGCACCGGCTGAATGTTCATCGAATTTATCGCGTATGGATGGTGTCCGATTTGGCCATCGTGCAGACAATCCTAAAGACTTATTAGACTTATATCAGCGTTCACGTGGTGAAGGTTTTGGTGATGAAGTTAAACGCCGAATCATGGTGGGTACTTACGCCTTGTCAGCCGGTTATTACGATGCTTATTATTTAAAAGCACAAAAATGCCGCCGTCTAATCAGTAATGATTTCCAACAAGCTTTTGAAGAAGTTGATGTCATTATGGGCCCAACGGCACCGACCACCGCTTTTAAACTTGGTGATAGAATCAACGACCCAGTGGCGATGTATTTAGCCGATATTTACACCATTAGTACCAATTTGGCCGGTTTGCCGGGCATGTCGATCCCCGCAGGTTTCGCTGATGGCCTGCCTGCAGGTTTGCAAATTATCGGCAACTATTTCGAAGAAGCGCGTTTGCTCAATGTTGCGCATCAATATCAGCAAGAAACCGACTGGCATCGGCAAATTCCCAAAGCATTTCAATAGTAAAAGGGGCTTTCAGCCCCTTTTCCCTTATTGACCACAGAGACACAAAGTCCACAGCGTTTTTAA
>JBFJJO010000052.1:0-14057 GCA_041612215.1 Methylophaga sp.
GATGAAAGCTGTAAAAGCCAGCGGCAAGCATGCTCAGGGCACCATTGCCTATACCACCAGCCCCGTGCATACGCCGGCATTATTTGTAAAACAAGCTGAAGCGCTTCGCGATATGGGTGCTGATTCGATTGCTATTAAAGATATGGCTGGCCTGCTGGCGCCGTATCCGACCTTTGAATTGGTAGAAGCGATTAAATCTGCTGTCGATTTACCACTGGTTATTCACAGTCATTCGACATCCGGTTTGGCGGCACAATGTCAGTTAAAAGCCATTGAAGCCGGCGCTGACCGGATCGATACCGCTATTTCATCTTTTGCTAATGGCACCAGCCACCCGGCTACCGAAGCACAGGTTGCTATGCTGCGTGACACCGAGTGGGACACCGGATTTGATTTACACCTGTTAACCGAAATTGCCGACTATTTTCGAGACATTCGCAAAAAATATCATCAATTTGAAAGCGAATTTACCCGCGAAGATGTCATGGTACAGGTCAGCCAGGTGCCGGGCGGCATGATGTCAAACCTGGCCAACCAGCTTAAAGAACAAAATGCGCTGGACCGGATCCGCGAGGTATTTGAAGAAATTCCAAGGGTTCGTAAAGATTTGGGCTATCCGCCGCTGGTTACGCCGACCTCACAAATTGTTGGCACACAGGCGGTTTACAATGTACTGGCTGGTGAGCGCTACAAAACCATTACCAACGAAGTAAAACGTTATTTATCCGGCGGCTATGGTCAGCCACCGGCCACGGTCGATGCTGATTTGCAAAAACGGGCTATAGGCAATGGTGATGTCATGGATTGCCGGCCTGCAGATTTGCTCAAGCCCGAGCTCGATAAGCTGCGTGGTGAAATCGGCGAACTGGCGAAAAGTGAAGAAGACGTGCTGACTTATGCCATGTTCCCGGATCTCGGACGCGAATTTTTACAGCAGCGTGCGGACGGCAACTTAAAACCGGAAACCTTGCTACCGGCTGATGCCAAAAATCGTACGACAGATGCCATGGCTACCGAATTTAAAGTCGATGTGCACGGCGAAACCTATGAAGTTGCCATCACTGGTATGGGCGATGTTGGCGGCGGTAAACGCAAAGTGTATATCTCGCTCGACGGCATGCCTGAAGAAGTCACCTTCGAAGCGCTTAATGAATACGTTAATGAAGGCGGTAGTGGCGGCCGGCAAAAAGCCAGCGAACCGGGACATGTCACTACGCCACTGCCGGGTAATGTCGTTGATGTATTGGTCAAGGTCGGCGATAGTGTCAGCAGTGGTCAGGCACTGATGGTGGTCGAGGCCATGAAAATGGAAACCGAATTACTTGCCAAAATTGATGGCAGCGTCGAATCCGTTGCTGTTAAAAAAGGCGATCGGGTGACGCCGGGCGAAGTGTTAATGTCCATTAAAGCGTAAAATAGATTGTTGATCCCAGTGGTGGTCGGATATAGGGCATGACACTTGCAGTCACAAGTTTGTTGCTTGTGAAATACAAGGAGTTTACTGATGACCCATTTGTGGCGTGATTACGATCCGGGGGCATTCTATGATGAGCTGATGGTCGACCAGCATCAGCCACGAACATTTAGCTATCGTTTGCTTGATCATCTGCAATCGATGCGAAATGACGCATTTAATCAACGGGTTGCCGAATCAGAAATCGAAATTCTGGAACGCGGCGTCACCTTCACGGTATATTCGGATGCCGGCAATATCGACCGAGCCTGGCCGTTCGATATCATCCCGCGCATCCTTGCCAAACGGGAATGGGACTGCACCGAAAAGGGGCTGATACAACGCATCCGCGCCTTAAATCAGTTCATTGACGATATCTATAATGATGGCCATATCATCCAAGACGGTATTATTCCTGAAGATGTGGTTATGCAATCCAAGGGCTACCGGCCTCAATGCCGGAATATGCGGCCTGCTTACGGCGTCTGGGCACATATTTGTGGTTCCGATCTGGTCCGTGATGATCATGGCACGCTGTATGTCCTTGAAGATAATTTACGGGTGCCCTCCGGCGTCGCTTATATGCTGGAAAACCGCAAAACCACAAAGCGGGTACTGCCGGAATTATTCAAGTTACTGAATATCAGTCCGGTCAATGACTACCCATCACATTTAGCAGCCATGCTGGCCTCGCTGCGACCGGATCTGGCCTCGCCGAATATGGTGCTGTTGACGCCGGGCATATACAACTCAGCTTATTTCGAACATGCCTCTTTGGCCCAGCAAGCGGGCTTAACTTTGCTGGAAGGTGCTGACTTATTAGTTGGCGGCGATGGTTATGTTTATATGAAAACCATTCATGGCCTTGAAAAAGTCGATGTCATTTACCGGCGGATTGATGATGATTTTATTGATCCATTGGCATTTCGTGATGATTCAACGCTGGGCATACCCGGCATTATGCAGGCTTGGCGGGATGGCAAAGTGGCGATTGCCAACGCACCGGGCTGCGGCGTTGCTGATGACAAGGTGATTTACGCCTATGTGCCGGAAATGATTCGTTATTATCTTAATGAAGAGCCGATCCTGCCGAACGTCCCGACCTTTTTGTGCCGAAACCCGGATCATTTGCGTTATGTGCTCGATAACCTGTCAGAGCTGGTGGTTAAACCGGCTAATGAATCCGGTGGTTATGGCATGCTGGTCGGACCGCACAGCAGTGAAGATAAAATCGCCGAATTTCGTAACCTGATAATCAATGATCCCAATAATTATATTGCCCAGCCCACACTGAAATTATCGGTGTCACCGACCAGTTGTGGTGACAAAATTGCTCCCCGCCACGTCGATTTACGGCCATTTATTCTGTCCGGAGACAGCCATTACGTGACGCCGGGAGGATTAACGAGGGTGGCACTGGTTGAAGGATCATTGATAGTCAACTCCTCACAGGGTGGCGGTAGTAAGGACACCTGGATTGTCGATGAAGCATTATTGGGAGGAACGGGCTGATGTTGTCGCGCGTTGCTGAACGCGTTTACTGGCTGGCGCGCTATCTGGAACGGGTCGAAAATACGGCCCGGCTGATTAATGTGCACACTGGCTTGCTGATGGATTTACCGCGTGAAGCCGAGATCGACTGGTTTACGCTGGTCAGTATTTTTGATGCCGATATTTTCTACCACGCCAGCTATGAGCAAATCAGTGAACAGAATGTCATGCATTTTCTGCTGGCCGACACCGATAACCCGATGGCACTGATACACTCACTGAGCGCATTGCGGGAAAATGCCCGAACCTCTCTGGATATACTGCCTGAAGAAACATGGGAACAGGTTAATGAACTGTATTTACTGGTTAAAGAAGAATTGTCCGCTCTGAGCAACCGCCGCCGCCGACAGAATTTACTGCTGGCAATTATGGAGCGTTGCCAGACAATCTGGGGGATTTTTACCAACCATATGAGCCGTAATCACGCCTATTATTTTCTGCAATCTGCCAAGCATTTGGAACGTGCTGATATGACCAGCCGTATTCTGGAAATGGCCTCTTTGCTGCTGAAAGAAAACCGCAGTGATCCGGTGAGGGCATTTGATGGCTTATTGTGGACACATTTATTACGGGCACTGAGCGCTCAACAAATGTATACGCGTGTTAATGGCTCTAATGTGTCGGCTGGGCCAGTACTGGATTATCTGATCCGCGATACAGCCTTTCCCCGCTCACTGTTTTTCTCGCTGAGCGCCATCGGTCGATATTTAAGCCCGTTGCCAAAAGCGGAAAACCTGCTGTCGGTACAAAAACAAATTCTGCAAAAATTACTGCAGACCGATCACAGCGTGATCCCTGCCGAAGATATTCACCGACGCATGGATGCATTGCAAATTCAACTGGCGGCATTAGATGGCCAGATAAGCGCGCAGTGGTTTTATCCGGATCATTCGGTCGCATGAAGCGCTTTTACTGCCAATGTGGACAGGAACTTTTTTTTGATAACAGCCATTGCAATCATTGCGGTTCCAGTTTGGGCTTTGATCCGAACCGGCTGTCATTGATTGCGGTTATCGGAGAAGATGATGCTTTAAGTGATCAGGCTGCACCAGATTTACGGTTTCGCCGCTGCCAGTTGCATCGTCAGCCGGTGAATTGTAATTGGCTGATTGTCGATGAGGATCCCAATGTTCAGTGCATTGCCTGTCGGCTAACCCGGACCATTCCCGACCAAAGCTATATTCATAATCAAAAACGCTGGCAAGTTCTGGAAACGGCCAAGCGCAGGATGATTTATGGTTTGCTGGATCTGGGTTTGCCGATCAACCTGCCACAACATCCGCTGCTGTTTGATTTTCTGGAAGACCAGCTGAGCAATCCTGATGCCAATCATGAACAGGTGCTCAGTGGCCATGCCAACGGTTGTATTATCATCAATGCGGCCGAAGCCGATGGCAGCTATCGAGAAGCCACCCGGGAAGCGATGAATGAACCCTATCGCACCTTACTAGGCCATTTCCGCCATGAAATCGGTCACTATTACTGGCAGCAAATTGAAGCTTCGCCTGCCAAAGCTGCATTTTTAGCATTGTTTGGTGATCCACAGCAGGATTATCAGGCTGCGCTGGAACGGTATTATCAGAATGGTCCGGCCGAAAACTGGCCGGCAAATTTTATTTCCGCCTATGCCAGCGCACATCCGCTTGAGGACTGGGCAGAAACCTGGGCACATTATTTATTAATGCATGAAACGCTGGAGACCGCGCTGGCGTTTCAGGTCATAGACGCGCCCGATGGCGGCGAGCCATTTTCGGCCTGGCTTTCAGAGTGGCTGCAACTGGTGCTGGTAATGAATGCCCTGAATCGCAGTATCGGCAATGCTGATGCCTATCCGTTTCTGATTTCGCCGGGCGTTGAGAAAAAACTGCAATTTGTCGACCAACTGATCCGCAACTGGTCTACTGCTCACTGAAGCGTGGCATCTCCCTGAAGGCTTCACGCAGTCTATCGCCCCAGGCTTTGCGTAATTCAAGCAGATAGGGATGCTCGGCATGAAAGCGGTAGCGATGACGGATATCAAAGCTATCTTTTTTATAAATCAGCACTTCAATCGGCGGCCCAACACTGACATTGCTTTGCATGGTGGAATCCATTGAAATCAGCGAACAGGTCGCCGCATCCAGCAATGAGGTATCCGGCCGGATAAAACGATCCAGCACCGGCTTGCCATATTTGCTTTCACCAATTTGCAAGTAGGGTGTGTCCCTTGAGGTGGTAATGTGATTGCCCTGTGGGTAGATCATAAAAGCTTGCGGCGGATTTCCCTGAATCTGGCCGGCCAGCAACAAGGTCGCTTCCGGCGCAAAACCACTGGCCTCGTTTTCTGAATAACGGCGAATGCGGCTGCTTAGAATTTCGCCGACATAATCGGCCGTATCGGACATATAACTCAGCGTATTAAGGTTTTTCGGCTGATTTTCGCGGATGTCCCGCTTGATTTGTTCGACCACAAACTGCGTGGTAGCCAGATTACCAGCGCTACAAAGCACCAATGCCCGATCGGCATCAGTTTTAAAATCAAACATTTTGCTATAGGTGCTGACCTGATCGATGCCGGCGTTGGTCCGTGAATCGCTGGTCAGAACAATACCATCATCCAATGAAATTGCTAAACAATAGGTCATATCAGTCTCTTAAACTAAGCTAACTAAAGATAGACGTTAATCGATCTCAGAGCAACGTCGAAATAGCACCTATTAAGCCGGGGGTTTAAAGCTGAATCGTTGCGACGATCGGCAAATGGTCTGATGCCTTACGGCTTAAACTGGAACGGTGGCTGGAAATGGTCAATAACGCCTTTTCTGGCGCAACCCATACCCGATCCAATGAAAAGAGTGGAAAATTAGCTGGAAAAGTACGGATATGTCGCGATTTCTTAAAAAACCGCTGTAACCATCGCAGAGGACGGCCCCATAAAAACCACTCATTCAAGTCACCAAGCAATAGCGTCACATCAGTGCTTTGCTGTTCTAGCAATAATAATAACTGTCTGACTTGCATGCGCCGCTCAGCGGGCCATAAACCTAAATGGGTGGCCATAACCATCACCGTTTTGTTACCGGCCGACAAATGCGCTTCAATGACTGCCCTGGGTTCATATGGCGCAACAGAAATATCTCGGCTGTAGCTGTCAATTATTGGCATACGCGTTAATAAGGCATTGCCATAATGGCGCGTCTCACGCATTAACGTCGGACCGGCAACGGCCTGATAACCCGTGGTCCTGGCTAAATAATCGAGCAAATCTTCATTATCAATCAAATGATGTTCGACTTCCTGCAGTGCAATTACATCTGCATCCATTTCACGGATGACAGCAGCTATCCGCGGCGGGTCGAAACGGCCGTCCGTGCCGATACAAGCATGAATGTTATAACCGGCAAACCGCAGCTGCATACCGGTCTAAACTTGTTACTTATCGACTTTAACAGATTTTGCAGCGAATAATTTCTTCAGGGCCAGCGTCATGCCAATTATCCCCAAAACGACTGCCAGCAAAATGGCAATTTGCTGTGGCTCTGGTTGCTTTAATGTTGCAATCAGTGAATCTGCAAAAGCCGATAAAGCAATAATCGCCGGCAACATGCCCAGTATTGTGCCCCAAAAGAAATCCCGTAATTTTATATGCGAGGCGCCGGCCACCATATTAATCACGGTAAAAGGTGCAACAGGTATAATCCTGACGGTTATTATTGCCAATAAACCCTGCTTACCCAAGCGCCGGCTAAGCCGGTTAATACGATTACCGGCCAGCCGGCTGACGCCACCGCGGCCCAGCAGATGACCAACAAAAAACCCCATCAAACCACCCAGTAATGAACCGATAATTGCATACGCGCTGCCCAACCAGGGACCAAAAGTAAACACTGTCGCTATAATCAATAAACTGACCGGTACCGCCAGCAAACTGCAAACTGCAAACACCAATAAAATTAACAACGGCGCAAGCGGTTGTTGTTTAATCATTTCCGCAACGGATTGTACGTTTTCTTTATTCAGCGATTCACCCAGCGGCGTGAATTGCCAAATAGCTGTCAGTAAGATCACCAGTAACAACACACCGGCGCCGACATGCCATTGTTTTCTGAATGCATTTTGTTGCTGGATTGGCACCAGCAAACGCGCCATATCCTCAGCTTGCAGAGGTTTTTCCGGATCAATAACACTGGCATCAGGTAGTAACTGATCGCTAAGTTCATCAACCTTGCAGTCAAGTTTTTTTAGTGTGTGAGGACCATCAGCCAGGTCGTCAATCAATTTTTTCAGTGATCCCGCTTCCTCAAGCACCGTATTAAATTCGCTCATGGTCAAGCCAAAATGCTCCGTCAGCAACTCATACCGAAAATCAGCAATTTTGGCTCGTTGTGCATCATTTTCAGCTTCAAAAGCTAAATCACACTCACTATCCAATCCCATCGACCGATTACTGAGGTTACTCGATCCAACCCGCAACAGCCGATCATCAATGATCATGGTTTTGCTATGAACACTGATATAGGCATCACCCAAAGCGTCACGATGTGGAAAACAGATCCGCAACCGATCATACTTATCGGCTGCCAGTAAAACCTTTATCACACGGGCTCTCAGCACATCCATCGTTTGCTGTTCCAGCCAGCCACCAGTCATTTTAGGCAAAACCATAACAACATCCGGCCCGACTTCGGATTTTAAGCTTTTGGCCAATGAGTCCGCGATGGCGTGACTGGTAAAATACTGATTTTCAATATATATCAGTGTTTCAGCAGCCTTGATACTATCGAGGTAAAGCTGTTCAACTTCGCGGATTTCCGGTAGATCCCTAAAAGCAGCCTGTGTACGGGCAATGGCAATATTGATATCGGTAAAATCCGGCACACATTGTTGTGGCCAACAATCAGCTGGATTTTCCGGCACCGCCAAGGTTTCTCCGGTCACTCGCTTCCAGCGCAGCCTTGCCAGTTCCCCTAGTTTTTTTGCAGCTTCGCCATCGACCAGCCATTGCACATCATGAAACGGTGGGTAAGGTTGTTTATCAGGATCAATGCGCCGATTATCATCAGGCAAATGTTCACGGCTGTCCCAGCGGTGTTTTCCCAAATCAAAACCGCCACAAAAAGCAATTTGATCATCGATAACGACAATTTTTTGATGTTGTGAAGCCTCGGACGGGCATTGACTATCCAGTTCATAATGTAGACGCTGCTGATTTTTCCACAGTGGCCTATATATGGGTAACCACTCCCGCTCCAAGCTATAGAGCATTGACCAGTCCCAGTTCAGGATATAAATATTAAGCTGGGGATTTTCCTGTAACACCTTACACAACAAATGCCCCAGTTCCTGCGGTTGTGCATCATCAGCATCACTGCGCGTAAGGCGCATCCGGCTATCGATATCCCAAGCGGTAATGATAATGCTGTGGCGGGCATTCTGGATGGCTTTGTGCAATACAGGATAATAGTTTTCGCCATCGATCAGTAGTTTGGCACGCTGAACCGGCACTTTGTGCCAGCAATTTTTATCAGGCCGGATTATGACATCAGACTTCATTAACAGACATCCTTAAAAGTCGGTTTGCGGGGAGACTAGCATAAGCTTCGGACAACCGAATTAACTGATGTTACCTTACCTGACGTTATTGCGGCACCACGCGCACATAGCCATCATTTCCACGCATCAGGACTGCGGCAGTTCGTGGCGGCAACATTTCATCTTTATTTTCTACCGCCTGAACAACAGCAATTTTATCGCCATTTTCTCTATCAAGAATGTATTCGACACCCAGTTCGGAATTGGCTTTTTCATCAATAAACTGACCGGCAATCGCGCCCCCAATCAGCGCAATAATCGTAATGGCTACACCGGCAGGATTATCGGCTTCAGTAATACCATAAGCTGTGGCACCGGCAACTGTTGCGCCGATCGCAGCGCCCCAGCCGGGTCGGCGGTTTTGTCCCAGCCCTTCAATTTTAACCAACCGTGATGACACCACCCAAACATCTTCAATCGACATTATCGAGCCGACTTCATCGGCATAATAATTGGCCTGTGAGCGAGATGCACACGCAGACAGCAGTGGCAATATCAACACCATAATCAGCAATGATTGACTGATGAATTTCATAATGACTACCCAGTTTATTTGTCATTAACTTTAAAACTCACTATACGCTGGTAAATTCATCGATCTCAAACGTCAGGCAAAAAAAAAGCCCCGAACGTATCGGGGCTTCTTTAATGCGTTATCTGCGTATTAACGATTGCAGATATACATGGTTACTTCAAAACCGAAACGCATATCTGAATATTCTGGTTTAGTCCACATAACAATCACTCCTTTGTTTAAAGGTCAGCAACTGCTGACTTGAAATATATAATAGTCAAATACACCATTTGGCAAATCAGCTCTTTACCTGATGTGACTCAGGATTATGCTGAACTGACTGCAACGCAATCTATTTGCAGATAGCTACGACCGGCTTGTTTAACCTCATAAATGGTGGCTTCTGCTGTCTTTATCATATTTTGCAGACCTTATTCATTAATATCATTGACTTCAATGGTACCGATATGTCCGATCGCACAGCAAATGCCCGCCAATCTGTTAGGTGCGTTTTTGCCAATCAACGTCGTTATGGCATACAGAAACGACCATCACCCGGCCATCTATAAGAGTAGCGACAGCAAGAAATGCCATAAATTTTTAGCCATATTGCGTCAGGGTTTGCTGGAGTTGCGCTGCAATCGCATTAAAACGCTGTAGCTTATCTGCTACCTGGGATGAGGGCTGTGCCTGCTCCAAGGCTGATTTTAATTGCAAACCGGCGTCATGCAGTTGCTGATGTAATTGTTCCAGCCGAAGTAATAAATCTGCTGACAACATCTGTTGCTGACGTAATTCTGCAAGGTAAATACCACAGTGGCACTGATGACTGTCCAACACCGGCAGATTGGCGAGATTGGCGCTATCGGCACAATCACGTAATTGCTGCTGCCAGCGACCAATAATTAGCGACCATAAACGTAAGCCGCGTTGTGCTGGTGTGAGGTTTTCTGCCGCTAATCTCAGCCAAGCGGGTTCGGCTTGAAAATTATCCAGCCAGTTTGCCAATTCTTCAGCCGGCATTGGCCTGGAAATGGCGTAGCCCTGGGCCAAATCACAGTTAAGCAACAACAGCATTTTGCCATGGTCAATGCTTTCTACTCCTTCGGCCACCACCTGACGACTAAAAGCCCGGGCCAATCCAATAACGCCTTCGATAATATTGAAATCATTCGGATCATCAAGCATATCGCGAACAAAACTCTGATCGATTTTGACGGTATTTGCCGCCAAATGCCTTAAATGCGTCAACGACGAGTAACCGGTGCCAAAATCATCCAACGCCACCTGAACACCGATTTGTTCACGACAAGTGCGCAGAATCTGACTGATTGCCTGGACATCGCCCAGTGCACTGGTTTCCAGTATTTCCAATTGCAAACATTGCGGAGGTATATGCGGGTAGTTGGCCAAGGCCTCAGTCAAATTTTCGATGAACCCGGCGGTTTGCATATGCGGCGCGGCAATATTGATACTGACAAACACCTCATGGCCGGCAGTTTGCAATTCAGCCAATTGTTCTAAGGCATGCCGAATTACCCAGTTGCCGACCAAAACTTCCAGCTCCGTGCCATTAATCGCCGGCAAAAAAGCGGCGGGCAATACTAAGCCTTTTTGCCGATGCTGCCAGCGCAGCAGGGCTTCAACGCCAACCACTTTGCCGGTGCGCATATTAATTTCAGGCTGATAAAACAAGGTCAAATCGTTATCTTTAATCGCCTGCCGTAATTCACCAAGCAAAGCATGTTTTTCGATGTTTTGCCGGTTTTGCTGTGGATTAAACAACTGATAAGTGTTGCGGCCAGTCAGTTTCGCTTGATACATCGCCTGATCAGCATGGCGCAGCAAAGTATCTAAATCAGCATCATCAAGAGGATAAATTGCCACACCGCTGGAAGCACTGAGTTTTAACTGCAAATTACCGATTTGATAAGGCTCAGCCATGGCCTGATGAATCCGCGTTAGCATCCGTTCGCACTGGGCATAAGACTCCAGATCGCGAAATAAAATCGCAAACTCATCACCGCCAAAACGCGATACAGTATCTTCATCACGAACATTATCATTGAGTCGCTGAGCAACCTGTATCAGCACTTGATCACCGACATTATGGCCATGGCTATCGTTGACGGGTTTAAAGTAATCCAAATCCAGAAAACATACGCCAAGCCAGGTTTTGGTTCGCTTACTGTGAGCGACGGCTTGTGTAAATCGATCAGCAAATAATACCCGGTTAGGCAGGTTGGTCAGCACGTCGTAATGTGCCATCAGCTCCAATGTTTCCTGCTGTTGTTTGGTCTGAGTTATATCAGAAAACAGCCCAACATAATGCTGGCTCTGACCATCTGTCATCGCTGAAATGGTCAGCAGCTCAGCATAAATCTCACCATTACGCCGTCGATTCCAGACCTCTCCTTGCCAAAAGCCATGAGTCCTTACATCCCGCCACATCGCCTCATAGAAATCAGCATCATGTTTTCCCGATTCCAACAGACTGGTTGGTTGACCGATCACCTGCTCACGAGGGTAGCCGGTAATCCTAGTAAAGGCCGGATTGATATCAAGAATCTTACGATCAGTATCGGTGACCATAATGCCTTCATGAGCCTGCTGGAATATCTGCGCAGCAAAGCGCAATTGTTTTTCAGCAGCCTTACGCACCGTGATGTCATAAACCACCAGCAATAATTCATCGCTAAAAGCATCTTCCAATGCCGAGGTGCTGAGCAACGCAACACGCTGTTTGCCATCATAACAATCAATATTAATCTCAATGGGGGTCTGCGCTAAATAATCAGGCTCAACGTTGCCTTCACACCATTTGTCCAATTGTTGGCGATATGAATCTGCAATATCAGTTTTTGCCCACCAGTCATCCAGCCTTGGCAATTCAGCCAACTGATAGCCGTAATTATCGGTGAATGCATGATTGATAAAACTAAGCTGTTTTCTGCGGTTGATCAGCAAATACGGGATCGGTGAGCTTTCGATCAAATTACGAAATTTAAGATTCGCCACTGATGCGCTAAACATAAAGCGAATAAACACGGTTAGCAGGGCAAATACTGCCAATGCTGAACCAAAAATCTTGATCCGCATCTGCCAAATCATTTGACTGTTGAATTGCCAGCCCCCGACCGGCTGCGCCGCCATTTGCCAATAGCCATCTGGCAACTCCAGCGTCATCGTTAATTGCGCGTCATCGAACAAAGCCTTATCGCCCCAGACCATGGCCCCGGATTCACCTAAGCCATCTTTGCCGCGAATCGCCAGCTCTATTGGCATCTCTTCGGCAATCAGACCTGAGGCCTTAAAAAAAGCGTCACTATCGATAACAGCCGAAATAATGCCCCAGAACGTATCGTCCTGTTCACCGGCAAGAAATACTGGGATTCGGGTAATCAAGCCACTTCCACCTTGGCGCAATTGCAACGGCCCGGCCAATACCAATTTGCCGGTGATCCGGGCCCGCTCAGCAGCGGCGAATTGCTCGGGGGTTTGGTGATAATTCAAACCAATCGCTGCCTCATTCCCTGCGACCGGATACATATAACGAATAACCATATCCGGCGCTGCAGCAATATTTCTCAACTGATTCTGACCATTAAACAGATGTGCCATGGCGATTTCGAATTCCGCCTGTGTCAGTTCCGGATTAACGGCAAACAGCCCCGGCAAACCGCGAACAATTTGAATATGATATTGTAGATTGGTGACCAGTTGATTATGGTAACGACTCAACTGCTGCTGCGTTTCAGCAAACAAATCACTACGGTAACGATCCTGCACCACATAATTGACATAAATGGCTGCAACCAGCATCAGTGATCCCATGATGGCAATCATAATGTTAAACAGCGTTTTACTGGCTATCAGACGACGCATCAGAGGCTTTCGGCAGTGATTATGAGTGGGCTGCGAAAGTGATTAGCTGGCTCGCAACGCTTGTTGCGATGCATTAATATCAGACTCTCCGTAAATAACAACACAATCTCGACCTTGTTTTTTGGCGGCATACAATGCTTTGTCAGCCAACAGAAGCGGGTCTTCATACTCACTGAAATTATCCTTGGTGATTACCATGGCACCAGTACTTATAGTCACCCGAATCATCTGGCCGCGGTAATTATAACGGCTTTGCTCAACCAATTGCCGCAAACGTTCGGCAATCATTTCCAGTTGCTGGACATCAGTATCAGGTAACAACACTAAAAATTCTTCGCCACCATAACGGCCGATAAAAGCATCTTTGCGAATATTATGCTCGAGCGTGCGCACCACCGATACCAGCACCTCGTCGCCGGCACGATGCCCATACTGATCATTGACCTGTTTAAAGTGATCAATATCGATCATCAAAATCGCCAATGGCATGCCTTGCCGGCCAACACTGGCCAGTAATTTATCGAGCATCTGCAAAATGAGGCGCCTTGACTGCACACCAGTTAATGCATCATGGGCAGCAATATTTTCCAGATCTGCCCGCAAACGATCCTGACTAAGCACGATCAGACCCAAGGCAATAAAGACAATAGCTAATAGATTAATCAGCAAATACAGTGCCTGCATACCCTGATAAGCAAAGATTGAGGTTTCGGCAATATCGAGTTGGTGCAACAAACTTTCTGTACCTCGCAATAATCCCGCAAATATTGATACCAGCAATGACAAAGCCAGAATCCATTCACCGGCTTGCCAGCTTTTGGGATGCCGATCTCTCAGCACCGACAGCGTCATGCTAAACACAATAAGCATGCACAACATAACTACCGTCATCCGACCACTGAAGCTGGGCATCACAAAGGTAAACATAATAAAGCCGGCCAGGCACCAGCAAAGATAATATTGATAAAAATGCCAGCGCTGGCGAAGACCGTTTAGTTGAACCATGCCATCGTAAATAAGCAATATCGCCAGTGCCAGCGCCATATCGGCAATAACGATGGTGACAAAATCCGGCAACAGTCC
>JBFJJO010000053.1:0-14008 GCA_041612215.1 Methylophaga sp.
GCAAGCCCGTCATTCCAACCTGCTGCATCGTCCGGTTGGTCTGGGTATCATGGGGTTCCAGGATGCGTTGTATAAACTGCGTGTGCCATACGGCTCGGAAGAAGCCGTTAAATTCGCTGACGAATCTATGGAAGCCATCAGCTACTACGCGATTGATGCGTCATCTGATTTGGCCGCTGAACGTGGCAAATACAAATCTTACGAAGGCAGCTTATGGAGCAAAGGCATTCTGCCACTTGATTCCATCAAGATCCTTAAAGAAGCTCGTGGCGAATATCTGCAACAGGATGAAAGCTACACTTTAGATTGGGCAGCGTTACGCGACAAAATCAAACGTCAGGGTATGCGTAACTCCAATACCATGGCGATTGCACCCACTGCCACTATTTCAAATATCTGCGGTGTCAGCCAGTCGATCGAGCCGACTTACCAGAACCTGTTTGTGAAATCGAATCTGTCAGGCGAGTTCACCGTTATCAATCCGTATATGGTTGAAGACTTAAAAGCACGCGGCCTGTGGGATGAAGTCATGATCAATGACCTCAAATACTACGATGGCAGCTTGCAAGCGATTGACCGTGTACCAAATGAAATCAAAGCGTTGTATACCACCGCGTTTGAAATGGATGCCCGCTGGTTGATCGAAGCCGCTTCACGCCGTCAAAAATGGCTGGATCAGGCACAAAGCTTAAATTTATATATGGCGGAACCATCCGGCAAGAAAATGGACAATCTTTACAAACTGGCCTGGGTACGAGGTCTGAAAACCACATACTACCTACGTTCAATGGGCGCCACCGGTCAGGAAAAAACTTCGGCGGCACCCACAACATCAACCAGCGCACCCAAACCATCTGCGCCACCGATGTTGAAACCAGTAGCAAAAGAACAAGACTTTATCTCAGGTGAAGGACAAGAAGCGCCGAAAGCCTGTTCAATTTTGGAACCAGACTGCGAGGCTTGCCAATAATGTTGAATTGGGACGATCCACTCGCCGAGAATACGGCGACCGAAGACATTGCCAATGAGGCGTCGGCCAAACCGGTGCAACAAGCGGCCAATGAACTTGATACGCCGGTACCGGTTAAGGCCAGCATCAGCGAATTACCGCTGACCAACGCCAAACCGATTAATGCCGATGACAAACGGGTGATTAACGGTGAAGCCGATATCAACCAACTTGCACCGTTCAAGTATCCGTGGGCATGGAATTATTTCCTGAATGCCAACAAAAACCATTGGACGCCGCTTGATATCAATATGGCGCAGGATGTGCACGACTACCGTCATAAACTGACATTAGAAGAGCGTCACGTTTATGAAAACGTACTGTCCTATCTAACCACATCCGATATTCTCGCCATGCGTAATATCGGTCTGGCGGTGATGGAAAAAATGACCGCGCCGGAATTGCAGATTTATCAAGCCCGTCAGGTTTATGAAGAAGCGTTGCATACTTGGACGTATCAGCATTGCATCGAAACCATTGGCCTCGATCAATCAGAAATCTACAACCGCTACCGCGTGGTGCCGGAGATTTATCAGAAAATTAAGCTCGCGAATGACAAGCTGAGCACCGTTATGCGCAGTGACATCGATCTGCGTGATCCGGATGAACTGGAAAACTTCGTCATGTCTTACGCGTTTTTTGCCGGCATTTTCGAAGGCAGCTGGTTTTATAACGGTTTCAGCCCGATTTTTGCCCTGCAACGCCGCGGCCTGATGAAAGGTACTGCCGAACAGTTGCAATACATCATGCGTGACGAAGTTATGCACGCCTCGTTTGGTATTCGCGTCTGCAAGCAAATCATCAAAGAAGAAAACGTCAAACTGGACCCGAAAAAAATCCAGACCATGTTTGAAGAAGCTGATGCCGCCGAAGAAATTTACGCAGGCTACATTCTGCGTGACCCAATCTTGGGTTACTCAAAAGAAGCTCATCACGGCCAGTTCCGCTACACTGCAAATCGTCGTGCCAAGCAACTCGGCTTTGAAGAACCCTTCCCCGGCGCAGAAGCCACCCTGCCCTGGCTGGATGAACAAGCCAATATGCGCAAGGAGAAAAACTTCTTCGAAACCAAAGTCACCGAGTATCAAACCGGTGGTGGTTTGAAGTGGGATTGATATTGTCGCGTAAATGATTTACTGACCGTATTGTAACCATAGGTGACCTTGCGAATAATTCTCATTAAGAGCCAGTTTCGTTTTTGAGACTGGCTTTTTTATAAATTTTTTTCGAGAAGGAGTTCGAATGAAAGATAGAAAAAATTAACTCTTCCATCAGGGAGATAAGAGGCAAGGAATTCAAATTCGATTCTTTCATGAATTTAAAAAAATCTCATTTGATGAGTATCAATTCTGGACTGACCTAAGGCCTAAGTTGCCTGGCGAACAAATTAGCCCTCCTGTCCCTCACAAGCGTTTTGAAAGTTCAAGATTGGCAATTTTTGTCCACTTCGCATACCGGTATATCTTGGCTTCAACACCTAAAATGTCACAGCTTTAGTTTTTTTAGTAGAATGAATTTATGCGCTGTTGAGGATGTTTTTGCAGCCCATTGGTAGGTTGCGCACAACATTTTATTATTAAATTGAATAAATTAATGTGTAAATCATTCAGTCATTCTTATTTGGGCTCTCTGCATTCTAGATGAACAAAATATCTACTTAACCCCCTCAATCTAATCAATTAAACGACATGATTTAGTGTTTTTTACAGCTCTAGCCAATAAGAGAAACCCCATGGTTAAGACAGTCAACCAAAGCATCTTCGATCCTCTTGACGAACTCAAAGAGAGAACCTTCTTTGCTCACAAGATGCTAGAAAAGAAACTCCCTTTTCCCCAGTCTTTTCAGGTTAAAAAAAACTATATTGAGGCGCTAAAAATATTTTATATTTTTCAATGTGAAATCGAAAAATATACTGTTATTTATCAAAACAACATCGTTTCAGATATTGATTTGAACAAGCGCAAACGTTTACCGCTGGTAAAAACTGATCTGACTATGCTTGAATTAAAGGATATATCTTCAATTAAATTTCACCAAAATCTAAACCTAGATAATGTTGATGAATTCTATGGGTGTTTGTATGTGAACGAAGGATCAACTTTGGGTGGGAGCATGATTCAAGCTGCTATGCTCAAATCATTCGGCGCTGAAGCGACTGCATGGACAAATTATTTAAACCCATACCGAGATGAAGTAATGCCAATGTGGCTTGCATTCAAAACAGCTTTGAATAATGAGATCATATCTAATCAAGTGAATTTAGATGATGTTGTTAATGGTGCTTTAAAGACTTTCGAGTTCCTTATTTGCTTAACGCAAGAAAAGAGTAACATCTAAATATGAGTGATTACTTAAAGAGAATTGAGCAAGAAATTAACACTTTTCATTCTTATGGGAGTGAATCGGTCAGCCTTGATAATTGTGATAAAGAACCAATTCATCTGATTGGACACATTCAGTCTCATGGCATTCTAATCGTCAGTGATATGAACTCACCCATTCAGATAATTGATTTTATAAGTGATAACACACTAGAACATTTAGGCATAGAAAGCACTCGACTCTTGGGCCAACCTTTGGACCAGCTAATAAAGCCTCATTCACTAGAGATGCTCGCTGAGGCAATCTGTATGCCCAATCACACAAGCCATACATATTATGACTTAGACATTCACTCTCAAAAAATGCATGCTGTTCAGGCATCTTTTCATAAACATAAAGATTTACTTTTTATTGAACTGCAGCCATTTTTGAAAGAAAGCTATTTATCGACAAGCTTTAAAAGCAATGGAAAAGATATTATCGCTGATTTCACATCGCGAATGCTTCAAACATATAGTTTTAATGATCTAGCCGTAACCTTGGTCAGTTTTTTCCGAGAACAACTTAACTATGACAGAGTCATGGTTTATAAATTTGATAATGATGGTCATGGAGAAGTTGTTGCCGAACAGAAAAACAAGGGGCTCGAGTCCTTTTTAGGCCTTCATTATCCGGCTTCGGACATACCTCAGTTTGCACGCTACTTATATGTTCAAAATCGATGTCGAATCATTTCAGACATTCTGTCTGAGCCTGTACCAATAAAGGCGGCTTCCTCAGAAAAAAATAATTATGAACTCGACCTTCGCTTCAGCAACTTAAGAAGCATGTCCCCTATTCATATTGAATATCTATCCAACATGGGAATTAAAGCGTCTTTAACGATGAGTATCGTCAAAGACAATAAATTATTTGGGATGCTTATAATGCATAATTATAGCCCCATTTATTGTGATCTCAGAGCTAGAGAGGCTATCAATAAGTTAAGCATTATTTGCTCTGATTACGTTAAATTACTAGACCGAATCGAATCAGCTACTGGCACTGAGCGTAATCAAGATATTCGAAGCTTAGTCAGTATGTACCTCTTCGATAATGAAAAAAATACAGATTTTGAAGAGATTTCTGAGATGTTATGCAAAGTATTCGATGCTGACGGGCTTTTTGTTAACATCAACAACAAACAACTTATAAGCAAAGGACTTTTGTATAAAGACATCCCATTGATGTTAGAGCAGTTCAAGAAAGCCGGTTTATTTAAATCGAATATCTACTATTCACATAATCTTTCTATAAATTGCCAAGCTTTATTTCAAACAGATAAACGTATTTCTGGGCTGATGCTAATCAATCTGCCTTCAGAAAACACATCATTTATTTTGCTTACCCGCTACGAAAAAGCTCAATTAGTTCGCTGGGCTGGTCGCAAGCAGGAATACTCTCCTGAAGCTGATGGACGGCTACACGCAAGACGTTCATTCAAAGAGTGGCAAGAATTAACCAAAGATACCGCTGCTCCCTGGGATAAAAACGATGTTTTGAACGCTAAAAATATTCGCGCCATTTTTATTCGTTACTTGCTGCGCATGAATGAAAAGCACCTAGCTAAACTGGTTTCATATGATACTTTAACAGGGCTTCCCAATCGTTTTTACGTATGTAATTATCTCGATAAGAAGCTTGCTCAAGATAGCAAACTTGCTCTGCTATTTATTGATTGTGATCGTTTCAAAACGATCAATGATTCGCTAGGACATGAGGTTGGTGACAAAGTACTGAAAATCATTGGCGAAAGACTTCAAGCACTTGAAACTAACGATTCCTTCGCAGCAAGATTAGGTGGTGATGAGTTTACAATGCTGATGCCAGGTGAAAACCCAGATGAAATCGAACATATGGCTTCTGTTATTGTTAATGCCTTTAGAACCCCCATTTCATTTGAACTTTATAACTTTCGAGTGCATGCCAGTGTAGGGGTAGCCATTTCGTCTTCTAAATCAGATCGTTCTTCTTTAATGCGTTCTGCTGATATGGCTATGTATGATGCTAAAAACAATGGTGGAAATAGTTATCGATTTGTGACGGATAGCCTCATGAGTCAAGCACATGAAAGGCTCTCAATTGAGCAAAACCTATACGATGCTCTGAATAACGAAGAAATAATCAATTATTATCAACCCCTAGTAGATTCTGAAACCAATGAAGTACATGGATTTGAGGCACTTTGTCGTTGGGTGAAAATAGATGGTGAAATTATCCCGCCATTAAAATTTCTTGGTGTTGCGGAAGAAACGGGTATTATTATTCAAGTTGGTCTAAAAGTTATAGATAATCTAATTAAAGACCTAAAAGCATTTCACAACCTAAATGATTCAGTATTCGTCAGTATCAATTTTAGCCCTAGGCAAATGCTTGATTCTAAGAGTGTTGATTATTTACTTGAACAAGTTAAACATCACAAGTTAGATGCAAGTAAAATTGTTATCGAACTTACAGAGGAGAGTTACATTGAGGATGACACTTTACTTATTGATATTCTGAACAAGTTCAAATCACATAAATTCCGCATTGCTTTAGATGATTTTGGTTCAGGTTACTCTTCGATGAAGTATCTAGCAAGTCTCCCTCTTGATCTCGTTAAATTTGATAAAACGCTTATTGACAAAATTTGCGAAGATGAGCGTTCTTATAGACTGCTTAAAGCCAGTAAGGAATTTGCAGATGTGTCTGGTCTTTTATCAGTTGCTGAAGGCGTAGAAACTCAAAAACAAAGTGACTATGTAAGTCAAATTGGCATTAAATATCAACAAGGCTTCTTATTAGGAAAACCTTCTGATGTTAAGTCAGCCATTGAAAAACTAAAGCTAAAATGAATGGAGATTTTTGCTTCTATCGCTTAAAAATTTAAGACAGCCTCTCCCGAAAAGTTCAAGCTCAAGCATCGACGAACCTTCAACATATTTTCTGATTAATTCATTCATGTAATCTCCATCACGAATATGAAGCATTGACCACTCGGAGAATAACCTAGATTCGGCATCACAGTATAATATCAGCGATACACTTTCGTGTCTTTGGTCAACAACAATCTTGTTGTAAGTGTCATTTACCGCCCTATATTCTCCCTCCAGTAATTGAAGGTAATACTGTTCATTGTTACATAGCGCACCCGTTACTTTGTTTGCAGCATTATTTTTTTGAGATGCATTTATAATTGATTCGATATCGGCGTCAGTAATTTCATTTATTGACCTACTACAATAGAGCAACTGGACCATTTGCATATTATTTATACCCCCATATTTTCTTGCATCACTTATTTTTTATAAGTTAAATAAAGAAGCCGACTTTCATAAGAAAACGTCCGAAGAAGATTTCCTAGCTATGTGTTCACCGCATTTGAAATAATTGTTTCTAACATTACTACTCTGGTTATAATGATTGCAAATCACACGGCATAAAGCTATTTATCACTCGCGGAGCTTAACATTGACCTCATAAGATGATGATGTGCAGCTTAACTATAAAACCTTCCAAGTTATTTAAACTCAAGCTGTACTGGTTCACTGATTCCGGACACAATTTTTAGAAGGTAATATGACCTCGGTAGAGGTGTTCAATGACAAAACTGAATCGTCACTAATGAAATGGAGACTTGACCATAAAGGTTGGTAAAAAGATATTGTTAGTGAACAAGTATGTTGTGTATTAACACT
Source organism: Methylophaga sp. (assembly GCA_041612215.1). Classification (GTDB taxonomy): domain Bacteria; phylum Pseudomonadota; class Gammaproteobacteria; order Nitrosococcales; family Methylophagaceae; genus Methylophaga. The sequence continues at coordinate 7,049 of JBFJJO010000053.1, forward strand.
AAGCTAAAGTATTGAATAGATCAACAAGTTTTTAACGCCCTAATTATTTATAGATATTCCTTACGCTCAACAAAAAAAGCTACATTCTGGGGAGCAAAGGGGTAAGACACCTTTGATTTTTGCCTTAAGTCCTAAATAAGAAACCAAGTAGCATCATGGCTCATATTCAACTTAGTGATTCCCATAAGCCTATTCTCAACGCAGCCATTGCGCTGGGCAATTGGTTATTAACGTTTGATGGATTATCACAGCAAAATAAAGCCGCCATTCAAGGCGTCCAGTCTGCGTTACGCACATTACCTACATTAAAAGAAGACATCCTTGCCATGTATGGCTTTAGCATTGAACGAGGCGATTCAGAACAAGGATTGGTGCGTGGCTGGGATATTTCACTGGAGTATTTTACTGCCGATCCTGAGCAGCAAGGTGGGCTGGAGATTTTCAGTTCTTATATCCCGATTCCAGAAACCTCAGATAAACAGCTTCTGGTTCAAAAGAAACGTAATGAAGTATATTTTCATTGGTCAATTGGTGATGTATGTAGCTACGTGCCTGAAAAACAGGCAGAACAATGGATAAATGATGTTACCGATCCTTTGCAGTACGCCGAATCCGGTGATCGGCTCCGTATTGAGGTCGTCTATCAACAGCACTATGTTGAGCTTGAATTTCCACTCTGTTAATTCAACAGTTAACACAGTTAGGCACCCTTAAAATCGTTACCTTAAACCCATCCCCCCCCTTTCAAAACTATAACAACCAATGGTTTCTTCCTGATTAAAGACGTTACAATCAAACTACATTGGCAATGTAACTATCATCTAAATTGACCAGACAATACCGTCATAACCCAGTATGAAATTTTTGAGAGGCTATGGAAAATAAAATCTTAACAACAGGTGTTAAGGCACTTGAAGTAAACCTTGATGCTATCCGCTACGGTTCTTTTGCTGAAATTGGCGCGGGTCAGGAAGTGGTTCGCTGGTTCTTCCGGGTCGGGGGTGCAGCTGGCACTATAGCCAAAAGCATCTCAGCATACGACATGAAGATCAGTGATGATATTTATGGCAAAGCCTCACGCTATGTCTCCCGCGAGCGCCTGGAAGGCATGCTTGATCACGAATACAGAACAACGGTGGACTGTTTAAATGAACAACGAGGAGATACCACCGCCTTTTTTGCTTTTGCCAACACCGTTTCAGCACGTAACTATCACGGTACTAATGAGTGTCATGGCTGGCTGGGTATTCGCTTCCAGACTTCGCCACTCGCCTCACCAAGTGAAATCATTCTGCATGTCAGGATGCTGGATCATGAAAACTCGTTGCAACAAGAAGCCCTCGGCATCATCGGCGTTAACCTGATTTATGGTGCTTTTCACCTGAGCCATAATCCAGACTTGCTGGTGAAATCACTGCTAGATAATCTCACAACTGATCGTATTGAAGTCGATATGGTCGATTTACATGGTGATGCGTTCATTCATGTTGATAAACGTGTTGTCAGCTTGAGGCTGGTGCAGCTGGGTCTGAGTGATGCAGCGATGTTTTCAGCTGATGGTCAGGTACTGCAACCTTCAGAACATTTGCGTAAGAAAAACGTGCTGGTTGAAAGAGGTCGCTTCCGCCCCGTCACACACGTCAACATTGATATGCTGAATGCAGCGCGTAAGCAGTTTGAAGCCGAGGATAGCTCAGCGCCTGAAGAAACGATTTCTATTATGGAAATCACCATGCATAACTTACGCGGTAGTAATGATGGCATCGACCTTGAAGATTTTATCAGTCGTGCGGATGTGCTGGAGGCGACAGGTCATACTGTGATGATTTCTGACTATCCTGAGTATTACCGCTTGGTGACTTATTTATCCCGGTACACTAATCGCCGGATTGGCCTGACATTGGGCGCGCATAGTTTGATTGAGCTATTCAACGATCAGTATTACAACACTTTGCATGGCGGCATTCTGGAAGGCTTTGGCCGTTTGTTCAAAAATAACGTTAAGCTTTACATTTACCCTTATAAAGATTCTGCAACCAATAGATTATTTAAAGTGGACAACCTCATAGTTGATGACAAACAAAAGTATCTGTATGAGTATCTGAAACAAGGTAATCACATTGAACAGATTGAAGAGTTCAATGAGGATTATCTGCACATCTTCTCGCCTGACGTATTAGAAATGATTTCCAGAAACGGAATTGGCTGGGAAAATTTGGTACCGGACGTAGTGGCAGAGAAAATCAAAGATCAGCAGTTATTTGGCTACAAAGGCTGAGCGTTGACGGGAATAAATGAGCTGACAACATCTTCATAAATTAAAGTATTGATACCAAAGACAATGGCTGCATCTGGAATAATAAAAGACTTCTCTAGGCAGATGGCATATAAAGAGAATATTGGGATTAAAAGTTAGCGACTATTATCCTCTTAGTATGATTCCACTTTTAATCTAGCTTTCTGTTTTGAGTATCTTGAAAAGTTCATGCCCGTAGTAAAGAAGCAGCCATTCCAGACATTCGCCTCGCTTTTCTGCCAAATCTTTCATGCATATCAATTCTCTCATTTTGACTGGTGTCAATGATTAGCTTTGAAATATGTTCTGTATGCATTTTTTAATATAGCTCTATCAATATATATCTATGTTATAACTGACTCTTAATTTTCAGATGTTGTAAAATACTGAATAGTGTGATTTAGTACGCTTTAAACACATGCTTTGAGTGAAATAACTTCTGAACGACCTTTTTGGTTAAACGTCAATTTATCTTCAGCCGATAGCCAGCCGATGGCACGCTGTACTAACTTAGTGTCCAACCCAGTTTCTTTGGCAATCTTCGTTGCTGTTGTTTCACCGTTTTCATTTAAATAATTCCAAACAGCACCTGCTGCATTTCCAATAGTGTAGGACATTTACACATAAACCCTATTATGTTAATTATTATTAAACAGATTCTCCATAAACCCGCCTTTAAACTTACGTAAATAGAAATCCCATCATTAAGCGGCCGCCAATATACATAGGTCATATGCTTAATGCAATAAAAATATAGGATTATGAATTGTGTGATTAGTAGACCTACACAAAAGCCCTAACACTTCTCAGTATTAAGACTTTCATATTCCTGATGACGTCTTAATTTCCCTTGTTTTATGCTGATTCCGCGGACAGTTTAAAAAAGGCAATCCAAATGGTAAAAATTCTCCATCCTTTTGATATTGATGTGGTGATTGTGTTGTCGGATCATTTGTATGTTAATAGCGTGTTGCCTGAAAATGACGCAGTTTTTTGTGGCACGCTCGTGACTGGTCAAACCGCACTTTTCACTTGGCATTAAATCTGTCGAATGAATCGATGCTGCACGTCGTCATAAATTGAAATTCACTACCTTCCAAAACCGTTATTGGATACAACAGATCCGTGATGAATTTAGTTGTGCCTGGCTTGTAGATTAAATATATTTCGTTCTGGTCAAACATGACTATATTGATAAGCCCGTCAACTGAAGGTATTCGAGCATTAACTGGATATCCGTGCAGATATGCTCGCTGCTGACCGGGAAAGGGATGAAGAAAATAATGTGCTTTAGGGTGAGCGTTCGTTTGTAGGTTTTATTTTATTGGGTTTCGCTATTAACTTGGCCAACCTGCACTTTTTTTATATAGCTAAAATGGGTTGATGATGTTGAAAGTCTTAACGCTGATCTTAACGCTGGTTTTTACTAATACTGCATCGGCGGATGCAACGGTTATGGTCGAAAATATGGCGCTGCAGTGCAGTAAATCATCCACAACGCAATATTTGAGCAGTTGTGTTACCAATGTCACTTACCAAGTGACCAATAATTTACCGGATAATATTGAAGCTAATGTTAACTGTACGGTAACACTGAATTATCTTAAAAGTGTAATGGGCATCCGGGATACCGTTCAGCAGCGTGCCGAACAAGAAATTACTCTGGCCGGCAACAGTAATATGCAGTTTGAAATGCCTGTCACCTTTAATTTTGCCACACAATCCGAAGCCAATAATGCTGCAATTAAATCTGTAAATTGTCGTTTAGATGCCAGCCAATCATCACTTTGAAGCTTTGCTGTCGATTTTGTTCGGCAATGGTTTCAAGGTATCATCCTTCTTCTGTTGTGCGCTGATTATGTCCTGACTGAGGAAACCCAATTCAATGAAAAGATTTGCATGGCTGTTTGCCTTTATCCTGCCATTTTTGCTGATGGCTTGTGGTAGCAATGATGATTTTCAGGGTAGATTTATAGCACCGGATGGCCAGACCAGTTATCAGTTTATGCCCGAAGGCAAGGTGGAGATTGAGAAAGGTGGCGAAGCTGTCGCGACCGCAGAATATCAATATGACAGTGGAGCACAACGTATCACGCTATCAGGTGAAACCGACTTAGCAACGGATAGTCTGGAAGTAAATGATAACGGGAATCTAACCGCTGGAGAAATCACACTGACCCGTGGCATTGATTATGGCATGCTAACCAATTCCACTTGGATCGGCCAACAAGACCAATTCGTTTTTGCACTGACCTTCACACCAACTGTCGAAGGTATGCAAACCAAATCAGAGCTAGTAACGTATTATGATGATGATATGACCTATCTTTCCCAGATTGATGACAGCATTACCCGTTTAAGTGGTAATGCGATGTTCGTTGATCTGACGCAATACTCGGTATCAGCGGTTACTGAAGACAGTTTTAAAATCTCCATCGGTAACAACAGTATGGTGCTGGAAAAACAGCCAAAAGGCACTGGCATCGAATACCGTGAAGGCTATGAATCCCTTGATGAAGAACCATAACAATCGGCTGCCTATTCATTAAAACCGTTTTAATTTGATTATTCTGGTTTTGTGAACAGCTTGCTTGCTTATTGCAGTGCTAAATCATTACATTTCTCATACAAATAACGCACTATACTTTATATAACAGGAAGCACACTGCATATGATCTCACCATCGATCCCCGAAGATGAAAAACTACGACTGGAAAAGCTCCGGGCATTGAAACTGCTCGACTCTTTACCTGAGGAGCGGTTTGATCGACTGACACGCATGGCGAAACGTATGTTTGGCGTCGATATTTCTGTATTAAGCTTGATTGATGATGATCGCCAGTGGTTTAAATCAAAATCGACTGAGATCGAGATCCCAGATGAAACGTCACGTGAAATTTCCTTTTGTGGTCACGCTATTTTAGGCAATGATGTTTTTGTTGTTGAAGACGCTATATATGATCTTCGTTTTAAAGATAATCCTCTGGTCACCGAAGATCCAAACATCCGATTTTATGCCGGTTATCCTTTAAAAGTGAATAGCGGCAGCGCTTTAGGGACACTCTGTATCATCGATTCAGCCCCCAGAAAATTTGATGCTGAAGATTTAGAGCTATTAAAAGATCTCGGTGTGATGGCTGAACAGGAAATTGCAGCTTTACAGTTGGCCACACTGGATGAGTTGACCCTAATCTCAAATCGCAGGGGCTTCACTGATCTAACGAACCATAGTTTGAACATTTGCCGGCGTAAAGGCTTATCAGCCTCAATTCTGTTATTTGATTTGAATAAATTTAAACCCATCAATGACACATTTGGCCATGCTGAGGGTGACCGTGCACTGGTTGTTTTTGCCAATATTATGCGTGAAATTTTCCGTGAATCAGATGTATTTGGACGGATAGGTGGTGACGAATTTGCCGTTTGCATGGTAGATGTGGATGTCGAAGATACTCAACAAGCCATTGAACGCTTTAGAGCCAAATTAACCGATTATAACAAAGAGGCTACACGCGGCTACGATCTTGATTACAGTGTTGGCTTTATTAACACTACCGTAGATAAAAACGTGAATATTGATGATCTTCTGGCATTGGCTGATAAAAAAATGTATGCCGAAAAAGGTAAGAAGATTCGTTAAAAATCCGCTCTAATCCAAACCTGATTTGCGAACATAATTTGGGATGAATCGAAACGGACTTCACAACAGTTTATCAACCACTACTGGCGTTGTTGTCTGTGCCCCTGTTTTTTATTTTTGCAGCTATTGTTCCGTCGGTTTGGTTTAAAGGCATTATGCTAAGTTCATTAGCAATTTTTTGTCCGATAAAAAAACCACCTGAGTAAATAGCATTAAAACCGACCCCTTTATTCATCATCAGTGAATGCGGAACGATGAAAATCTGCAGCTTGCGCGACTTCTTTGACTCCGTTTGGATTTAATTCCGGTATATCGCCGCCGGCCAGCACTTCCAGTACTGCATGCACACCGTTGGCGAGTGACGTCAGGTTGTAACCGCCTTCCAACACCAGCACTAAACGGCCATTACAGTGTTCATCTGCGATATCCTGGACGATACGTGTAATCACTTTAAAACCGTCATAACTCAGATTCAGTGCCATATCATTGCGATGCGGATCGAAGCCTGCCGATACTAATATCAGATCGGGCTTAAAGTGCTTGGCGGCCGGTATCAGTATTTCCCGAAATGCTTTTTCAATGGCCATATCTCCGGCAGACTCTGGCAACGGTACATTGATGGTGTAGCCTTCTCCCAAACCGGCGCCGACTTCATCCAAATTACCGGAGCCGGGATAAAACGGCGCAGCACAATGGGTATCAAAGAAAAGCACATCGGGATCAGCCCAGAAGATATCCTGCGTACCGTTACCGTGATGTGCATCCCAGTCAACTATCAAAATGCGATCGCAGCCAAGCTTTGTCTGTGCATGTGCTGCAGCTACCGCCACGTTATTTATCAGGCAAAAGCCTCTTGCCCGAACGGGTTCGGCATGATGACCCGGCGGCCGAACCAGGGCGAATGCACTTTGTGACTCACCTTTAAGCACGCTTTCAACAGCTGCTATGGCATTACCTGCCGCTGCCGTAACCGCTTTGATACTGTCTGGCGATACCGCAGTGGTATCACTGTCCAACCAGGCGC
>JBFJJO010000054.1:0-13919 GCA_041612215.1 Methylophaga sp.
ATTTCATCTTCACTGAGTAATTTATTCACATCAACAAGTATCAGTAATGATTTATCACGGCTGCATACCCCCTGAATAAAGCGTGAACTGTCATCACTGCTGACATTGGGCGCGCTATCGATTTCGGACTGATGCAGATAAACCACTTCAGCCACTTTGTCGACCAGCATGCCCACTACATTGCCGGAGACTTCAACAATAATAATCCGTGAAGAGTCATCAGGCTCGGTAATGGGAAGATTAAACCGCCGACGGGTATCAATAACCGTCACCACATTACCGCGCAAGTTGATGATGCCGATCACATAGCTAGGGGCACCGGGAACCGGTGCAATTTCTGTCAACCGCAGCACTTCTTGTACTTGCATGACATTAATGCCATAAATTTCATCGGCCAGATGATAGGTGACCCATTGCAAAACCGGGTCGGTGGCCGCGTTATCTTGTTCGCTCATCAGTTGTGTCCTTTGCCAATCAGTCGCTGATTGTCTGCCAATTTTATGACATTGTTACCCGGAAGTAATCAATGCAGACTTTATGCCAGCTTGGCTTTATAAGGCTTTCAGTAAAGCCGATAAATCCACTATATGTGTTAAACCGGATAATATGGTGCCTGCAAACCATGGCCGTTGGCCGGGTTGGCGCCATTTACAGTCATCGGTTTCGATAGTCAGTATTTTTTTGACGCTGCTGACGGCGAGTCCCCAGCGTTTATTATCCACCAACAAAATATAACGTGGGGTTTGCGGTTCATAGTGTACAGCTTGCAAGACTGCAGCTGGATCCACAATCTGGGTATGCAACCCTGGCCGGCTTAATAAGCCAAGATAGTGCGGTGATTTATCAGCAATTTTTGGCAGCGTGGTTGCAGGCCATTTTTCAATGCCATCCAATTGATCCAGTGGCAAAGCCAATGAAAGGCCGTTTACCTCAAATAACAGTGCCTGAAACGGTATTTTTACCCGATGCTGGTTGAGGATGGGCGCATCTGGTGGCATAACAATATCTGATGCTTCGCTGTGATCTGCTGGGAATGCAGCCTCATTGAGCATATCCTGCAGATACTGTTGCAGCGCATCTTGTTGATCCAGCAAAGGCTTTTGCTCAGACATAGGCTTGTTTTGCGGCTGGCGTGGTGGTTTTTTGCAGGAATTTCAGCAGACTGCTGTAAGCTTCGCTTCCCCGCGCTTCAGGCGAATAGACTGGCAACGGTATACCGGCTTTACTGGCATCACGGAACTGGGTGTCAACCGGAATACTCTGTGGCCAGACAGCATCCGGATATTGCATTTGCAACTGTAACAAGCTCTGATTGGCCGCGCGGGTGCGTTTATCAAACATGGTCGGCACAATCAAATACGGCAATTTTTGCTGTCGGGAGTGGTTTATCATTGACAGCGTTCGCAACATTTTTTCCAGGCCTTTGAGCGCCAGAAACTCAGTTTGTACCGGGATCAGCAGTTTATTGCAGGCAGCCAGCGCATTAATCATCAGTACACCCAGCATGGGCGGACAATCAATCAGCACGTAAGCGAATCGTTGCTGCAAATGTTTCAGGGTTTGTTTGATGACAAGGCCTTTGCCACTTTGAACACCGAGTTGCCGATCCAGCGTTGCCATAGCGGTGGCAGCCGGCAGTAAAAAAAGGTTCGGCAGTTTGGTTTTTTTTAAGGTTTGCAAAATAGCGCTGTTAGGATTGGTTTCCAGTTTTTGAAACAGGGTGTAAATACTGGTTTCAATGGTGTCTGGATCGTAACCCAGGTAGGTGGTTAAAGAGCCATGTGGATCCATATCTAACACCAGTGTGTTGTGACCCTGCGCCGCCAATAAACTGGCCATACTGATAACGGTGGTGGTTTTACCAACGCCACCTTTTTGGTTGGCAATAGCCCAGACGATCATGGTGTGCTGGAGGTATTATCAGATGATTGAGGGCTGCTGTTATCTGTAGCCGGGACAGCGGATTCATCGATCAGTGGTGTCAGTAGATCATTCTGCGGTGAGGTATCATCGCCAAACACTTCAAGGGTGCGGCGGCTATCCTGACTACCCAAAATCACCAAAACCACCCGGCGGTTTTTTTGCCGACCGATTTCAGTGTCATTATCGGCAATCGGTTTAAATTCACCATAACCAATTGCTGACATCCGCTCTGGTTCTACGCCAAAACGGCTCATTAAGTTAACGACGCTGGCAGCCCGGGAAGCAGATAATTCCCAGTTAGAGGGGAAGCGTGGGGTGCTGATCGGGATATTGTCGGTAAAGCCCTCAACCTGAATCGGATTGGCCACCGGCGCCAGCACATCAGCAATCTGACCAATCACAGGTACCGCATCGCTGGCCAGACGGGCCTCACCACTACCAAACAGAAAATTGGATTTAATTTCCACCTCCAGCCAGTCTTCGGTTTGTTTGATGATGACATCTTCATTTTCAATCAATACCGATAAGGCACTGCTCAATTGTTCATTAAGCTGTTCGATATCCTCATGAGTGTTTACATCAAGTTGCCCGTCATCCTGATTATTGTCTTCGCCAAGCTGCGGTTGCTGCGGGATTTCCGGTAATTCAATCTCAAAAATGGGCATTTCCGGGGTTCCGGGGGCAGCAACCCGCGGTCCCTCACCCCGACTTAGTTCACCGATCTGAATTGGTTCGGCGCTGCGGTTAGGTTTGGTGAAAACCGTTTCCAGAGTTTCGGAAAGCACACGATATTTGCCTTCATTCACGGAAGAAATCGCGTACATGACCACAAAAAACGCAAACAACAGGGTAATGAAATCGGCGTACGAGACCAGCCAACGTTCGTGGTTTTCGTGTTCTTCGTGTCGTTTACGGCGTGCCATATCAGCCCAGATAGGCCTGCAAGCGGCTCTCTATATTGCGCGGATTATCGCCATCAGCGACGCTGATAAGTCCATCAATCAACATCATTTGCAGTTGTGAACGCCGCTGGACAATGGTTTTCAGTTTGTTACCTATTGGTAAAAACAACAAATTGGCAAAACCGACACCGTAAATAGTTGCTACGAAAGCGACGGCAATACCTGAACCCAGCGATGACGGATCAGCAAGATTACCCATGACATGAATCAAGCCTAAAACGGCGCCCAGAATACCGATAGTCGGCGCATAACCGCCCAGTGCTTCATAAACTTTGGCAGCAGCTAAATCGCGGGTTTCCAGTAAATCCAAATCAGTTTCAAGAATTTCACGGATCACCTCGCCCTCGGCACCGTCAGCAATCAGTTGCAGGCCTTTTTGGGTAAACAAATCGTTTTCTTCCAGCGCCAGACTTTCCAGTTTGAGCAAGCCTTCACGACGCGCCACCAGATTCCATTCCAGAATCTTGGCAAGCTGGATATCTGCTGACAGCGTGGGAGGCTTAAATACCCAAACGGTGATTTTCATTGCCCTGATAAACGTATTCATCGGTGTTTGCAGCATGACTGCACCGACCGTGCCGCCTAATACAATCAGCAGGGCGACAGCATTGAGAATGGTTTCAAGATGACCGCCTTCCAGATGCTGACCGACGACGATGGCGCCAAAACCCAACAAAATGCCAAGAATACTGAGAATATCCATTTTAATTACAGTGCCGCCAGTTGAGGGCCAATGTCACTCAGGCCAAGAATCTTATCGACTACGCCGGCTTTGGCAACTGCCATCGGCATGCCATAAATTGTACTGCTCTGCTGATCCTGAGCCCAGACCGCACCACCCTGCGCATGCATTTTTTTTGACCCTTCACAGCCATCGGCGCCCATGCCGGTGAGAATAATCGTTAAGGTTGTTGCCGGACAAATTTTACTGATTGAACTCAGTGTGATGTCGATACAGGGACGGTAGGTTTCGGTTTCATCACCACGTTCAATATGCAGATATAAGCGACCCGGCCGTCCTTTTACGAAGAGTTGGTTACCGCCCGGTGCCAGATAAGCGGTACCGGCTTGCAGCGTATCATTATTGTCAGCTTGTTTAACACGAATGTGGCACTGGCTATTAAGACGCTCAGCAAATGAGGGTGTGAACGTTGCCGGCATATGCTGCAATAAAATCAGTGGATAGGGAAAGCTTGCCGGCAATTGTGTTAAGACTTTCTGCAAGGCCACGGGGCCGCCAGTTGAGGTGCCAATCACGACCAGATCCAGTGTTTTGCCGGTGTCCGTTTTGATTTGTCTTGATGGCAAATTGTTGGATTGCAGCGGCGTTGCATGCGGGCGGGCATTGGTGGCCAGAAAATAAATCCGTTCGCAGAGTTTTTGCCGATCATCGGTTAAATCTTCAAAACGTTTGGGCAAGAAATCCATGGCACCGGCTTCCAGCGCATCTAAAGTTGCTTTGGCACCCTCAGTAGTCCAGGTTGACAGCATCAGCACCGGGGTAGGGCGGCGGCGCATGATCTGACGGACAGCCGCAATACCATCCATGACCGGCATTTCCAGATCCATGGTGATTACATCGGGACGGTGAAGGCTGACCAGATTGACAGCTTGTTGGCCATCCGCTGCCGTGGCAATCACTTCCAGCCGCGAATCGGCATTGATGATTTCCGTCAGACGGCGACGAAAAAAAGCAGAATCATCAACAATGAGAACTTTGACAGTCACGCTATCCCTTAAAAACTACGATGCGCATAGGCCGCCATCAATTCCGGAAAATCAAGTATCAGCGCAATCCGGCCATCACCGGTAATGGTTGCCCCGGCTAAGCCTTTGGTGCCATGCAGCAATGCACCAAGTGGTTTAATCACGACTTCTTCCTGACCGATTAACTGATCGACTACAAAGCCAACTTTACGGGTGCCGACATTGACGATCACCACATGTTCAGTGGCCGGCTTCGCCGCGTCGTCAAAATGACTGGTCAGCCATTTACGTAAATAAAATAAGGGCAATGCCTTGTTACGTACCAGTACGGTTTGCTGACCATCAACAGTATTGGTTTTGCGCAAATCCAGATTAAAAATCTCATTGACACTGACCAATGGGAACGCAAAGATTTGATCGCCAAGCATCACCATCAGGGTTGGCATAATGGCCAAAGTCAGTGGCACTTTGATGGATAACGTTGTGCCTTTGCCAAGCTCTGACTGAATATCGATAACACCATTTAATTTGTTGATGCTGGTTTTAACCACATCCATGCCCACACCACGGCCGGAAATATCGGAAATTTCCTGCTTCATCGAAAAACCCGGTGCGAAAATCAGTGCAAAACATTCCGATTCGGTTAGCCGGGAAGCCGCTTCTTCATCCATCATGCCTTTTTCAACGGCTTTGCGGCGCAATACCTCCGGATTCATACCGGCACCATCATCGGCGATGGTCAGCAGAATATGATCACCTTCCTGAGTGGCAGCCAACACAATGTTGCCAGTGCGTGGTTTACCGGCAGCTTCACGGATATCGGGCATTTCGACGCCATGATCAACAGCATTACGCACCAGATGCACCAACGGATCGGCCAATGCTTCGACCAGGTTTTTATCTAAGTCAGTTTCTTCACCGCGTAGTTCAAGATTGATATCTTTTTTCAGACTACGTGCCAGATCGCGAACCACGCGAGGGAAGCGGCCAAAAACTTTTTTAATCGGCTGCATGCGGGTTTTCATGACGGCGGTCTGTAGATCTGCCGTGACTACGGCGAGATTATTTACCGCTTTGGCCATTTCTTCATTTTCAAAAGCGGCTTCCAACGTGTTGATACGATTACGCACCAACACCAATTCGCCGACCATGTTCATGATTTCATCGAGTCGAGCGGTATCGACGCGAACGCTGGTTTCGGCCGTTGGTGGTGAGGATTTGACAGGCGCAGGAGATTTATCCGAATTGCTACTGTCCACTGATTTTTCTACCGCGGGTGGCGGACTGTCAACCGCATTTATAGTTTCTGGTTTGGCCGGTGCGGCAGTTTTAGAAGCGGGTGTTTGTTTCTTGCCCTGAAGTTCATCGAGTAACGCCTCAAATTCTGCCTCGGTCATTTCATCATCAGCCGCTACTTTGGCCGTTGGCTCAGGGACTGGCGATGGATTTTTCATACCCGGGGCGGCATTACCATGTAATTGATCAAGCAAGGCTTCAAATTCATCATCGGTAATATCATCATCGCCGTTACGGTCCGTTTCGGCAGGCGCTTGTAAAACCGGTTCTGGCTCAGGTGCCGGGGCGGCATCAGCCTCCAGATATGCAGCCAATTGGCTCAGAATTGCCGGGTCAGCAGACTGGGGATATTCGCCGCTTTTCAATTCAGAAAACATGGCATTTAAGCTGTCGAGCACTTTTAAGAAGGTATCCATCATGTCGGCATCAACTTGCCGCTCACCCTGGCGCAACAGATTAAAAACGTCTTCACCTTTGTGACATAAGGCTACCATCGCATCCAGGCTTAAAAAGCCAGCACCGCCTTTTATGGTATGAAAACCGCGGAAAATAGAATTGAGCAGGTCACTGTCCTGCGGCCGTGATTCCAGCGCTACCAATTGTTCATTAAGGCCGTCGAGAATTTCTTCTGCCTCGACCATAAAGTCCTGGAGAATTTCGTCATCAGTATCCAGCGCCATAGTTGCTTTCCTTTAGAAGCCGAGACTCGATAACAAGTCGTCAACATCATTCTGGTTGTTCACCACATTGGCCTTTTTATTGGCATTCATTTGTGGTCCTTCAGCTTTCAAAGGATCAACTTCGGCTGGTTTGCTGTTGGGATTTGGCTGGCCTGCTAGTTTAACCAGACGAACCAGATTATCCTCAACTTCTTCCACCAGACCAATAACTTGGCGTAATACCTGGCCGGTTAAATCCTGAAAACCCTGTGCCAGCGTCACTTCTGACAGATTATGGTGGATCTGCCGGGCATGCGTGCTGACTGACGGCAAGTAGGCTTCGATTTCACGGCTTAACTCGCGAAATTCCTCGACGGACATTTCCCGGTTGCGAAAACGGTGCCAGCTTGCATCTAGTTTAGCGGCCGTTTCCTGTAATTCATTAGCGAGCGGCAGGGTTTCGTCGATAAATCCCAATGTTTTGTGGGCGGCGGCTTCGGTGGTGTCGATAACGTAATTGAGACGTTCACGGGTGTCGGGCATGTCTTTGTGCGTCAAATCAACCAATCGGCTGTCGACTTGAAAATTGTTGAGTGCTTCATGCAGTTCACGCGTCAGTTTGCCAATTTCCTGAAATAGCTCGTTTTCCCGGCTTTCACTTAACTTGGCAAGTTGCTGTTTGACAGTGATATCGTCATCTTGCTCGAGTGCGGCCAACAAGGCGCGGGCGGCTCCGATTTGAGCCGCTTTAGAGTCTGCTTGCATACATCACCTTGAGGCTGGCTTATTGGGTATTGATTCGTTCGAATATCTTTTCGATTTTTTCTTTCAATGTGGCGGCGGTAAACGGTTTGACGATGTAGCCGTTGACACCGGCCTGGGCGGCTTCAATGATCTGCTCGCGTTTGGTTTCCGCGGTCACCATTAATACCGGAAGGCTTACTAATTTTTCATCAGCACGCACTTTTTTCAGCAGATCGATACCCTGCATGCCTGGCATATTCCAATCGGTGATCAAAAAATCAATGCCACCGGCTTGCAAAATAGGCAGGGCAGTCAGACCATCGTCTGCTTCCAGCGTGTTATTAAACCCCAGATCCCGCAGCTGGTTTTTGATAATCCGTCGCATTGTGGAAAAGTCATCCACAATAAGGATCTTCATATTCTTATCCAAAATCTTTCTCCCAAGATCACTGTATCCAGTCGCGAAGTTTACCGCGTAGCCTGACCACAGTCTGACTGTGGATTTGACTGACCCGCGATTCGCTAACACCGAGCACTTCGCCAATTTCTTTTAAATTCAACTCATCATTATAATACAGGCTCATCAGCAGCCGTTCGCGCTCTGGTAGCGTATCAATTGCCTGCGCCAGTGCTTGTTGAAAGCCAGTATTTTCAGTATTGGCTTCGGGGGAATCGGGCAAGTTACCGAGACCTTCCGTATCGGCCAGCTGATGATCGGTCAGTTCATCAATGCTGAATACCTGATGCCCTGATGATGCCTGTAATTGTTGATGATATTCATCCAAATCCATGCCCAGTGCTTTGGCAATTTCTGTGTCATTAGCTGGCCGTCCAAATTGCTGTTCCAATTGTTGCATGACTGCTGCAAGTTCCCGGGCTTTGCGATGTACAGAACGCGGAGCCCAGTCATTGCGACGGATTTCATCAAGCATTGAGCCACGAATACGTATCCCGGCGTAGGTTTCAAAGCTGGCACCCTGACTGGCATTATATTGTTGGGAGGCATCCAGCAAACCAATCATACCGGCTTGAATCAGATCATCGACATCAACAGTGTGCGGTAAACGGGCTATTAAATGGTAAGCGATACGTTTCACCAGTCCACCATGTTGCTGAACCAATTCAGCCTGGGTAAGGCCGGCAGTATGTTGCTGGTAGATTGATACGCTCATCATGTTTTACATGGCATCCATACTGGCACGGATCAGCCGTTCAACGAAAAATTCCATATGGCCACTCGGCGCTTTTCGGACAGGCCAGAATTCGATTTTTTTGGCCAGATGGGCAAACGCCGCAGCGGATTTACTGCGTGGCACATAATCAACAACACTGCGCTGTTTTTTGACGGCGCGGCGCAGATCTTCATCAAACGGCACGATACCCATAAAGTCGAGTGTGACCTCCAAAAAACGATCACAAACCATAGCAATTTTATCAAACAGTTCGCGGCCTTCCTGCACATTTCGACTCATATTGGCAATAATATGAAACCGTTGCACACCATGCTCACGACTGAGCAATTTAATAAGGGCATAGGCATCGGTTATTGAAGCAGGCTCATCACAGACCACTACAATGACTTCCTGGGCAGCACGACTGAAACTGATGACACTGTCAGCAATACCCGCGGCGCTATCAATTAACAACACATCAATATGTTGCTCAAGCTCACTAAATGCCTGAATCATGCCGGCATGTTCGGCGGGACTGAGTTCGGCCATTTTTTTGACGCCGGAGGCAGCGGGAATAATTTGCATGCCAGCCGGCCCCTCAACCAGTATTTCTCGAAGTGTTTTGGTGCCTTCCAGCACATGCAGCAGATTAAACTGCGGATGCAGGCCCAGCATCACATCAATATTGGCAAGCCCCAAATCGGCATCCAGTAACACCACCTGTTTTCCCTGTAATGCCAGCGCTACGCCAATATTCACGGTGACATTGGTCTTACCGACGCCACCTTTACCACTGGCAATAGCAATGACCTTAACCGGTCGTGATGCTTGTTGCATTTGGCGCAGACCAGCGGCCTGATCTTGCGATGTTTCAGCCATAAGCGGCAAAACCTCCGTAACTGGACACGGTATGCGGGTCCGGGTTGTGTTGGGCTGATTGCATCAGTTCGCTGGCCTGATTAACCAAGCTGTTAGGCCTGGCCAGAGACAAGTCCTCCGGTACCTGCTGCCCATTACACACATAGGCCAAGGGTAGCTGATAACGGATCATCGCAGAAACAGCACCGCCAAGGCTGCCGGCTTCATCAGTTTTGGTCAAAATACAGCCATCTAAATTTAAATGTGAAAACGCGGCAATCATATCATTGAGCGCGCTGTTTTGGGTGGTAGCCGATAGCGTTAACAAAGTCCGGATTCGCACAGACTGTTGTTGCAACATGGCAAATTTTTCCGTGAGACGCATATCGCGCGGATTCATCCCTGCAGTATCAATCAGAATATAACGTCGATCAAGCAGGTCACTCAATGCGGTAGCCAGTTCTTGATGATTGCGGGCGACACGTACAGGCACGCCAAGAATACGCGCGTAGGTACGCAATTGTTCCTGGCCGCCGATGCGATAACAATCGGTGGTGATCAATGCCACATTTTTGGCGCCGTGTTTCAGCGCGCAGCGGGCGGCAATTTTGGCGATGGTTGTGGTTTTACCAACGCCGGTCGGGCCCACCAAAGCGGTAATACCGCCATGTTCCATCATATCTTGGGGTTGCAACGGAATTTGTGCAGCCAATCGTCCCAGTGATTGTCGCCAGGCAGTTTCAAGATCATCAATACCGGCTGCCTGAGTGACCAGTTGTTTAGCCAGCTCGACATCGGTGCCCATATGCAAATGTCGTTTGAGTAATTGCATTTGGGTCGGGCTTTGCCGGGCCATGTCTTTCCAGGTCAGATCCGATAACTGGTTTTGCAGCATATCGCGCAGACCGGCAATTTCTTTGCGCATTTGGACTAAAGTTGGTTCCTGAGACCAGATATTTTCCTGACGTGGCGTGCTGACCTGGGATTGCACTGGTTCAGGTTCGATTTCGACACTGGGCACATCCTGCCGCTGTCTGGGTGGTGGCGACTGACGACGAAATTGTGATTCGTCATAATCGGTGGCCGCGACAATTTCCACACCGCCATCCACACGTGTGTTTGACAGAATCACTGCATCCGGGCCAAGCACTTCGCGGACTTCACGAATCGCCTGACGCACATCTGCTGCCTGGAATCGTTTTATTTTCATAGCCTAACCTCTCTAGCGGCCAACATTGGCGACAATACGGATCTGTTTGTCATCCGGAATCTCGTTATACGAAAGCACATGTAAACCGGGAATAGCATGGCGGATAAACCGCGAAATCCAACCGCGTAATCCCGCCTGTACCACCAGAATTGCCGCTTCGCCAGCCATTTCCTGACGTTGTGACGCTTCTTGCAAATTACGGTGCATGTTTTCTGCGAGACCAGGTTCCAAACTTGCCCCACCTTCGCCGGATGCTTGCAATGTTTTTAGCAATATCTGTTCCAGCTCAGGATCCAGCGTTATGATCGGCAGATCTGATTTGGTGCCATTAATATGCTGGACAATCGAGTGAGCCAATGACATCCGCACCGCAGCGGTGATGGCTTCTGGCTCAGGATTACGCGCTGCTTGTTCGGTAATCGCCTCGGTAATAGTGCGTATATCACGGATCGGAATATTTTCTTGTAACAAGTTTTGCAGCACTTTTTGCACGGTACCCAGCGGTACGGTGTCAGGCACCAACCCTTCAACCAGTTTCGGTGCAATTTTCGACAGGTTGTCGAGCAGGTGCTGAACTTCTTCGCGGCCCAGCAAATCATGTGCATGGTTTTGCAAAATCTTGCTTAAATGGGTGGCGACGACGGTATCAACATCAACCACGGTATAACCCTGTGCCTGCGCGCTTTCCCGCTGTGAAGGCTCAATCCAGATGGCTTCCAGACCAAATGCCGGATCTTGGGTGCGAATCCCCTCAAGCTGACCGAATACCTGGCCTGGGTTAATCGCCAGCATCCGGTCCGGATACACTTCAGCTTCGCCAAAGGTCACCCCAAATAACGTGATGTGATAGGCGGTTGGAGCGAGGTCAAGATTGTCACGAATATGTACCGGCGGGATTAAAAATCCCATTTCCTGAGAGATTTTTTTACGGATGCCTTTGATGCGGGTCATCAATTGACCACCCTGGTTTTTATCGACCAGTGGAATTAGCCGGTAGCCAACTTCCAGACCAATCGGATCCACCGGGCTTAAATCATCCCAACTGAGCTCGCGTTGTGCCTGCGGTGTTTCCGCTTGTGGTTTAGGTGCGTCTTCAATTGCGGCGACTTTTTGACGTTGCGACATCAGCCATGCACTGCCACCACCGGCACCGGCCAGCAGCAAAAAAGGCACATTCGGCATACCGGGAATAATACCCAGGCCGCCGATAATGCCGGAGGTGATGTACAAGGTTTTCGGTTCTTTGAATAGCTGACCGAAGATTTGTTTGCCCATGTCTTGTTCGGAGGTCGAACGGGTCACCAGTAAACCGGCCGCTGCAGCGAGCAGTAGTGACGGAATTTGAGCGACCAGACCGTCACCGATGGTCAGCAGGGTGTAATTATGTGCGGCTTCGCCAAAACTCAGACTGTGCTGCAGCGTCCCGATAATCAAACCGCCGATGATATTAATGAACAGAATCAAAATACCGGCGATCGCGTCACCACGGACAAATTTACTGGCACCATCCATGGAGCCATAGAAATCAGATTCCTGCATAATTTCTTCACGGCGCAGGCGGGCTTCATCCTGGGTAATCAGGCCTGCGTTCAAATCCGCATCAATAGCCATTTGTTTACCGGGCATCGAATCTAAGGTGAAGCGGGCGCTGACTTCAGCGATCCGGGTGGCACCTTTGGTGACGACGACAAAGTTGATAATCACCAGAATCGCAAATACCACCAGACCTACAGCGTAATTACCGCCAATAACAAATTCACCAAAAGCTTCAATAACCTGACCAGCAGATGCGGTGCCGCTGTGACCCTCGAGCAAAATGATCCGCGTGGAGGCAACGTTCAGGGCTAAGCGCAGCAAGGTTGCGATCAACAAAATGCTGGGGAAAGCTGCAAAATGCAGCGGTTTCAAAACGTAGACACTGGCCAGCACGATGACCAGCGACAAGGCGATATTAAAGGTAAATAACAAGTCCAGCAAAAATGCGGGGAGTGGGATAACCACCATGGCCAGTAAGGCCACCAGTAAAACAGGTGCGGCGGCGTGGCCGCTGAGCATCGTGCCGAAGCGGCGGGACATGGCGACATTTTCCATTTACTATTCGTCTCGTCTGAATTCGTCAGGTATTGGCAAATCCTCCGTATTCAGATGCGGTTTATTACCACCACGGTTGCGATAACGACGCAGCTGGAATACAAAGGCCAGTACCTGCGCTACTGCAATATACAGACCAGCTGGGATCTCTTCGCCGATTTCAGTGTTATAAAAAATCGCCCGGGCCAGTGGTGGTGCCGATAATTGCGGCACATCATGATGTTGACCAACCATACGAATTTGCTGAGCTATTAAGTCAGCACCTTTGGCAACCATGACCGGCGCACCGGATTTGCTTTGGTCATAACGCAGGGCTACAGCATAGTGGGTTGGGTTGGTAATAATGACGTCAGCCTTAGGCACATCTTGCATCATGCGAGCTTGAGACAACTGGATCTGCATCCGTCGGATCCGGCCTTTGACTTCAGGGCTACCGTCGGTTTCTTTGTGTTCGTCTTTGACTTCCTGCTTAGTCATTTTTAATTGCCGGTTGTGATTCCACTTCTGGAACGGCACATCGATCAAGACAATCAAAATCAGGCTGGCACAAATCGCCAAAAAACCCCAGAGCACGATATAACCCAGTTCGGCCATTGCCGGAATCACTTCCTGCTGACCCAGCGTCAATAATTGGTCACGCAGTCCCCACAAAATCACCGTCCCGAAAAAACCGACCAGCAAAAATTTACCGAGCGCTTTGCCAAGTTCAACTAACCCCTGCGGGCCAAAAATGCGTTTTAGACCTTTCAGCGGGCTGAGTTTTTCTGGTTTTATGCCCATTGCCTGCGCTGAAAAATTCCAGCCGCCAATCAAAGCGGGTGCTGACAGTGCGGCAATTACGGTCACAGCGAGAAACAACATCAAGTCCCAGGCCATGATTTCGACGCCTTTCCAAAACGAATCAAGCATAGCGCCGACATCAAAAAGATCATTGCGATCAAATGACATACCGAGCTTCATGACATCAGCCAAGCTTTGAATCAGACCTTCGCCGACCACAAACATTGCCGCAGCACTGGCCAGTAATACCATTACTGTATTCAGTTCCTGCGATCGCGGTACCTGGCCTTTCTCGCGCGCCTCTTGCAGGCGCTTGGCGGAGGGTTCTTCGGTCTTTTCTTGGGCGCTATCTTGTTCAGCCATTGCCTTGTACCAAAAGTCGAGTCATTTGCAGCATTTCATCTGACAGATCAATCAGATGCTGGCCGACCAGCGGCAGGGTGAACAGCATAATGACAAAGCCCAGAATAATGCTCATCGGAAAGCCGATAGAAAACGGACTGATTTGCGGTGCCGC
>JBFJJO010000055.1:0-13884 GCA_041612215.1 Methylophaga sp.
ATCAATTCAAGCAGTTCGGCAGCCAGCAGTTGTCGGCTGTCGATATCGTATAAATCGCCATAAATCACATCTAAGTGATGTTTAACATTGTGTTGCAGCGGCACTGCTTCGGTTGCAGTATTCATGCGCCCGCCTGGGTGAATTCCTGATGATCAGCCTCAACAGCGTCGTAAAGCCGTTGAAAAATATTCGGCAGGGCACTTTGCACCCGGTTCCAGCTGGGAATAAACGGGGTTTCCATAGGGTTTTCCAGAAAAACCTGACCGGCGTCCATAATATTGCGAGCAAACATTTCTACGGAGGCTTCCTCCTGATGAATATCAAACTGCAGGCCATTCATCAGCGCATCATTACGGTAGGTTTCGACAAAATCGAGGGCGATTCGATAGTAAGTTGCTTTAATACTGCGAAAATGTTCCGGGCTGAATACCGTGCCTTTGGTGGCCAGTTTACGAAACAGCGCTTTGGCAATATCAATCGACATTTTCGACAAGCCACCTTGCTGATCATCAGCCGATAAATCCTGATGTTTATGATCATATATATCTGCAATATCCACCTGACATAAACGGTTATTGGCATAATTTCGATGCATCTCGGACAAAACGCCGATTTCCAGCCCCCAATCACTTGGAATGCGAAGATCGTTAAGTACATCCCGCCTGAATGAAAATTCGCCAGCAAGGGAATAACGGAAGCTGTCCATGTAATCAAGGTAATCGCTGGGCCCCATGACCGTTTTCAGGGCGCGCAAAAGTGGGGTAATCAATAAACGGTTGACCCTGCCATTGAGACGGCCACCGGCTACCCTGGCATAAAATCCTTTACAGAATTCATAATTAAATAATGGATTGGCCACCGGATAAATCAGCCGAGCCAGCATTTCGGTCGAATAAGTAACGATATCGCAATCATGCAAAGCCACTGACTCGGCGCGGCCCGAGGCTAAAATATAACCCATGCAATACCATACATTCCTGCCTTTGCCGGGTTGTTGTGGGGCGAGACCCAATGCCTGTAATTCGGCATCAATTGCCCTTAGTCTGGGGCCGTCCTGCCAAAGCACTCTGTGATGTTGCGGCAGTGACTTAAAAAATTCCAGTGCCTTACCATATTGTTTAGCATCCGCTCTATCCAGACCAATAACAATCTCTGATAAATATGGCACCGTTTTCAGCTGCTGGACGATATCAGGCAAAGCAGATCCCTCCAGCTCTGAATAAAGTGAAGGCAGCAGTAAACCCATCGGGCGCTGCTGGCTGAATCCCAGCAAATCATGCTCTAAGTCCGCCAAATGGCGATGGGTCAGATTGTGCAAAGTTGTGATAATGCCGTTTTGATGGAAATCAGCCATGTACATACTCCTGTAGTGGCAGAGTGCCAAGCTGCTGTTTGCGATTGAGGATTGCTTGCACGCCGGCGGCCCAACCACGTGGTCCGGTATGAGGGGCAATATACGTGCCTGCACGTTGTTTTAATGTTGGCAGGCCATGCACCGGAGAAGGGATGAGCAAGGCCAAATCAGCCTGTTGCAACATGGCAATATCGTTATCACTGTCACCAATGGCTAATGTCCGCCATTTTTTTTGTGGATAAAAAGTCTGGTATTGTTGCGTTAGCCACTGAAGTGCCTGACCTTTATCGCAGGCACCGGAAACATGCAGAAACCGGCCGCCTTGCAACACTTGCGCGCCGGCTTTTTGCAGTGCCTTTATAAATAATTTTTGTCTGGCCGGACTGCCATGCCAGGCAATTGCTTCACCATATTCGCGATGGGCGGCGCGGGCTGCTGCATGCACATCGAGTCCGGTCATCGCGATAATGCCGTCAATACCGGCATCAGCAAAACTGGTGAAGTCGGTCCCAAACTGTGGCTTTAAAGCACTGATAATATTTAGCCAGTGTTGGCGTGGTTTGACAAAGGTTTTCAGCCAATACTGCCGATCGATAACAGTCTCTGCCGGCTGGTCAGCAAAGTAGCCAACTGGTATACAAATTGCGGCACCATTTTCGCAAATAAATGGCTCTGCATTCTTCAGAGAATGCCTTAAGCTTTCGATTTCTGAGCGGGTTTTACTACTGACCGGAATGACCGGAATCGCAGCGTCTGTCAGTTGAGTCAGTAGCTCGTCGGCTTGATCATGCCGGTAATTATGGTGATCCAGCAGACTGCCATCCAAATCGGTAAAAATCAGTAAGTCGCTAGCGACTGGCATGTGTGGCTGATTGGGTTGATGCATAGCAATGATCTGTCGATGTGAATTCAATTCCAGAACGGTGTCCATTCGCGACGGTAATGTGCGCAGGCAATGTTCGGTTAATCGTTGATAAAACTGGATAAAACGAGCCAAATCTTGTCCATCCATAATGGCGACATGCTCGGCGGTATTTACCTGAGCGGCTAGAGCTTCTTCCTGCTCTAAGCGCCAGTGATATATGCAGTCAAAGTCAGGTGCTTTCAGCATCAGCCAGTAATCGATTAATGAAAATAAGTTTTGATAATCACCGGCCAACTGCTGGTTAACGTATTGACGCCAGTCTGCTTCTGCGTCTTCGAACTGTTCCAGCGGATTGATCGGCGTACTTAAAGCATTATCTGTTTCTGGTAAAGCGCCCATACACCAACCTTCAATAATGATGATTTTGGGTTGCTGGTCAATGACAGGCCAAGTAGCCTCAGCAAAACGATCGTCATTTGCTTTATTAAATTGCGCGATGGCGACAGGTAAATCGTCATAGCGTAATTTGTCTAAGGTCGATAGCAATAAAGGCAAATCATGGGTGCCCGGCACACCACGGGTTGCCAATAATGGATGTACATTGCTGGCAAGCTGTTGACGATCTACCTGTGATAAATAGAAATCATCCAATGATAAAGTGATGGTGGGGCATTGATGCACGTCGCGTAATAAATGCGCTAAACACGCTGCAAGCGTGGTCTTGCCAGAGCCTTGTGCACCGTGTAAACCGACCAGAAATGGACGGTTTGCACGTTTTTGGTGCGATAACAGTTCAGTTGCCAGACCGGTAAACCATTGTTGAATTTGCAGCGCATAGCTAGCAGGCAACTGGTATGCATCAAGAAAACTGCGTATGTGTTGTGGGCTGATATCCATAATTGACTTGGTTTTCCTGTATCGATTAATGGGTTTTACGCAATAATCGTACCGGCCACTAATTAAGGCAATTTTGTCAGGTTTTCAGATCAGGACGCAAAAAAAAGGGTAAATCCGAAGATTTACCCAAAGCTCAGCACGCAGCGAGAGAGAGAACAAACAACATGCACTGAAACAAACTACAATTTAATTCTTGCATTAACGATGCCAATAAATAATTTTAATTTAAAACAATGAGTTAGCATTTTTCCGATGGTTGGAAATTAATGGGAATGCACCAATTAACGGCAGTTTCGCACTGTATTAGCGCAGTTGATTCAATCATGCTTGGGATTTTCTTTGCTTTGCAGAGCGTCATAGCGTAGGCAATTTACGGAGATAAAAAATGTTTAGATGGTTAATAACGGGTTTTTTGTTTATGGTTCCGCTGGCGCAGGCGGGAATGGGACAAATGCCCGCGCAACAACTGGCTAATGATTGTTATCAGGAATGGCAAACCCGTGGCTGGACCATCGGTGAAGATGGCACGCTCGCCGCAGATTTAGCGAATTTTCGCAGTGGCATTGAACTGATTTGTCAGGTCAGGGCTGAGCTATTTAAGGAGAACACTGAGATTTCGCCTTATATTCAGGAGAGTATGCGGGAAGTTGCACCTTTCATTTTGACGGCGAATAAAACCGATATTCGGCAACATATTCTGCGGATGCAAGAATCCGGTCGGGTGTCACCACGGGATCCTTATTTAAAACCGTGACGGCGTTCGGTTCTCTCTCGGTGTTCCTTACCTGAGCGCTGTGTTTCGATATCAACATGTGCATGTCGCCGATCGATTTGGGCGCGGCGATCCTGATGGTGTTCGTAACGGCAACCGCAATAAGCAACATCGCAGTTAGCTAATGGTAATGCCGGTGCTTCATTGGGTAAAAACCGCTTTTCAGCAAGTGCCTGAACGTCCCGGCAAGCACCAGAACTCGGCCGAATGCTGACACCATGAAAGCGTTTTGTCGGTGGTTTTACAGAAGTCGATAAAACGCTTTTGCTTTGTTGATGGCGCCGCCAAAACCAGCCGGAGGCCAATAAAACCACCACAAAAACAGCGCCTAGTAATAATAGCCAGGCAGACATGTGACACTCCTTGTAAGAACACTTAACAGCCCGTTCTTCTTCATTAAAATCATAACATGATGTCATGACAAATAAAGTGTCTTCAATAAATAATCAGCACTGATATTTTATTGTTTTAAAATTCTAAAACAGATTGTTCGTTTTGCTTGCAGCAGGCACAAAATATATTTTTACCGCTTTTTAATAAGTTAAAAGATCGCCGCATTTACCTGATGCGTGATGATGGATTTGAATCTCCAGTGCCAAGCAGTAATAATTCGCTAATGCATTATCCGATAACTTATTTACAATCACGCCGCGCAGGGACTCTCGCACTGCTGGTAACGGTGCTCGTTGCCTGTGACTTAAAACCGGCGGCCATTTCTGAAAGCAGTATGTTTAGGGCTGATCAAAATCGCAGCGGCTTCTGGCAAAGCGTTGGACCATTAGAACTGAATGAACCAATCTGGTCGTTTAGTGCTGATGGGGATGGCGCTGCCGCCTCACCGGTAGTTTATGAAAATATGGTAATTAGTGGCCATTACGATGGCACTTTGTATGCACTTGATAAAAATATTAGTCAGCCGTTATGGACATTTAAAGCGGCTGCCGGCATTTTTTCAACGCCGTTAGTAACGCGCCAACAAATTATTTTTGGAAGTGATGACGGTTTTGTCTATGCGCTGGATCATCAGGGCGAATTACAGTGGCGTTTTCAAACCCAAGACAAAGTATTTGCTTCTCCATTACAGTGGGATAACACCATTTATATAGGTTCACTGGATGGCCATCTGTATGCAATAAATGCTGCTGATGGTGAATTAAAATGGCGCTTTCAAACCAAGGCTGCGATTGATTCATCAGTTGCTTTAGCCGGCGACCTGCTGATTTTTGGCAGTGATGATGGTCATGTGTATGCATTGAATCAACAAGGTGAATTACGCTGGCGTTCTAACGTGGGAACGGCTGTTGACGCTACACCTGCAGTTAATAATATAGCAGTTTTTATCGGAACCGATGCCGGTCACTTGCTCAAACTCAATATCGAAAATGGTGACACAATCTGGGATTATCAGGCAGAAAACCGGCTGTTTGCCTCACCGGCGCTGGCCGGTTCACAAGTATTAATGGCAACAACGGGTGGCGACATTATCAGCCTCGATCAGCAAACTGCAAAAATCACTTGGCAGTATCAGACAGAGGCACCTATCTTCGCATCACCGCTGGTGACTGAAACAGCAGTCTATATCGGCACAATGACCGGTGAAATGCTGGTGTTAAATACAGATAACGGTGAGCTGTTATCAAGCTATGATACGGGGTGGCCAATTTTTGCATCGGCTAATATTGCAGATGGTGCGTTACTGTTCAGCAGTGATGACGGTGACGTTTATTTGTTCGAATAATACAAACAGCTTTGGCTATTCACTATTTAAATTGTCGACATTCGGTTTTGTAGCAGCGAATAATTATCAAGCCGAGCCACTTTTAAAAAGGTTTCAAAGAACAAACCGGCGCGACTGCAGAATTGATCCAACTGGGGTAGGGAAAGTTCTCCTTGAAACAAATCCTGAACAGTGTTCACCTTGTGAATTTGCTCACGCTCGATTTTTTTGAAACCCATTTGCCAGTCAGCGAATATCCGTTTTTCAATGGGCGCAGTACATAATTCAATAATCTCCTGATGACGGTCATCAAGTTTAATCGTGTCGTATATGTATTCTACAGAGGTACGATTACCTTCCAGCAATTGGATAATATTACCTTCGTGATAAACCATATAACCGGTAATATCGAAGAAGGCGTTTTTCTGACGGCATTTAACCATCATGGTTTCTAACGCATTGGTACTCAAATCCTGAGTAGCTGAGCTGATATACATAACCTTATAAAGATCGCGATCCATAGAGATTCTCATTCGCTATTGAGTCTTTAAACTGAGCCATCAAGCAAGTGAATTCCAATATTGATTTTGTTCGTAGAAACACTCATATGAAAGTTAAATTAAATATTACGCAACTTACATGCGCATTACAATATTGACCAAGTTGATTTCAAGACAGTTCCACTGTCCGCCATATACTTAGCCAAGTAACGCTATTTTTACCCGAAAAAGCCCTGTCAAATCCATAATGACAGGACTTTGGCAAATTTTCAGATAATAGCTATATCAACAAATTCCGACAATTTAAATCGGTATTTAATGTTGCAGTCTAATTTATGCGGCGATATTTAATCCGCTCTGGTTGATGATCTTTACCAAAGCGTTTGCGGTAGTCTTCAGCGTAATCTGAATAGTTACCCTCAAAAAAGTTAACACTGGAATCACCCTCGTAAGCAATGATATGCGTACAAATACGATCCAAAAACCAACGGTCATGCGAAATCACTATGGCTGAGCCTGGGAAGGCTAAAATCGCTTCTTCCAAAGCACGTAAGGTTTCCACATCCAAGTCGTTGGTTGGTTCGTCGAGCAGTAACACATTGCCGCCTTCTTTCAGCAATTTGGCCATATGTAACCGGTTACGCTCACCACCCGACAGATCTTTTACGAATTTTTGCTGATCCGAACCTTTAAAGTTAAAGCGGCCACAATAAGCCCGAGAGGGCGTTTGATAATTGCCGACGGTAATCATATCGGCGCCGTCTGAAATTTCCTCAAATACGGTTTTTTTGCCATCCAGTTCACGTGCCTGGTTAACATAGGCAAGTTTTACAGTGCTACCGATTTCAATGTCACCGCTATCGGCTTTTTCTTCGCCGCTAATCATGCGGAACAACGTAGATTTACCGGCACCATTAGCGCCGATAATGCCGACAATAGCGCCCGGTGGAATAGTAAGATTGAGATTCTGAAACAACAGCTTGTCGCCATAGGATTTGGTGACATTTTTCAGTTCAATAACTTTGTCACCGAGACGCGGACCAGGTGGAATATAAATTTCCTGGGTTTCATTACGCTGCTGGAATTCTTTGGAATTCATTTCTTCGAATTGTTTCAGACGCGCTTTTGATTTTGCCTGACGGCCTTTGGCACCCTGACGTACCCATTCCAGTTCGGCCTGAATGGCTTTGCGGTGTGAGGCTTCTTCTTTGGATTCTTGTGCCAGTCGCTGGTCTTTTTGTTCCAGCCAGGACGAATAGTTGCCTTCGTAGGGAATGCCACGGCCGCGATCCAACTCCAGAATCCAGCCAGCGGCATTATCGAGGAAATAGCGATCATGGGTAATCGCTACTACAGTACCCGGATATTCCTGTAAAAAGCGTTCGATCCAAGCGATAGATTCAGCGTCTAAATGGTTGGTTGGCTCATCAAGCAACAACATGTCGGGGTTGTCGAGTAACAACCTGCATAAAGCCACCCGTCGGCGCTCCCCGCCTGATAAAACAGCAACTTTGGCATCCCAAGGCGGCAGACGCAAAGCATCAGCGGCACGCTCAAGCGCGTTATCTAAGTTATGACCATCTTTCGCAGTAATTAAGTTTTCCAACTCGCCCTGTTTCTTGGCCAGTGCGTCAAAATCAGCGTCCGGTTCGGCGTAAGCAGCATAAATAGCATCGAGTTCTGCCAAAGCATTTTTAACATCAGCAACTGACTCTTCAACGATTTCCCGAACGGTTTTGCTATCGTCTAGTTCTGGTTCCTGTGGTAAATAGCCGACTTTCATATCGGGCATTGGCCGTGCTTCACCAATATAGTCGTTATCAAGGCCGGCCATAATTCGCAACAAAGTGGATTTACCGGAGCCATTCAGACCCAGGACACCGATTTTGGCGCCGGGGAAAAATGACAGGGAAATATCTTTAAGGATCTCGCGTTTCGGCGGCACGATTTTGCCAACCCGGTTCATGCTATAAACGTATTGCGCCATTGATGGCTCCATCTGTTTGCTTAAATCAGTGTCGTGAATTTTACCGATGCTGGGGCGGGAATGCGAATAATGCTTGATGTTTAAAATGGTTCATTAAAGTTATCCTACAAGGTTAAGTACCTGAGCAAGGCCCGAAACTAACAAGCCGTTGTTGCCGATGCTCATGACTAGACCTTATTGGCGATTCTGTCAGCTTTTTGTGCGCTGATATTCAGCCCGGGTAAAGCATTTAGATCTGTTATCAGGCGAACTTTCATTGTCAGACTGTTGCCTTCGCTTGTTTGCAGGATCTTCTTCAGCTCACGGGTTGCTCGGGTGTTCGCTACTGATTCTGACAAACGCTGCAGCATCTGCTGTTGAACATGAGCGTCATGTATCTCACCCAGCGTGTCCTGTAATTGCTTGAGTGTTACGATGAACTGCGGGTCAAGATCAACCTCGTCGGCAACATAATGCAGAAATTCAATGCTATAACGCAGCTCTTTACAAGCAATACGCAGTCGATGCAGTGCCTTTTCATCCTGCAGATCGATTGCTTCGCCTTGTTGCAGTAGATTTTGATACAACATTGACAGTCTCTGTCGCGCGAGTTTGTTCAATTTTTGCTGCGGATGGCGGCAATGCCGTTCAGCCCATTTTTTGTCTTTGAGTTGTTTTTTTAGTTTGTGTAGCGGCTTTCTGAAACGATTGCGGTTGAGTAATTTGGTGAGACGCTGGTAGGCCGTTTGTTGCTGAATACTGAGTTCAAGATGCAAGCTGGATGGCCTGGCTTTGCCCGCAAAATGCGATAGCAGAAGCACATCAAGATCACGGGCAGCATCAAGTTCTCTGGCAGAAAAATGCAACTTGGCACTCCAATAGTGGCGGTATGCTTTTTTCAATACCGGACTGAAAACTTTCAAGGCAGTCCGCATCCGCCGCAGGCTGACCCGAAGCTGGTGAACGCCTTCGGGATCCTTGCCTTTAATGGCGACTTTGCGCCATTTATTTATATGCGCGATTTCCATCAACAAGATACTTCTCA
Source organism: Methylophaga sp. (assembly GCA_041612215.1). Taxonomy (GTDB): domain Bacteria; phylum Pseudomonadota; class Gammaproteobacteria; order Nitrosococcales; family Methylophagaceae; genus Methylophaga. The sequence continues at coordinate 9,117 of JBFJJO010000055.1, forward strand.
GTGCTGCAGCAGCTGAAGTCTTTGAATGGATTGAAGCTTTACGCATAGCGATAGTCAGGCAGTCTGAGATGCTACTATCATATACCTCTATGATTTTGTCTGACTTAAGCCATTTCAAGCCGGTACATATCAACAAGTGCTTCAGGCATTGTATGGTGGTTAAACTTTGGCGATGGTTAAACGCTATACGTGTCTATCATCCAGAAAACACTTAGCAATACGATGGGCATTAAATTGCACAGGGCAGAGGAGAGGGTAAGGCTAATAAACGAAAAGTAGCAAAAGGCTACGATTTCGCGATGCTAAAGCCAAAAAAAGGGCTGTGTAAAAACGCAACCCTTTATATTTTGGAGCCGTAGATAGGATTTGAACCTGTCGAAATAGGGTTGACCATGACATGTTGTGGTTTGTTGTGTCTCAGGCCGCAACATATGGTATCCCTCGTTTTCGAATGATCCTGTCTTGTAGAAATCTTGTGTTACTGGCTATTTAAACTCTTTAATAAACCCATCTGGTATGGACTGCCCACAACACCTTTGACAAAACCCAGCCTCAAAAAGAAGTTTTTTTCGAAAGCTTCTAGACATAACATTAATTATAAATAATGATATCAAAGTGATCATAGCTAAAAAAATCCAAGTTTTTCAATACGCATTTATTGTAGCGGCGTCGCTGCTAATCCTGTTTTCTATGGAAGACATTGATTTTCAAGGGTCAGTTTTTTTTCATACACTGATGGAAAGTCTAGCTACGATACTTGCATTTGCTATTGGAGTGTTGGCGCTCATTAGGTTTTACGGGCGAGCTGACCATCGTTACTTATATATAGGCGCAGGTTTTGTCGGCACCGCTTTTTTAGATGGTTACCATGCGCTGGTCACCTCTAGCTTTTTTCTTGGCATCATGCCAACGGAATACTCGAGTCTCGTGCCTTGGAGTTGGAGTGCATCACGATTTTTCCTTGCTTTTCTGCTACTACTGGATGCTCTTTTCATTTTTGGCCAAACAAAAAAATACAAATACCTTTTTCCACCGAAAACTGTTTTTGTTTTCACTTTTGCAATTACCGTGTTATTTGTCTACCTCTTTGCTTTCTTTCCGTTACCTGACATTTCAGCCAAAGAATCGATTATCGCCAGACCGATCGATTTGGTTGTGGGCTTTATTTTTTTACTTTCTTTGATCCTGCATCTAATCAACAAACGTTGGATGAGCCATAGCTTTGATCATTGGATGATTTTATTTTTGTTGGTCAGTGTCATAACACAAATTGGCTTTATGTCCTCCTCAGAGCAAGTGAATGACACCGCTTTTAATCTGGCGCATCTTCTCAAGAAACTCAGTTACTTCATTATCTTGATAGGACTATTGATAAGTCTTTACAGGAGTTATAGGGCGCTGACCATAGAATTGCTGCATAGCAAGGAGTTAGAGTTGGTTGTTGGTGAAAAGATGAAATTGCATCAGGAAAGTGAAAAAAGATTCAGAGCGATTGCAGATTTTACTTCGGGCTGGGAGGTATGGCATTCACCAAACGGCGTCATCATCTACACCAATCCTGCTAGTGTTGAGTTTACTGGTTATACCGTTGAGGATTTTTTAACAAGAAAAATTAACATGTTACAGCTGCTGGCTCCTGAGCAAGCAGATGAGATTATTGATCACTTTGCAACAATATCTGTAACTGATGGTATTGGTGATATTGAATTTCTTATAGAAAAGAAAGATGGGGCGGAAGTATGGATCAGCCAAAAATTTCAATCTACATTTGATGAATTTGGCAACTTCACGGGACGTAGAGAAAGTAATAGAGATATTACAGAACAAAAGCATCAAGAAGTCCTCATTTGGCAACAGGCAAACATTGACACACTGACAGGCCTCGCTAATCGTGACCAGTTTCAAGCATGTCTGGAAAGAGAGATAGAAAGAACAATCAGAGACAAAACTACGTTAGCGGTACTGATGATTGATTTGGATGGCTTCAAGCATATCAACGACACTTACGGACATACTTTTGGTGACAGGGTGATTGTGGTTGTGGCAGAGAGGATAAAATCCTGCATCAGAAAGTTTGATGTGGCAGGAAGGTTTGGTGGCGATGAATTTAACGTCATAATAACGCAGTTGTTGTATCAAAAAACGATTGAGAATGTCTGCAAAAAGATTCTCGTTGAAATTCTTAGGCCAATCAAAATTAAAGGCACCTCGGTACAAGTGGGCTGTTCCATAGGCGTTAGCCTTTTTCCAAATGATGAAAATGATCCAGTAAAGCTCATCAGGGATGCCGATCTTGCCATGTACTCAGCAAAACAGGCTGGGCGAGGAACTTATAGGTTCTTCAACACAGAGTTACAATTAAAAAGCTCTAAGCGGGTATCTTTACATCAGGATTTAGTGTCGGCAATTGAGAATGAATATTTCGAATTATGGTATCAACCTATTTTTGACGTAAAAACAAAACAAATCGTTTACGCGGAGGCATTACTGCGACTAAATCACCCAGAGAAAGGCTATCTGCCGCCCATTGATTTTATTCCTGTAGCAGAAGAGACCGGCTTGATTATAGAAATTGGTAACTGGGTTTTTGAGCGGGTAATTCATGATATTGGTAAGAACCTATTAGACCCGGGTACTCTGAAAAAAATATTCATCAATCTCTCTGCCAGACAATTTCATGATGTTGGAAGGAAGTTTGATTGGTTGCATGAGCAAGCCAAACAATTAAATTTCAAGCCAAGCATGCTCTGTATGGAGATCACGGAGCGGGTCATTCTTGAGCCAGATGAAACTGTCACAGCAAACCTGAAAAAGTTGAGAGATTATGGTTTTGATATCGCGATTGACGACTTTGGCACAGGTTACTCATCACTTGCCTATATTCAGAAATATGATGCGGAATACCTTAAGATCGATAAAAGCTTTATTGATAAGATTAATGAAGATCACTGTGGACTGGCATTAGTTGAAGCAATAATCGCGATGGCCAAAAAACTAGATATTTCAGTGATAGCTGAGGGCATAGAGCATGCTGAGCAACTGTCAATTTTGTCGATGTCTGGCTGTGACTTCGCCCAAGGATTCTTGCTAGCCAAGCCAATGCGACTTAAAGAATTAACATCATTCATGGATGCTCAGAAAGTCTAAAGAGCATTTTAATTATATCTAACCTCTATCTCGAGTGTTATCGGAAGAAATATGTCCGTTTTTTCTGGTTTGAGTCGGTAGTGAATTTTTCAAATTTGAAACACTTACGATTTTGATAGCATTTAGTGAAGATGAAGCCAACAGCTTAAATTGCAGGTCCTCCTAAAGTTATTGAGTCAGCATAGGCGCTGGCTCTTTATTATTAACGCTCTTGATTAGTTTTTTCGCTCGACGGCGGAGCATTGATTCCTGACAATCGTCTTGTTTTTCTTCCAAATCGATCCTTCAGGTCTGATGCTTCAAATCGGTTATAAACACTTTCTAGAGCATTATTTTTTGTGGGGATTACACCGCGATACTCGTGGCGATTTTTTAAACATGATTAAACTGCCTCTAAGTTACTATCAATAGATGATAAACACTAGAATGCTAGCCAGGCATAAATACTGTAATTCATAAGTTTAAGCTAGTTAAAAAGGTATCTTCGCTCTGCTGCAAAAAACGAAGTTGAGGCCTAAAACATATTCCAAACTCGCCCCGGCATGACCCAAAAATAGGCCTATAGTAAAAGTTCTGTAGATCTCTTAATTTATTTGGAGCAGGAGATAGGTTTTTTAACCTCAGAATCACTGATTACTTATCATGGTGGATTGCATGCAGCCCAAAAACTCAATTGGGTAGGAAAGTAACTGCAAAGAAAGGATTTAAATAATTGCCTGATTAGACACCATCGCTTGTGGTTAAATGATTTTGTTAAATTAATTCAGTGGAGTCACATTCTATGTCTGAGGATTTGCCGAATTTTTACTTCGATACAGAGTTTGTTAACAACGAGAATGTAATCAGCTGGCCCAGTAATTTTGCAATTATTTCAGCGTTTTCTACTACTGGCGAACAGTGGACAGATGAAAAAAATATTGAGGCAGATGTTTCGCTTCAATCATATTTGGATGAACGATTCGGCTGGGTTAGAAAGGTTATTAGTTTTTCTCCAAGAACAGGACATTCCGAACCCAGTTGGGCTGTTACATCAAGTTTCGATGAAGCATGTAATGTTGGAGAGTTATATAAACAAGATGCAATTTATTATGTATCAGACAATATACTGAATGTTAGCTATTGTGATGACAGAAGGCTACCTGTACCAGTCGGTGATTTTATCACTAGGCTACACTTAGAATCATAACTTCGAACTTCCGCTACGATATTTAAAAAAACCAACATCAAATTTGATAGCAGTCGACTTAAAATGCTGTTGTAATTTTGTGGTTGTGCGCTGGTAAGGGCTTTATCTCTATTTGAAATCGGCTAAAGAGCAACCGTACCATGAGTGACCCATGGAAAGAAAAAAGGCTCAGCAAAAAATGCTGAGCCTTTGATATTTATGGAGCCGGAGATAGGATTTGAACCTACGACCCACTGATTACAAATCAGTTGCTCTACCAACTGAGCTACACCGGCAACAAGAGGCGCATTATACAAACAGTGTGTGTGGCGTGCAAGCCTGAATCACTTGTTAAAACATAATGCTGAATCGGTTTATTTACTTACATACAAATGAGGATAAATAAACGATTGCAAAAGTGGGGTGAATGATGGGGCTCGAACCCACGACAACCGG
>JBFJJO010000056.1:0-13779 GCA_041612215.1 Methylophaga sp.
TCACTGGGGTTTTAACGGCCGGTGGCACCGTCGATGAACCGATTGGCCGGCATCATATTGACCGTAAACGCATGACCGTCAATGAAAGCGGCAAGCCGTCCGTCACCCACTACCGGGTTGAACAACGTTTTCGTGCGCATACCCATATCCGATGCAAACTAGAAACCGGCCGCACCCATCAGATCCGCGTACATATGGCGTTTATCCGCCATCCGTTAATTGGCGATCCAGTTTATGGCGGCCGTTTTAAAATGCCCAAAGGTTTGACTGAAACTGCCCGCGAGCAACTGCAAAGCTTCCGCCGTCAGGCTTTGCATGCCGGTTTACTGGGTTTTGAACATCCCGAATCGGGCGAAATGGTTAGCTGGCAAGTGCCTATCCCCGATGATATGCAACATTTATTGGCTATTCTGCAGCAGGATTTGCAGCACAACGACGACTAAAGTAGCAAACCTTGTCGGAAAGCCCGAAACAATCCCCCGTCACGATTTTTTCGCTTTTCTGAAACTCGGCCTGATCGTTTTTGGCGGTCCGATTGCCCATATTGGTTTTTACGGGATGAATTTGTCAGCCCTCGCCGCTGGCTGGATAAAATACCTTTGCCCAATTGCTGGCCGTTTGTCAGTTTTTACCGGGCCCGGTAAGTAGCCAGATGGGCTTGCCAATGACGCCTGACGAGAGGTAGTTGGTAGGACGCTATTGCAGGCATCAATGTCGCTGTTGTCGGCCTGCTGGCTGACGCTTTATGATCCGATTTTTACTGAAGGTGTGCGTAACTGGGCGGATTTGTTAATTGCTGTGGATGGTTTTTTAATTTTGGCGGTATTGAAGCGATCGGCATTGTGGACGGTTTTGTTTGTGTCACAGGTGCCATTTTATTAAATGCCTTAATGTGATTTTAAGATCGATTTTGTCTGGCGCCACTGTTCTCGGTGTTATCCGGGTGCCATGCAAGCAATCAGAGCCTTATAAACATCCCGTAAATACTGTACATCTACCCCTGCCCGATGGCGACTGCCGATGGCATTTCTAACCTCGGTTTGGATGGCGATGATCTGTGTTTCGTCTGGCATATCCTCAATGGCATAATGCCGTTGCAATGCCGCTTCAAAGCCGGCAACCTTAAACGGTAAGTTGCCGGAATCACCCTGATAGTCAAACAGTTTTTCACACCACATCCGATCAAACGCCGGATCCGCGCTATAGACTGTTTTACCACTGAGTTGCTGCCGCATTTTTGCCACCACAAATTCAGCACTGTGGCCTTCTTTATGCAGTTGCACTCTGCTGATGTGATGGATGGCCTGCTCGGCGAAGCTGTCCCAGTCGATCCAGCCATCTTCGGGTTTAATCAAATAACTCTGTACCTGACCCAGCTCATCAGACCAGCCGACCTCAATCGGGTGGCTGTTATGACTGAGGCTGGAAGCCTCAAAATCCAGAAACACAGGGAGTGAATTTAACATATCAGGTAGTTTAACTGATTATATTCGACACTGAACCGTATTACATCATCCGCAAATATAAAACATCAGCCAACCGATATTGCCCTTGTTCAATATTGACACGTAAAAATCCAGCTCGTAACACTTCGGTTGGGTTAAAGAATGAAACCCAGCATCTTGTCTTTGTAACATCTTTTTTTGGCTTTCATACCATCAACCCAAGCCTCTATTGAAATTAACACTTTTCTGTCGGGCATAAAAAAGGAGCGATAAACGCCCCTTTTTTATTTCAAGATGTAAGCTGAATGCCTATTTCTTGGCAGCAGCTTCGCGCTCTTTGGTTTCCTTGATAACTTCTTCCGCCACATTACGTGGGCAAGGCATATAGTGCAGGAATTCCATTGAGAACTGGCCACGACCAGAAGTCATGGTACGCAATGAACCGATGTAACCGAACATTTCGCTCAGTGGTACTTCAGCTTTAATACGTACACCAGTAGCACCTGCATCCTGCGATTTAATCATGCCACGACGACGATTTAAATCACCGATAACGTCACCGACATTATCATCCGGGCAGAACACATCAACTTTCATGATAGGTTCAAGCAATTGCGGACCGGCTTTAGGAATAGTCTGACGGAAACCGCCCATTGCAGCCAGTTCAAACGCCATTGCCGAGGAGTCAACCGCATGGAATGAACCATCAAATAAGTTAACTTTAACGTCAAGTAAAGGGAAGCCTGCTAATACACCACGGGTCATCATTTTCTTGAAGCCAGCTTCAACAGCCGGCCAGAATTCGCGGGGCACGCTACCGCCGGTAACCGTTGATTCAAAGGCAAAACCACTGCCTGGCTCACCTGGCTCAATGATATAGTCGATACGACCAAACTGACCCGAACCACCTGATTGTTTCTTATGGGTGTAACTGTCTTCAATTTTGTTGGTAATGGTTTCACGATAGGCCACTTGTGGCTCACCAACGATTACATCAACGTTATGGGTACGTTTCAGAATATCAACTTTGATATCCAAATGCAGCTCACCCATACCTTTCATGATGGTTTCGCCGCTGTCTTCATCGGTTTCAACACGGAAAGAAGGATCTTCTTTAATCATTTTGCCCAGTGCAACGCCCATTTTTTCTGCGGCTGCTTTATCTTTAGGGGCAATGGCGATTGAGATAACAGGATCCGGGAACACCATTGGCTCCAGCGTCGCTGGGTTTTTAGGATCACACAGGGTGTGACCAGTTTGCACATCTTTCATACCAACGATAGCGATGATGTCACCAGCATGGGCGTAATCTAATTCGTTACGGTCATTGGCATGCATTTCCACCATCCGGCCAACCCGTTCGGTTTTGCCAGTAAAGGTATTAAGGATGGTGTCGCCTTTTTTCAGTTCACCCGAGTAAACACGCACGAAAGTCAGCGCACCGAAACGGTCATCCATGATTTTAAATGCCAAAGCGCGCAGTGGACCTTTGATATCGACAATCGCGTGCTTGCCGGTTTCGTTACCTTCCAGGTCAACTTCTGGTTGTGGATCAACTTCAGTCGGGTTAGGCAGGTAATCAACGATGGCATCCAACAGCAGCTGCATACCCTTGTTTTTAAAGGCACTACCACAGTAAGTCGGGAAGAACTTCAATTTCAGCGTACCCAAACGAATGCAGCGTTTCAGATCATCAATGGAAGGCTCTTCACCGTCCAAATATTTCTCCATCAAGTCATCGTCCATCTCGACAGCCGCTTCAATCAGCTTTTCACGCCATTCTTCAATGGCATCCGCCATATCTGCTGGTGGCTCTTCGATGGTGTAATCTTCGGCATTTTTCTCGTCTTTCCAGATCCACGCTTTGCGGGTCAGCAGATCAACAACACCGGTGAATTCGTCTTCGATGCCGATTGGCAATACCATAACCAACGGGTTGGCAGCCAGAACCGTCTCGACTTGCTTAACGACGCGATAAAAGTCAGCGCCGATACGATCCAGTTTATTAACAAAGATCAGACGCGAGACTTCCGAATCATTGGCATAACGCCAGTTGGTTTCGGATTGTGGTTCAACACCACCACTGCCGCAAAATACGCCAACACCGCCATCAAGTACTTTCAACGAACGGTAAACTTCAATCGTGAAATCAACGTGACCCGGTGTATCGATAACGTTCAGGCGGTGGTCTTTCCAGGCACAGGTCGTGGCCGCTGACTGGATAGTAATACCCCGCTCAGCTTCCTGATCCATAAAGTCCATTGTTGATTCACCTTCGTGAACCTCGCCGGTCTTATGAATCTTACCGGTCAGTTTGAGGATACGTTCAGTGGTGGTGGTCTTTCCGGCATCAACGTGCGCGAAAATACCGATGTTTCTGTACTTGGATAAATCGGAAGCCATAATCCTGTCGTCTCTTTTGTAAAAATAACCGATGCGCTGGGCATCATCTGGGAGTTAAACCCGCAAATTTTAAACTACTCTGCCTGCTGTTGCATCCCCTGATTGCTGTGCCAGAGCCCAGCGTCAGTGATAGCAACCTATAACAGCGATATAAGGAGAAGTTAAGCCGTCTGGTTTGACGTTAATGCGGAAGTTCTAGCGGAGTTTTTTTTGCAGCGGCAGCCATTGATGTCGATAAATCACTCCGGGCACGGCAAAGGTCAGGAATAAACTCAACGTGGTGACAAAAAACTCCCAATCCTGCTGATAAATATCACCGGCAAATTTTGTTTCAAAGCCCATACCGGCAAATAGTGCAACAAAATAATATACCGTAATTTCCAGCACCCGCCACCAAGCGCCTTTTTTACCGTCAGACGCTTTAATCACCAAAAATAACCGCTCATTGACCCACGGCAAATTCGCCAGAATCAAATACGTTAAAACCAATAACCAAATCGTCATATCACTCACACAAACACAGTGGCGCAAATACTCAACAGCGCCCCCGGAAACAATCCTAATGCCAATACCATTAAACAATTGGCACTAAATAATACGCGTACCGGCGCAGAGGGCGCCAGTTCGAAATCAGTTCCAGGCGAATCAAAATACATCACCTTAATCATTCGCAAATAATAATACGCGCCTATTACTGACATGATCACAGCAACCAGTGCCACCGCCAGCAAATTGACATCTACCACCGCTTTAATGACCGTCAGCTTAGCGTAAAAACCAGCCAAAGGCGGAATACCCGCCATAGAAAACATCAGCAATAACATCATCAACGCATACCAGGGCTGGTGTTTAGCCAGGCCTTTGTAATCGGCAATTTCTTCAGCTTCAAAGCCTTGACCGCTCATCAGCAAAATCATGCCAAAGCCACCTACTGTCATCAGTGCGTAAATCAACGTATAAAAAAGTGCTGCCGCATAACCCGCTTCAGTACCTGACAAAATACCCAGTAATAAAAAGCCAACATGGGAAATGGTTGAATAAGCCAGCATCCGCTTCAGGTTCGTTTGGGCAATCGCCAGCAGATTGCCTACTATCATCGACAATACCGCCAGCAATATCACCATGTCCTGCCACTGTGCATGCAAACTGCCGAGGCCATCAATCAACATACGGATTAACAGTGCAAACGCCGCAATTTTCGGTGCAGTCGCCAAAAACAACGTCATCGCTGTTGGTGCGCCATGATAAACATCAGGCAACCACATATGAAACGGTACGGCGCCAAATTTAAAGCCGATGCCGATAACTATAAATACCACTGCAAAACTGAGCACCGTCAGATTAGCATCGGGACTGCTCACCGCAGCAGCAATTTCACTGATATCCAACGAGCCCGTGACACCGTAAATCATCGACATGCCATACAGCAACATGCCCGACGCTAACGCGCCAAGAATGAAGTATTTCATCGCCGCTTCAGTAGCAATCGCCGAATCACGGTGCATTGCGACCATCGCATATAAACACAATGACATTAATTCGAGGCCAAGATACAGGGTCAGCATATTATGGCCGGAGACCATGACCAGCATGCCCAGCGTCGAGAATAAAGCCAGCACATAAAACTCGCCGCTACGGAGATCCCGATCCTGCAAATACCGTCCGCAATACAGTAGCACCAGCATATTAATCAGTGTGATCGCTAACTTTAAAACATCACTGAGTGGATCCTTAACGTAAGTACCCGAAAAAGTGAGACCGGCCTGATCCAGATGCAGATAGACCAGCACAGCCGTTACCAGCAGGCTGAACTGTGATAAACCTGCCACCCAATCAATCCGTTTGCCACCGGTATAGGCCACCACCAGCAATACCACACAGGCCATCAATAACAGCCACATTTCGGGTAGCGCAAATAACATATTGGGAACCTGAAATGGCATCATCAATCCTTACAATTTGCTTTGAGAGACTTGTACCAACAACTGTTCAACCGAGGCATGCATCACATTCAGCAATGGTTCGGGCCAGACACCGATAAACAGTACAATCACCGCGAGACTGCCCAGCAGAAAAAACTCCCGGCCATTAATGTCCTTTAACTTGGCAACGTCATCATTGGCAATTTCACCAAAAAACACCCGTTTAACCATCCACAAGGTATAAGCGGCACCGACAATCAGTGTGGTAGCTGCTAAAAATGCAAACCAGAAGTTGGCCTGAAATGCTGCCAGGATAACCATAAATTCACCAACAAACCCCGACGTGCCCGGCAGACCGGCATTGGCCATAGCAAAAAACACAGCAAAAGCGGCAAATTTCGGCATGCTGTTGGCGACGCCGCCATAGGCACTGATTTCACGGGTATGCATCCGGTCATACAAAACGCCAACACTGAGGAACATCGCAGCGGCAATAAAACCATGCGAAATCATCTGTACCATGGCGCCTTCCACTGCCAGCACTTCGCCGTTACCCGCACCGGGCAGCAATGAGGCATTGGCAAATATCCGGAAAATGATAAACAGGCCCAGTGTGACAAAACCCATATGAGCAATACTGGAATAAGCAATCAACTTTTTCAGATCCGACTGTGCCAGCGCTACGAAGCCGATGTAGACAATGGCAATCAAGGATAAGCTAATTACCAGCCAGTCCAGTGTCATACTGGCATCTGGCGTAATAGGCAAAGCAAACCGCAGCAAACCATAACCGCCAATTTTCAGGGTAATCGCCGCCAGAATCACCGAGCCGCCAGTGGGTGCTTCAACGTGTGCATCGGGCAACCAGGTATGTACTGGCCACATGGGGATTTTTACCGAAAAAGCGATCAGAAACGCTAAAAACAGCCAGATCTGCTGGGTCAGACTCAGGCCAACCGCATGATAGTCGAGAATCGAAAAACTGCCTGCCTTAAACTGCAAATACAGCAAGGCAATCAATAAAAACACCGAACCAAAAAAGGTGTACAAGAAAAACTTCAGTGTTGCATACACCCGGTTAGGGCCACCCCAGATACCAATCACCAAGAACAGCGGGATCAGCATCGCTTCAAAAAACAGATAAAACAAAATGGCATCCAGCGCGGCAAATACACCGAGCATTAACCCTTCCATAATCAGAAAAGCTGCCAGATACTGGGCAATACGGTCTTTTATTACCTGCCAGCTGGCAATCACAACCAGCAACGTCGAAATCGTGGTCAAAATCATTAATGGCATCGAAAAGCCATCAACACCCAGAAAGTATTCAATATTAAAGGTTTCGACCCAGGGCAGCCGCTCAACAAACTGCATCTGCGCCGTACTGGTATCAAACCCAGTATAGAGACCAAAAGACAACAACATGGTCACCAGACTGAATAACAGAGCCAGCCAACGTGCTGCATAAAGATTCTCGCGGCAAAGCAATACCGCAATACCGCCAAGGATTGGCAGCCAAATCAGCAAACTCAGTATTGGTAAATCAAACACGCAGCATCAGCCTCATATCACAAACCAGGTGAGTAACAGCCAGACACCAATCATCATGGCGAAAGCATAATGATAGAGATAACCTGACTGCACCTGCCGGCCAACTCTGGCGACCAGCCCTACCAAACGGGCACTGCCATTGACGACCAGACCATCAATCAGCCGGATATCACCTATTTTCCATAGCAGCCCACCCAGCCCGCGCGAACCAGCAGCAAAGACTTTTTCATTAAAGCTGTCAAAGCCATATTTGTTATCCATGATGCGCCAGATAAAGATCAGTTTTTGCTGAATTTTGCCGGGCAGATCCGGGCGTTTGATATATAAAAACCAGGCGGTGACCACACCAGCCAACGCTAACCAAAACGGCGGCATTTGCAGACCATGCAGCAAAAAGCCCCAAACACCGTGGTAATCCAATGTCGCCAGAACATCATGTTCTGGCATCACGCTAATTGATTCTGCCAGCCAGTCGCCAAATACCATATGACCAATAAGATAACCCGCCAACACTGATGGTATCGCCAGTAAAATCAACGGAACCGTTACAACCTTTGGAGATTCATGCGGCGGGTGGCCATGAGCATCAAAGCGTTCTTTGCCGTGGAATACCAGAAAAAATAACCGAAAACTATACAGCGCTGTGACAAACACCCCTGTCATCACCGCTATATATGCAAAACCAGCTCCCGGAATGGTCGAGGCATGCACTGCTTCGATAATGGCATCCTTGGAAAAAAAGCCCGCCAGCCCCGGCGCACCAATCAACGCCAATGTGCCGATTAAACTGGTCCAGTAAGTAATCGGCAGATATTTTTTCAGGCCACCCATCTGGCGAATATCCTGCTGGTGATGCAGCGCCATAATCACTGAGCCTGCTGCCAAAAACAGTAAGGCTTTAAAAAACGCATGGGTGAATAAGTGAAAGATAGCCGCTGAATAGGCTGACGCGCCTAAAGCGACCGTCATATAACCGAGCTGTGACAAGGTCGAATAGGCAATGACCCGTTTAATATCATTCTGAATCAAACCCAGAAAGCCCATAAACAGCGCAGTGATGGCACCGATCACTAAAATAAATGACAGAGCCGTTTGCGAATATTCGTACAGTGGTGACATTCGCGCCACCATAAAGATCCCGGTTGTGACCATGGTCGCCGCGTGGATCAACGCAGAAATGGGTGTCGGGCCTTCCATCGAATCCGGCAACCAGACATGCAATGGCACCTGCGCCGATTTACCCATCGCGCCGATAAACAACAAAATGCCAATCACTGTCATCAGCGACCAGCTGCTGTCGCCCCAGATATTGATTTGCTGATCAGCCATTTGCGGCGCCTGATTAAACACCTCAATATAATTAAGACTGCCGGCATACATCAACACTGCGGCGATGCCGAGCAGAAAGCCAAAGTCACCGACCCGGTTAACCAGAAAAGCCTTTAAGTTGGCGTAAATCGCCGTTGGTTTTTTATACCAAAAGCCAATCAGCAAATACGACACCAGCCCTACCGCTTCCCAGCCAAAAAACAGCTGCATAAAGTTATTGGCCATGACCAGCATCAACATGGCGAAGGTAAATAAGGAGATATAACTGAAAAAACGGCAATAGCCGTCATCGTCGTGCATATAGCCGATAGTGTAAATATGCACCATCAGCGACACAAAGGTCACTACAACCATCATCACAGCGGTCAGTGCATCGACCATAAAACCGACTTCAATGCTCAAACTGCCGGCCTGTAACCACTGATAAACGGTCGCGTTATAACTTTCGCCATCAACCAGTACCAGCTTCAGCACATAAGCCGACAAAGCAAAGGCAATGGTCACGCCGAGAATCGTAATCCGGTGGGCATTGTGACGGCCGATTTGCTTGCCAAAAAAACCAGAAAAAATACTGCCCAGCAGCGGCGCTAACACGATTGCCAATAACAGATTCTGTGTCATCGGCTAACCCCTGAGCTTATCGATATCATCGACATTAATGGTACTTAAGTTTCTGAACAGCACCACCAGAATCGCCAGACCAATCGCCGCTTCGGCGGCCGCTACCGTCAAAATAAAAAATACAAATACCTGGCCTGCTGCATCACCCAGGAAATGCGAAAAGGCAATAAAGTTAAGGTTAACTGCCAGCAGCATCAGCTCAATACACATCAATAGAATAATGATGTTTTTGCGGTTCAGAAAAATTCCCGCTACTGACAAGCTGAATAACAACGCTGCCAGAATTAAATAATCGGACAAGGCAATCATGCATCATCCTCCTTGCCGGCGCGTGGTTCGCTTTGCATATCGACCAGTCGCACCCGATCTTCACGGCGCACTCTGACCTGTTTTCCTGGATCCTGTAGTTTGCGATTGTGTGGCCGTAACGTCAGCGTGATAGCTGCAACTATCGCTACCGTCAAAATCACCGATGCAATTTCAAACGGATAAACGTAAACGGTATACAACATTAGCCCCAGACGCCGGGTATTACCGTCAGCATTGGCATCAACGTTGGGCGCTGGTACTTGTTCCAGGCCGAAGTTGCTGACACCGACCACAGCAATCATTTCAATGACAATCAAAGCCGCCACAATGATACCCAGCGGTAAATAACGGGCAAAGCCTTCTTTGAGCGGCGCCAGATCAATATCCAGCATCATGACCACAAACAGGAACAACACCAGCACCGCGCCGACATAAACCAATACCAGACTGATGGCCAGAAATTCAGCTTCCAGCATCAGCCAGATGGCAGCACTGGTAAAAAATGCCAGTACCAAAAATAACGCTGCCCGCACCGGATTCCGGACAGTAATAACCATGGTCGCGGCAAAAATTAAAATCGCAGCAAAAAAGTAAAACAGTATTTTTTCCATAACACTGGCCTAGCGATAAGGCGCATCAGCCTCCCTGTCTTCGGCGATCTCAGCTTCGTACTTATCGCCAATCGCTAATAACTGTTGTTTACTCATAATGTTTTCACCGCGGTTTTCAAAATGATATTCGAATACCCTAGTTTCGACGATGGAGTCCACCGGACACGATTCCTCACAAAAACCACAATAAATACATTTGAACAAATCAATATCGTAACGGGTGGTGCGGCGGGTGCCATCTTCACGCGGTTCCGTCTCAATGGTGATCGCCAGCGCCGGACAAACGGCTTCACACAACTTACAACCAATACAGCGCTCTTCACCATTTGGATATCGGCGCAAGGCATGTAAACCGCGAAACCGTGGCGATTGCGGGGTTTTTTCTTCAGGATACTGCACAGTGATCTTGCGTGAAAAAAAGTGCCGGCCGGTCAGCCGCATACCTTGCAGCAACTCCCACAACAGAAAACTTTTAAAGAAATGGATAACGGCTTGCTTCATAAGCCGCCCCCGACAGTAATTTTGCTAAACCAAGGTCCGATATCAAACACCTGCATTGTGGCAATAATAACGATCCACACCAGCGTCACCGGAATAAAAATCTTCCAGCCCAAACGCATGATCTGGTCATAACGGTAACGCGGAAAAGTCGCCCGGATCCACAGGTAAATAAACAAAAACGCACTGGTTTTGGCGAGCAGCCATATCAAACCCGGCACCCAGGCAAATAACGGCTCTAAATACGGAATGCCCTCAAACGGGGATAACCAGCCCCCCATAAAGAGGGTCGCTGCCAACATCGAAATCAGAATCATATCGGCATATTCGGCCAGGAAAAATACCGCAAAGGCCATTCCTGAATACTCAACATGGAAACCGGCAACGATTTCCGACTCGCCCTCGGCGATATCAAATGGTGCCCGGTTGGTTTCGGCGACGCCCGAGACAAAATAGACAATGAATAAAGGCAGCAAAGGCAGCCAGTACCAATGCCAAAAACCACCGGACTGGGCCATGACAATTTCGCCCAGATTCAGACTGCCCGCGGCCACCAGCACCCCAACCAGCGCAAAACCCATGGCAATTTCATAGGAAACCACTTGCGCGGCGCTGCGCATAGCGCCCAAAAACGCGTAGCGGGAATTGGATGCCCAACCGGCAATCACCACGCCATAAACTGACATCGAGGTGATGGCCAGAATATAAAGCAAACCGGCATTGATATCAGCCAGAATCAAATCAGCATCAAACGGCATTACCGCCCAAGCCGCCAAAGCCGGTCCTATCGCCAGAATCGGTGCCAGCACAAACAAATATAAATTGGATTTTGCCGGCAAAATCACTTCTTTCATCAGCAGTTTTAAGCCATCGGCAATTGGCTGAAACAAGCCACGCGGACCGACCCTGTTAGGGCCAATACGCATCTGGATGTAACCGATAACTTTTCGTTCCGCCAACGTCAAATAAGCTACCGCCCCCATCAGCGGCACGATGATCAGCATAATTTTGGCCATATTCCAGGCGATATCATGGATCAGCCAATCAAGCATCGACCAGTGCCTCCAATGGACTTACGGTCACCAGACCGAAAGCAGCGCCCAGTTCACTGCTGTTTTGCGTCGCTGCGGGGAGATATAAACAGCCTGGTGCAATATTCTCATCTAAGAGAAGCGCAACGGCCAACTGACGTTCACCCTGAGTGATTTGCATGAGCCGGGCATCGGCCACATCCATTTTTTCGGCCGTGTCGGGATGCATTCTGGCAACCAGCGCCTGCTGGTTTTCCGGGGTTTGCTGCAACGCTTCACTGTGACGTAATAAACTGTCGGTGCGATACATTGCCACATCAGAAATCAGCTCAAGCTTGTCAGCTGATTTTTCCGCCCTGTCATCTGGTTCAGCCGGAATAAACTGGGCTTTTTGCATGTCTTCATCTGCTGTCAGACTCTCGGCGATATCATCACGAATATCAGTCGAAGCGACATAATCAAAATCCGGCACATTACTGAGATTACCCAGTACCCGCAAAATTTTCCAGCCCGGTCGTGAATCACCACGCGGTGCTACTGCACCGGTAAAGGATTGCCACTGTCCATCCAGACCGATAAATGTACCGGAGGTTTCGGCAAAAGCAGCCAGCGGTAACATCACATCGGCATGATCACGAATGCCGTCAGACCAAAACCGATTAATAGCAACAACAAATCCAGCCTGTTGCATAGCGACACTGGCTGCGGCCGGATCTGCTGTATCAAATTCCGGCTCAACATCAAACAAAACCAGTGCCCGTTTTTTTTGTTGCCAGTAGCCAGCTGCTGATTCACTGTTTGGTCTAGCGGGTAACACATTAGCCAATTGCAAAGCCCGGCTGTTAGCTTCCGGCAACACCAGCAATTTCCCCTGGCTCAGGGTGCTGATGAGATTGGTCAGTGCGCGAATAGTCGCAGCCTCTGGATGTTGATTAGCCATCGCGCCAACAACCAGCAATGGTGCAGTAGCGTTGGCCAGCTGCATGGCAATATTCTGCTCGCTGCTACTAGGCCGTATATCGGATAAATAATGCTGCCAATTGCTGCTGGCCGCAGGTTCCAGTTTCATCAACGCCACCGCAATACCTTTCAGCATGTGCAACAACGTTTCTGAATTAACCTGCCATTGCCGTTGCACTGGCATCAACAAATCGCGTTTCAGAAAATTAATGTCGTTTATCAACGCACCATTAAGGGCTGCCTGACGGATACGATGACCGACCATTGGCGCTTCACTGCGAATATTGCTACCGATTAACAGCACCGAATCGCTGTCTTCAATGTCGGCCATGGTTAATGCATTTTGCCAGTAGGCTTCGCCGGCATCGTCAACCGATTGCAAACGCAGGCGGTGGTCAATATGTTGTGTACCCATCCCACGCAGCCATTTCTGGAATAAATAACCTTCTTCCAGCGTTGCTGTGGGCGACATTAAGCCCAGCAATTGATCCTGACCATTTTTGGCCTGGACCGTTTTCAGACCGTTAACGGCATATTCCAGCGCCGTCTGCCAGTCAGTTTCTTGCCAGACACCCTCTCGTTTCAGCATCGGCTTTTCAGCGCGATCGGTGTGTTTTAAACCCAGATAACTAAAACGATCTCGGTCCGAGATCCAGGTCTCATTGACTGACTCATTATCACGAGGTACCACCCGCATCACTTCATTGCCAAGAACATGCAGCTCAATGCTGGAGCCGACAGCATCGTGTGGCGCAATCGACGGGTGTGACTGCATTTCCCAAGCACGGGCTTTATAGCGAAATGGCTTGGATGTCAGTGCACCAACCGGACATAAATCAATAATATTGCCCGATAATTCAGAAATCATACTGTGTTCGACATAGGTGCCGATTTCCATATGTTCACCACGGCCCGTGGCACCCAACTCACTGATACCAGCAATTTCGGTCCCAAAGCGCACACAGCGGGTACAATGAATACACCGGGTCATTTCTGTCTGAATCAACGGGCCGATGTTTTTATCTTTGACCACCCGCTTGCCTTCGGAAAAACGACTGATACCTTTACCATAGCCCAGCGACAAATCCTGCAATTCGCA
>JBFJJO010000057.1:0-13441 GCA_041612215.1 Methylophaga sp.
CAGTATTCAATTAACCGTATAGGTTTGGGAGCTATGCGAATTACCGGGCCCGGCATATGGGGTGAACCAGAAGATCGTCAGCAATGCCTGAGAGTGTTAAAAAGGGCAAGAGAACTAGGCGTCAACTTTATTGATACAGCAGATAGTTATGGCCCTAATGTCAGTGAAGATTTAATTCGTGAAGCATTGTATCCATATGATGGCATTTTGGTTGCAACTAAAGCTGGTTTGACTCGGCATGGTGAGAATATCTGGGCGCCACTCGGGAGGCCAGAATATTTAAGGCAATGCATATTAATGAGTATGCGAAGGCTCAATGTAGAACAGATTGATTTGTGGCAGTTACATCGAATTGATCCCAAAGTACCTCGGGACGAACAATTCGCAGCTGTGCAGGAATTTCAGAATGAGGGGCTTATTAAGTATGTCGGCTTAAGTGAGGTGGGTGTCGAAGACATCATTGCAGCTCAGAAGTATTTCAAGGTCAGTACGGTACAGAATCAATATAACTTGAAAATGCGGCAATATGAGGAGGTCGTTGATTACTGTACCGAACAGGGTATTGGCTTCATTCCCTGGTACCCCTTGGCAAAAAATGCACTGGCCGAGTCCGCGTCAATACTCAAAACCATTGCCGCGAAATACGATGCCACTCCGAATCAAATTGTGCTGGCTTGGCTGTTAAAACGCAGCCCAATAATTATTCCCATTCCCGGCACCAGCAAGGTGAATCATTTGGAAGAGAACGTAAAAGCTGGTGATATTGAACTTTCAGACGAAGACTTTACTGCTTTAAGTACGATTAAGTATTGAAAACAAAAAAGCCCCAACACTTTTCAGTATCGAGGCTTTGTATGTCTGATGGTGCCCGGGGCCGGACTCGAACCGGCACAGCCGAAGCCGAGGGATTTTAAGTCCCTTGTGTCTACCAATTTCACCACCCGGGCATCAGGGGGCGGATCATACACCAATGATTCGGCGATGGGAATTTTGTTGCAGCTTAATTACACCGGCCAGCGCTGGTCGTCTTCGGGGTGGGCTCCGAGTGCATCAAAGTGTGATTGAATGATGGGTAATACGTCTTCTGGTTTATCAACCAGATGAAATAACTGCAGATCCCCCTCATCAATACAGCCCAGTGCGCTGACTCGATTGTCGAGCCAGTCCAGCAGACCCTGCCAAAAGTCGCTGCCGTATAAAATAACGGGGAAATGTCGGATTTTTTGGGTTTGTATAAGCGTTAGCGCTTCAAAAAATTCATCCAAGGTACCAAAGCCGCCGGGAAAGACCACATAGCCCATTGAGTATTTAACAAACATCAGTTTGCGGACAAAAAAGTATCGAAAGCTGAGTCGCAGATCCTGATCTGGATTGGGAATTTGTTCGAGCGGCAGTTCAATGTTTAATCCCACTGAACGTGCGCCCCGGCCAATCGCGCCGGCATTGGCTGCATGCATAATGCCCGGCCCACCACCGGTGATCACCGAAAAACCGGCTTGTGAAAGCATTGCTCCGACGTGCTTAGCGTCCTGATAGTAGGGCGAATCTTCAGAGAGCAGGGCGCTGCCAAATAATGACACAGCAGGGCCAAGGCTATTTAAGCTTTCAATGCCATCAATTAGTTCAGCCTGAATTCGGAATACGCGCCAAGCCTCTGATGTTTTCAAATCTTCCACAGTAATTTCCGTGTTTTATCTGCTTATATGCCAAGATAATCAATTCCGATCCCAGCGGCAATGACCGTGTCAGTGCGGGCATGATTTTCGGTGGTTGGTCAGCTTTGGTTATGATGTCATCTACGGTATCATTACCGCCTTTTCAACAGGTTGCGACAGGCTATGAAAGTATTGGTAATTGGTGGTGGCGGGCGAGAACATGCACTGGCCTGGAAGCTGAGTCAGTCGCCGCAATGCGAGCAGGTTTTTGTCGCCCCGGGCAATCCCGGTACAGCTAATGAGCCGGGTATGCAGAATGTACCGATCGCTGTTGAAGCCATTGAGGAGCTGGTTGTTTTTGCTCAAAAAAACGCTATTGATTTAACCATAATTGGACCGGAAATACCGCTGGTGTTGGGGATCGTTGATGCCTTTGAGTTGGCCGGATTACGCTGTTTCGGCCCGACCCAGGCGGCAGCGCAGTTGGAAGCCTCAAAAAGCTTTACCAAAGATTTTCTGGCCCGCCATCAAATTCCCACCGCCGATTACCGAGTCTTTACCGAGATCCCACCAGCGGTTGCTTATATCAAAGCACAGGGCGCGCCAATTGTTATTAAAGCTGACGGTCTTGCTGCAGGAAAAGGCGTGATTGTTGCGATGACAGAAGCCGAAGCGATTGATGCCGTCGAAGATATGCTGGCCGGTAATAAATTTGGTGATGCCGGTAGCCGAGTAGTTATTGAAGAATTTATGACCGGTGAAGAAGCCAGTTTTATTGTCATGGTCGATGGTGAGAATGTGTTGCCCTTAGCAACTTCTCAGGATCATAAAGCCCGTGATAATGGCGATAAAGGCCCGAATACTGGCGGTATGGGGGCTTATTCGCCCGCGCCCGTGGTAACGGATGCGGTATTTGACCGGATCATGACTGAAATTATTTATCCGACCGTAAAGGGTATGGCAGCCGATGGTCGTCCTTATACTGGCTTTTTATACGCGGGTGTAATGATTGATGAAGCTGGCGCGCCGAAGGTAGTTGAGTTTAACTGTCGGTTTGGCGACCCCGAAACCCAGCCGATCATGCTGCGTTTACAATCAGATCTGGTTGAGCTGTGTTTTGCGGCGTTAGAAAAACGTCTGGATAAAGTCACTGCCGATTGGGATCCGCGCGCCGCCATTGGCGTGGTGATGGCGGCAGGCGGTTATCCGGATGACTATCGCAAAGATGATGTGATTAATGGTCTGGATGCCATCGATGCCGGTTTAGCTAAGGTATTTCATGCCGGTACCCGTCAAGCGGGTGGTGATATTGTCACCAATGGCGGTCGGGTGTTATGTGTTACGGCTCTGGGCGATAGCGTATTACAGGCGCAGCAAAAAGCTTACAAAGCAGTCGCCAAAATTGATTGGCATGATGCCTATTACCGGACTGATATTGCCTATCGTGCCGTAGCCCGGGAACAGTCAGCACGGTAATCACCGGGCGCATACTGCATGTCAGTCGCACATCCCATTATCGCAGTGACCGGTTCTTCAGGTGCCGGCACATCTACAGTTAAACAAACCTTTGAGCGCATTTTTCGGCAGCTTCATGTCAAGCCGGTCATGGTGCAGGGTGATAGTTTTCACCGTTATGACCGGACCGAAATGCGGACTGCCAGTATTGCTGCATTAGCCAGTGGCCAAAATCTAACGCATTTTGGTCCTGAGGCAAATTGTTTAGAGCGGCTGGAAAATTTGTTCCAAAGCTACGCTGCAAATGGCAGTGGCGAGTCGCGTCATTATGTCCATGATGCAACAGAAGCCCGCCAGTTTGCTTGTCCGGAAGGCAGTTTTACGCCATGGCAGCCATTAGCGACAAACAGTGATCTGTTGTTTTATGAAGGACTGCATGGTGCGGCGGTTATTGATGATATTGATATTGCCCAATATCCGGATCTGCTGATCGGCATCGCGCCAGTAATTAAT
The DNA here is from genome assembly GCA_041612215.1 of Methylophaga sp. Classification (GTDB taxonomy): domain Bacteria; phylum Pseudomonadota; class Gammaproteobacteria; order Nitrosococcales; family Methylophagaceae; genus Methylophaga. The sequence goes on from JBFJJO010000057.1 coordinate 3,624, forward strand.
TTGGAATGGATGCAAAAAATTCAGCGTGACTGCCTGAATCGCGGTTATTCCCAGGAAGCGGTGATCGATATTATCAGCCAGCGGGTGCCAGATTATATTCGCTATATCACGCCACAGTTCTCGCGCACGCAGATTAATTTTCAGCGAATACCACTGGTGGATATTGCGGATCCTTTTGCCGCCAAAGCGCTGCCGGCTGCCGATAAAACCTTATGTGTCATCAGTTTTACCGATCGGTGGGCACAACAAATTGTCGATAATTTGTCGCAGATCAAAGATGCCTTTGCTTCCAATAGCCATAATGTGGTCGTGCCTGGTGAGCTGATGTCTGAGTCTATGGCGGTTTTCATGATGCCTATTATCGAAGAAATGTTAGCTAAAAAACGCCAAGTGTCGTGAAATGTTGTAAAGAAGGATTAATAATGCCCAAGACTTTTTATTCTCAATTTAAGCTGCGTCAGGCGTTACTGACCCTTGAAGCCGGCGGCATTATCGCTTATCCGACGGAAGCGATATATGGGATTGGCTGTGATCCGGAGGATGACGATGCGCTGTTGGAAATTCTCTGGCTAAAACAGCGGCCACCGGAAAAAGGGCTGATTTTGATTGCTACTGATTTTAATCAGCTGCAGGATTATATTGAACCGCTGCCGCCAGCGGTACTCAGTAAATTGCTGAAATCCTGGCCGGGTGCGAATACATGGCTGGTGCCTGTCAAGCCAGATGTCAGTCCATTATTAACCGGTGGCAGGGAAACACTGGCTGTTAGAGTGACCGATCATCCGATTGCCGCGGCATTATGTCGTCAATTTGGCGGGCCACTGGTCTCTACCAGTGCCAACCTGACCGGTCTGAAGCCGGCTAAAACCGCTTTTCAGGTGCGCTGGCAATTACCGGAAGTGGATTATGTCATGTCCGGCGCATGCGGCGGTTTAAAACAACCCAGCACCATTCGTGATGCAATGACCGATGAGGTGCTACGATGAGTCAGCCGGATGTTGACGCGGTTCGTGAATACTTACTACGGCTTCAGGATAATATTTGCAGAGGTCTTGAAGTAGCCGATGGCCAAGGTGAATTTGTCGAAGATGCCTGGCAGCGTGATGCGGGCGGTGGTGGCCGGACACGTTTGTTGTCGGGCGGCGAGGTGATTGAACAGGGCGGCGTTAATTTCTCCGAAGTATTTGGTGATAATTTACCGGCTTCGGCGACTGCCGCCCGGCCAGAACTCGCTGGACGCAATTTTACTGCGTTGGGCGTGTCTCTGGTAATACATCCACATAGCCCTTATGTGCCGACGTCACACGCCAATGTCAGATTTTTTATTGCCGAAAAAGAAGGTGAAGCGCCGATTTGGTGGTTTGGCGGTGGTTATGATTTAACGCCTTATTATGGTTTTGTAGAGGATGCCAAGCATTGGCATCAGACGGCATTTAATGCCTGCCAGCCATTTGGTGATGACGTATATCCACGCTACAAACAATGGTGTGATGAGTATTTTTATTTAAAACATCGTCAGGAAGCGCGGGGCATTGGCGGCCTGTTTTTTGATGATCTGAATGAATGGGGTTTTGAGCGCTGTTTTGCTTTTATGCAGGCAATCGGTGACAGCTATTTGGATGCCTATCTGCCCATCGTTAAACGTCGTATGACCACTGAATATGATCAGCGTGAGCGCGACTTCCAGTTGTATCGACGGGGCCGTTATGTTGAGTTTAATCTGGTATATGACCGCGGCACATTGTTTGGTCTGCAATCTGGCGGCCGTACCGAATCGATTCTGATGTCACTACCGCCGTTGGTGAAATGGCGTTACAACTGGCAGCCTGAGGCCGGTACACCCGAGGCCAAATTATACAGTGACTTTTTACCGCCCCGAGATTGGTTGCAGTAATTAAGCCCTATTCATCTTTGGAAAGCAGCGCTAACTGGTCAGCCTGATACTCATTGATCAGCGGTTCAATAACATCATCGAGTGCACCGGCCATAATTTCAGTCAGTTTGTATAACGTTAAATTGATACGGTGATCGGTGATGCGGCCCTGCGGATAATTGTAGGTCCGAATGCGTTCACTGCGATCGCCACTGCCTACAAGCAAACGCCGGGTTTCGGCTTGTTCAGCTTGTTGTTTGTCGACTTGCTCGGCCATGATTCGTGATTGTAATACTGACATCGCTTTGGCGCGGTTTTTGTGTTGTGAACGTTCTTCCTGACACTCAACAATGATACCGGTTGGAAGATGGGTAATCCGAATCGCTGAGTCGGTGGTGTTAACGTGCTGCCCACCGGCGCCAGAGGAGCGGAAGGTATCAACCTTTAGATCCGCGGGATTAATGTCGATTTCATCGATTTCATCAACTTCCGGCAAAATCGCCACAGTACAGGCTGAGGTATGAATACGGCCCTGCGACTCGGTTTCGGGTACCCTTTGCACACGATGGGCGCCAGATTCAAATTTCAGCCTTGAATAAGCGCCATCGCCGACGATGCGGGCGATGATTTCTTTGAAACCTCCATGTTCACCTTCGGCTTTATTTAATATTTCAATTTGCCAGCGGCGGCGTTCAGCATAGCGGCTGTACATTTTGAATAAATCACCTGAAAAGATTGCTGCTTCGTCACCGCCGGTCCCGGCGCGGATCTCCAAATAAATATTTCGCTGATCGTTGGGATCTTTGGGCAGTAATAATTTTTGCAGTTCAAGTTCCAGTGTTTCCTGACGATCTTCAGCGGCCTGCATTTCTTCGCGGGCCATTTGCCTCAGTTCAGGGTCACTTTCAGCCATCATCGCTTGTGCTTCAGCAATATCACTGAGCGTTTTTAAGTAGGTAGCAAAGTTTTTAATGACCGGTTCCAGCTGGGCATATTCCTGTGACAGGGTACGGAATCTCTTTTGATCAGCCATGACCGAAGGCTCAGCCAACAAACCGCTGATCTCTTCATGACGTTCAGTCAGTGCTTCCAGTTTGTGACGGATCGAATCTTTCAAGTGTTAATCCTTAATGTTAAACAACTGCCGCGCCGCAGCCAGTAATGGGTTCGCTTCGTCACTCTGAAATGCCGATAAGCGCAGCTGGCGACTGGGTTCGTGCAAAATTTTATTGGTCAGCGCGCGCGCCAGTTCTGACATTGCCTGTTCCGGTGGGATGCCTTGTTCGATCTGCCGAAGCGCTTTTTCGAGGACAATCTGACTGTGCTGCTGGGCATCATCACGAATAGCACGAATCACCGGCACGGTATCCTGACTGCGCATCCAGCCAGAAAAATGTTCAACCTGCGCATCAATAATTTCTTCGGCTTGCTTGGCAGCATCACGGCGGGATTGTAGATTTTCGGCAATAATATCGTGCAGATCATCGACACAATACAAATATATATCGTCAAGCTGGCCGACTTCCGGCTCAATATCGCGTGGGACAGCAATGTCGACCATAAAAATCGGTCGCCTTTTGCGTTGTTTCAGCGCGCTTTCGACCATGCCTTTACCAAGGATAGGCAATTGACTGGCAGTCGAGCTGATAACAATATCGGCTTCGGCTAAATGCGCTGGCATTTCACCGAGACTGATAGCATAACCATTAAAGGGTTTGGCAATCGCGTGGGCGCGCTCAACGGTTCGGTTGGCGATAATAATCCGCTTGATGCCATTGTCATGCAAATGTCGAGCGACCAGTTCAATTGTTTCGCCAGCACCGATTAACAATGCAGTGGCTTGCTTGAGATTGCTGAAAATCTGTTTCGACAGACTGACTGCTGCAAAAGCTACTGATACCGGGCTGTTGCCGATTGCGGTATCAGTGCGTACTTGTTTGGCAACGGTAAACGCATGCTGAAATAACCTGCCGAGGGATTTGCCTAATGTTTGTGCGTTGACCGCCTGAGAATAAGCTGATTTCAGTTGACCGAGAATCTGCGGTTCACCAAGTACCATTGAGTCCAGTCCACAGGCGACACGATACAAATGCCTTACCGCTTCAGCGTCCTGATATTGGTAACTGAATGGCATAACATCGTTAATTTTATCGCTACGCACCTGCTGCAACCATCGCAAAATGCCATTGTCATAATCTTCGTCAACATGGCAATACAATTCGGTACGGTTACAAGTGCAAATAATGGCGGCTTCAATAATATCAGTTTGTTTCAGTAATGATATCAAGGCTTCTGACAAGGCTTCATTATCAAAGCTGAACTGCTCACGGACAGCGACTGGGGCTGTGGTATGGTTGATGCCGAAACAGACAAGATGCATAAATTAAGCGTCGCTTTAAATGCTGGTAAACTCTAGAACCAAAATCCGGATTGTCGGGTATTTAACGAGTGATAAACCAAATTTGCCATTCTATCAAACTCAATCGCGCAGGTCGTTTTAATATGTATTTATTGCAACAGTTTTGGTTCGGTGCCGGACAAATTATTCGCGGCGCAGCCTGGTCTAGTTTGCCAGTATTTTTGTTGGCCTGTACCGCTACCCCGGCGCAACAGGCGAAAACTGAAACCGAGCCAGAGCCGCACGTGATGGAAGCGCCCGAAAAAACCTATTTACCGCTGACATCCGAATTGGTTTATTACATCCTGACTGCAGAAATCGCCGGTCAACGTGGTGCGATTGGCGTTGCCAGTGATTTATATCGGGAAGCGGCCAGTAGCATTGATTCGCCAGCTTTGGCGGAGCGTTCGGCGCAGGTAGCCACTTTCTCGCGTGACAAAACCCGTATCAATAAGGCATTAGACCGCTGGAAAACGGTCGATCCCAATGACGCTGATGTGCTGGTTATGCAAGTGCCTTTTTTATTGAATGACCAACAATATAATGAAGTCATTGACACGATGGACAAGGCTATTGCCCTGGCACCGGAAAAATCACCAGTGTATTTAGCGACTTTTTCGGAACACCTGAGTGATATGGTTGATGGCGCCACCGCGTTGCCGATGATGCGCCGGCTGCAAAGCTATATTAGCAATGATCCGGAAACGCGATTTGCCTACTCGCGCTTAGCGGTTTTTTATAAAGAATATGATGTTGCGTTGAACGAAGTGAATGCGCTGCTTGATGAAAAGCCTCAGCATGAGCCGTTCTTAACGCTGAAATCGGAAATTCTGCAGCGTAGCGGCGATCCTGAGAAAGCGCTGAAACTGATTGCCAAAGCGGCTCAGAAGGATGATGCCAGCGATGAATTGCGTTTCTCGTATGCCAAATTGCTAGGTGAAAGCGGTGAAACCGCTAAAGCCAAAGCGGTTTTTGAAGCGCTGAACCTGGAAAACCCCGATAACAAGGAAGTATTGTTCGCCTTGGGTTTGTTGGCATTGGAAGAAAAAGACGGCCAAACTGCCAAAAGTTATTTTACCGAATTGTTACGTAGAGGCGATCCGGCTCAGCAAGCTGGCTATTTTATGGGGCTTGCTGAAGAAATGAATGGTAATACCGAAGCGGCTTTAGTCTGGTTTGCCTCGGTACCGGCGGATAGTCAGCGGTTTGATAGTGCCCAGGGCCGTTATATCGGTCTTTTAGCTGAACAGGGTAATGTTGATAAAGCCCGCAAACATTTGGAACTGATGCGTCAGCAACGCCCGGCTCAGGCGCGGGAATTTTATTTGTTTGAAGCCGCATTTTTGCAAGAACAGGATATGAAAAAAGAAGCCATGAAATTATATGGCGAGGCCTTGCAGCGTTTTCCCAATGACTTTGAATTGCTATATAGCCGGGCGATGCTGGCAGAATCGATGGATGATATGAAGCAGCTGGAAGCTGATTTGCGACAAATCCTCGATAAAGATCCGGACAATACCCAGGCACTGAATGCACTTGGCTATACGCTGACTGACCGTACCGATAGGCATCAGGAAGCTTTAAAGCTGATTCAGCGGGCACTGGAACTCAAACCCGGCGATCCGTTTTATCTGGATAGTTTGGGATGGGTTTATTACCGGATGGGCAACCTGGAATTGGCAGAAAAGTATTTACGTCAGGCCATTGCCGTACAAGGACAAGGCGATGCTGAATTTAATGCTCATTTGGGTGAAGTGTTATGGCAGCAAGGCAGGAAAAACGAAGCCCGCGAGATCTGGGAAAAAGCCAAACAACAGGATGCTGATAATAAAGTGTTAAACGAAACCCTGAAACGATTTAAACCATGAGATATTTGCTGATCAGTAGCCTGCTGTTACTTGTCACCGCCTGTACGCCATTTTGGCAAAGTAAGCCGGTAACGCCAGCCGAAACGCTCTGGCAGCAGCGAGCGGTTGAATTACAGCAAATTGATCAATGGTCGTTTCGTGGCCGGACGCTGATTCAGCAAGGCAAAGAGGGCTGGAACGCAGGTGTCAGCTGGCAGCAAAATAAAGATAGCTTTAAGATCCGGCTGACTGGGCCCTTTGCCCAGGGCGCTGTCGAACTGACCGGTGATTCCAGGCAAGTTGAAATGCTGACATCAGAAGGTGAAAGATATACTGCGGAAACTCCCGAGCAATTATTGGCAGAAGTACTTGGCTGGCGATTGCCGGTCAGCGCCTTGCGTGATTGGGTGAGAGGATTGCCTTATCAAAATGAGTCCGTCACTTTTCGGGAAGTTGATAATAGCGGTAAATTGGTGGTGCTCAACCAGGCTGGTTGGCAGGTAGAGTTTTTGCGTTATGTCCCATTTGCCGGTCAGCAAATCCCCGATAAGGTGTTTATCAAACGCGATGACTTGAGTGTGCGGCTGGTGATTTCCGGCTGGAATAAGCCTTGAACGAGTGTCACTGGCCGGCACCGGCTAAGTTAAATCTGTTTTTACATATTACTGGTCGTCGTGCTGATGGCTATCATTTGCTGCAAACGGCGTTTCAATTTCTCGATTATGGCGACACCTTAAACATTCAAGTCACCGACGTACCGAAAATTACCTTGTCTCCTTTACTTCCTGGTGTGGCTGAACATGATAATCTGATTATTCGCGCCGCTGAATTATTACAAAAAGCCGCCCATATTCAGAAGGGCGCGCGCATTTATCTTAATAAAAAATTGCCAATGGGCGGTGGACTGGGTGGTGGCAGCAGTGATGCAGCAACGACTCTTGTTGCGTTAAATCAGCAATGGCGTTGTCAATTATCGGAAGATGAATTGGCGGAATTAGCACTGCAATTGGGCGCAGACGTGCCGGTGTTTGTGCGCGGCCGAGCTGCCTGGGCGGAAGGAATTGGTGAGCAATTAACACCGATTTCACCACCTGAACCTTGGTATTTAGTAGTAATTCCGGATTGCCAGGTGTCAACAAGTGAAATATTTTCCGCATCTGAATTGACACGCGACTGCGAACCTATCAAAATATCTGGCTTCCTTTCGAAGGAAGGCAGTAATGTCTGCGAAGCGGTGGTCAAGCGGCGATATCCGGCAGTTGCCGAAGCGCTTGATTGGTTGGCACAATATGCCGAGCCAAAAATGACAGGCACAGGTGCCTGTGTATTTGCCAGCTTTGAAACAGCTGCCAAGGCACAGCAAATTTGGCAACAACTGCCGGCAACATGGCAGGGCTTTATCGCCAAAGGGTGTAACCAATCACCATTGTTGGCCGCAATCGATAATCACGCCAGCGGTGGTTAATGATTGTCAGAGAATGAGTTTGAAACAGTTGGGGTATAGCCAAGCGGTAAGGCAGCGGGTTTTGATCCCGCCATCCCTGGTTCGATTCCAGGTACCCCAGCCACTTTTTTGTTTTTTTTGATTGAACTCGGCAGCTCAACTAGTGACTCAAAATAGAATCCTCCAGTTACAGCAGCGTACCGCCGATGACAACATGATGGTGTTTACCGGCAATGCAAATCGTAAGCTGGCTGAAAGCATCTCAAATTTCCTCAATATTTCTCTTGGTAAAGCCACTGTTGAAAAATTCAGTGACGGTGAAATCATGGTCGAGATTCTCGACAATGTACGTGGCAAAGACGTATTCATCGTTCAGCCTACGTGCATGCCGACCAATGATAACTTGATGGAATTAATGGTGATGACCGACGCGATTCGTCGCGCGTCTGCCAAACGAATTACCCTGGTTGTACCGTACTTTGGTTACTCTCGCCAGGATCGCCGGCCACGTTCGGCACGCGTAGCGATTACTGCTAAAGTGGTTGCTAATATGTTGACGGGTGTTGGTGCTGACCGGGTGTTAACGGTCGATTTACATGCCGATCAGATCCAGGGCTTTTTTGATTGCCCTGTTGATAATGTATATGCATCGCCGGTTTTACTCGGCGATATCTGGAAGCATAAATACGATGATCTGGTGGTGGTTTCACCGGATGTCGGTGGTGTGGTGCGTGCTCGTGCCCTGGCCAAACATTTGGATGTGGAACTGGCGATCATTGATAAACGCCGGCCGCGGGCCAATGTTGCGAAAGTGATGAATATTATCGGCGAAATTGAAAACCGTACCTGCGTCATGGTTGACGATATGGTTGATACCGCTGGCACCTTATGTGCCGCGTCGGCCGCTTTAAAAGAGCATGGTGCCAATAAAGTCGTTGCCTACTGCACGCATCCGGTGTTATCGGGACCTGCAGTTGTCAATATTGGCAAATCATTGCTGGATGAATTGGTGGTCACCGACACCATTCCATTACAGGCTGATGCGATTGCCAGTTCTAAAATTCGCGTGCTAAGCATTGCCGAAATGCTGGCAGAAGCGATGTACCGAATCAGTAACGAAGAGTCAGTTAGCTCTTTGTATATGGATTAACCCAATTGGGTTGAATGTGCCGAACCTGGTCGCGGGGGAGGCAAATGCCACGTTAAAGTGGCTTAATAACGGACCCCGGTCCGTTTTTTAGTCTTGGAGAAAGAGATGGAAAATTTATTTGAAGTACAAGCCGAAGCGCGTACTGACCAGGGGAAAGGTGCGAGCCGCCGCCTGCGTCGTTCGGGCAAAGTGCCGGCTGTTGTTTATGGTACCGAGAAAAAACCGGTATCAATTTCAGTGGATCATAACCAGTTTATCCGCCATTTGGCTGAAGAAGCGTTTTACGCACACATTCTGACACTGGTTATTGATGGCAAGAAAAATCAGGTCGTGTTGAAAGACTTGCAGCGTCATCCTGCGAATGACAACAAAATCATTCATGCTGATTTCCTGCGTGTTGATGCCAAACATGAAATGACCATGACGGTGCAATTGCATTTCCTGAATGAAGAAAAAGCACCGGGCGTTAAAGCCGGTGGTCAGGTATCGCATTTGATGACGGAAGTTGATATTGCCTGTCTACCAAAAGATTTGCCTGAATATATCGAAGTTGATGTTGCTAACCTGGAAATGGATGAATACATTCATTTATCAGAACTGGTATTGCCTAAAGGTGTCACTCTGACGGCATTAAGCCATAGCCAGGATGAGCATTTGGAAGAAGGTGAGCGTTCATCTTACGATCAGGCAGTGGTCAGTATTCATGAGCCGCGTGTCAGCCAGCTTGAAGAAGATGAAGCTGATGACGCAGAAGAAGCTGAAGAAAAACCAGTTGCTAAAAAAGACGAAGACGAATCAGAAGATTAATCTGCGTCACTGGGAGCCATTATGGACAACTGGATCATCGCCGGTCTGGGCAATCCCGGCTCCCAATATCAACACACTCGGCATAATGTCGGGTTTTGGTTACTGGACCAGTTAGCTGCCGATTTCGGCGTATCGTTTAAAACCGATAGCCGCTTTCAAGGAGAACTGGTCCAGCACACCACGCCAGAAGCCAAAATTTGGCTGCTTAAACCGCTGACTTTTATGAACCGTAGTGGTCAATCGGTCGCTGCGCTGGCTAATTTCTACAAAATTCCACCTGAAAACCTGCTGGTGATCCA
>JBFJJO010000058.1:0-13213 GCA_041612215.1 Methylophaga sp.
ACGGGTAAAGCGTGGATCGACAACGATAACCGGCGCGCCGCGCTCTTTGCCACGGAAAATATGTTGCAGCGACACCGGATGCGCTTCAGCGGGGTTAGCACCAATAATGAATATGGCTTTTGAATTATGAATATCGTTGTAAGAGTTGGTCATCGCACCGTAACCCCAGGTATTGGCTACCCCGGCTACCGTGGTGGAGTGACAAATACGCGCTTGATGGTCAACGTTATTGCTGCCCCAAAGCGCCGCAAATTTACGGAACAAATATGCCTGTTCATTACTGAATTTGGCACTGCCCAACCAATAAACAGAATCAGGACCAGCCGCTTCCCGAATATCGAGCATTTTCTGGCCGATTTCTTCAATGGCATCGTCCCAGCTCATCCGCTGCCATTCGCCATTCACTTTTTTCATGGGATATTTCAGGCGTTTATCACCGTGACCGTGTTCACGAAGTGACGCGCCCTTGGCGCAATGCGAGCCTAAATTAAACGGATGTTCGAAACTGGGTTCCTGACCTATCCAGACGCCGTTTTGCACTTCAGCAACAACACCACAGCCAACACTACAATGACTGCAAACACTGTGAACCTTGCTGATCTCACCTTCATCGTATGCTGGTTGACCACCTTCGGCAGCATCGGCTTTTTCGATCATCGCTGTGGGTAGTAGACTCATGAACGCTGCTCCACCGGCGGCAATCCCTGAACCTTTCAAAAAGGTACGGCGATTGATGCCCGAGGTGCGACTGATGATGGCGGCAGGATCTCGTTTGATTAATTTCATGGCGGCGATCTTTTAAAAATCTGCGGTTTTGTAGAAAGTATCTACATGCTGCGTGTGCTGGTAGCCTTTGGATACTTGGGGAGAAACAGCAGTTTGTTCAGGCTGTTTGGCAGGTTTTGCCTGCACTGCTCGACTGCTTAAGGCGACCGCTGCAGAACCACCGACAAGTGCCGCCAAGGTGTGCAGAAATTGTCTGCGCGATGATGAAGACTGCTTACTCATGATGCTCTCCGGATGTGTAACAGCATATGGCCACAGATGCCATGCGTCATTGCGACAACTGAATGTATATTAATTATCCCGCATAAAGCCAATTCCAGCAAGCCAGATTCGGCGCTTAATCGGCTAAAAAGCGCTGAGCTTCATCGGTAAAAAATTGTTGAGCAAACGATCCCACAACCGCATAAAAATCTGCGCTGGGCGCCTTTTGCAAATCGGCAAAAAACCGAGGCAGCCATTTAGCCATATGCCGGTCATAAAACTGTTTCGCCGTGATCACCGGTGTACCTTGGGCAATCAAAATCAAACGCATTACGTCACAGACAGCAGCGGCATGATCTTCAGGTTCTTTTTTGTCATTCTGCCGGGTAAGGCCCAACTGACCCAGATCAGCACGCAAATTGGCCAGCGGTTTTTCATTTAAAAAACCGGTTTGATAATAAGAGGCATAGGGAATCACCTCCCCCTGGGTCAGACCAATAAATAATTGATGATATTCGCGGGCTTGTACTTCGTCACTGGTTCTGGACGCTGCACTGATTAACTGCTGCCAGGCCTTAGCCAATGACGCATCCGGTGATTCAATTTTTAAGGCAGCAATATTGCCGAGCAAATCAGCATCGGCCGGTTTAGCCAGTAATATCGCCAGCAAGGCATAAATTTGCGCACGCCACTGAGCGGTATCTTGTTGATCATCTTGCATCGTTATCCCCGACGAAACTGCGCTTTGACGCGACAGTCCTCACACATTTTTAAATGTTCCAGCGCACCGTTCTGAAACATTGGGTGATCTTTTAATTTAGCGGTAATGGTATCGATCATTTTTTGCGTAGCAAATGGTTTCTGGCAACTAATGCAATGAAATATCGGTTCTTCATGCAGTAGCCGTTTTTGCCGGGCTTGTTCACGATCGAACAAATAACGTGGCGCCAGACTAATCACATTTTCCGGGCAGGCGGTCTCACACATGCCACATTGCACACAAAGATCTTCAATAAAATTCAGTTGTGGTTTATCAACGCCATCGACCAGCGCGCCCACCGGACACACTGACACACATGACATGCACAGCGTACAACCTTTGGCATCAACTTTTACCTCACCAAATGGTGCTGTCTCAGTTAATTCGAGTTCACCAACGGGTGCCGGTGCCTGCTGATGCAAATGCGTTAATGCAAGATGGCTGACCCGGCGCTTTTCATCAAGGCCGGCAAAATTGGCTGTCGTATCTAAATTAACTTTTGGCTGTTGGTTTAAATGCGTTTTTAATGCCGCTGGCCGCTGGCCATGAAACCAGCTAATCGCTGCTGGATAGCCTAATCCGGCAATCAGTTCGTTAGCCAGTTCAATTTGTTGTTGTAATGCCTGCCAGTCATGATCGCTATGACTGCCTGCATCCCAAACTGTAATATTACTAACGCCATAAGCCAGTGCCGACAGCCAGAATGGCAAACCCAATGCGCCGATTTCTTCAATAGAGAACGGGATGACTGTAGCTGGCAATTGCTCAGCATAAACTGTCAGCAATTGTTCGCCTTGCAAAGTGTCGTGGATCAGCAATTGGGCAGGTGTACTCTCCAGCGCAATGTATTGTTTGAGCATGGCGCGCAGCCGATCCATACTTTGATCCAGCGTTGGCACAGCGTAGCTGATGGCACCCGAAGGACAAACGGCTGTGCAACTCCCACAGCCCTGGCAAAGGTTAGGATTAACCTCAATAAGTTCACCAGCAGATTGGATCGCTTCTGCCGGACAAGCATCCAGACATTGTGTGCAAGCGGTAATGCCGCGCCGCTGATGAGCACAAATAGATGCTTTGTAATTAAAATATTTTGGCTTATCAAAAACGCCGATCAGCTCAGGTAGTTGCTGTAACGCTTCAGCCAACACTTGTTGATTTTCGCTCGGCGCAAAATAACCAACTGGCGGCACACTAGCAGTCAACAACGGCGCGTTGTTCAAATCCAGCAACAGATCATATTTTTGCGGCACACCGCCAATAACGGCGTTAAAATCGCCCAGCCAGCCGGTTAACTCGCTGAGTTCACCTTTCAACCGGGTAATCGTTGCTTCGGTATTTAATTCACCACCGTCAGTCACCAAAACTTCAATAATCAGGCCCTGACAATGATCGATAACAGCGTTTATCTTATCGGCCGGGCCGACTATCAGTAATCGACCGGCGGACTCAAAGCTCACCCATTCTTTTGGTTCAAAAGCCATATCACCGGCTTCAATAACGGCTTTATGCAAGTTTGTTGTCCTCTGATTCGGGCGTTTCGGGTTTAACTGCTGATTTGCTATCCGGCGCTGGTTCAGCTTCTGCGGCAGCAGCTAATTGTTTCGCCTGTTTTTCCAACAGACGGCGCATTTCGTGGGTGACCACATCACCCAACTTGGCAAAGCTATGATAATTGTAATCACGTTCGTATTCGTCGAGTCCATCTGGCACGCCGATGCCCGGCTTTTGAAAAATATCCCGTAGTGCCTGTCTGCGGCTATTTTTATCTAACTCAGGATCTTGCCAGATCGGCCGCTCTGCAGGACTGGCTTCCTGTGTCGTTTCATCAGATTGTTCAACCGATGCTTCAGTTGGCGTTGCCGCATCAAGGCTGTCATCCGGCGTCTCGGTCGGCTTTTCAACCTTACGCAGTTTACGAGATGACCAGCGTGATAAAAAACCGCTTTCATTGTTTTGCATCGGCGGCCTCAAAATCATTATCCTGCCAGCGTTTACGACGCCGTTTTTTGGGTTGCTGTGGCTGGTAATGTGCCAACACAAACCGCTCCAGCCAAACACATAAAACATCGGGCAATGGCGCATCGAAGACTTTTTCACCAGCTTCCATATAGGATGCCGCCTCATCAAAATCGACCGTCAGCAACACCGGGCTTAATGCATCATCACCTTCATCACGGCAAACAAGATAAATCTTGGTTTTTTCAGCCGTCAGATTAACGTAATAACTTTCGCAAAATTGCCGGTATAACTGTAAGCGCAAGCTGGTCAACGTAATGACCTCACCCAACTGCTGTGCCGCCGTTATTTCGGAATCAGTCAGACCCGGCACAATACCTAGCAAACGCCAGCTGGATTTGGCCCAGCGATGTTGGCTGGGTTGTTTCAGCAATAACGCAGAGACATCAAAATGATCGGCAGGTGCATCATGCATGGGGGGTAATCAGGTTAATTTCCACCCCTCTATCTTAACAAAGATCCTACTCCGCAACCGTAACCTCGCTGACCTTTTGTAAACCCCGCGGTAATTTATGCCCGCGTTTGCCGCGCTCACCGGCGTAATGGGCCAAATCAACCGGTTTCAACGTTAAATGCCGGCGACCTGCATGCAAGGTCAGACTGAAATCCTGCGGAATTAACGTTACCGATTGCAGCCATTCCTGGCCGGCGTTGAAACGCGCTGAGGTAATATTAATCAGCCGAACGCCTTTACCTTTATTGAGTTCAGGTACTTCATCAACCGCAAACACCAGTAGCCGGCCATCACCAGCAGCAACGGCCAGTTGCAAATCAGCTTTATTCGGTATCACCAGCGGCGGCAATAATTCCGATCCTGCCGGTAGATTAAACAGTGCTTTGCCGGCTTTATTTTTGGCCAGCAAATTATCGTACGCCGTGACAAAACCATAACCGGCAGTATTGGAAAGCAGCACTTTCTGGCTGTTTTCAGCGGCAATTACTGACACAAAACGCACTTCAGGCGGAGATTGTAAACGGCCGCTTAACGGTTCGCCCTGACCGCGCGCCGATGGCAGGGTGTGCGCCGGCAATGAATAACTGCGACCGGAGGCATCAAGAAAGACAATCTGCTGATTGCTACGGGCTTTAACTGAGGCCAGATAGCGATCCCCGGTGCGGTAATTCAGCGTTACGGGATCCACATCATGGCCTTTGGCTGCACGCACCCAACCACTGGCTGACAAAACAATCGTTAATGGCTCGGTTGGCAATAAATCGGTATCACTGAGCGCTTTAGCGGCTTCCTGCGGTTTGATCTGGCTGCGCCGCTCATCGCCAAATTTTTCAGCATCTGCGGTCAATTCTTTACGGATCAGAGTTTTCAAGCGGGTTTCGGAGCCAAGCAATTGTTCGAGTGTTTTGCGTTCTTTGCTGAGCTCATCCATTTCACCCTGGATTTTCATTTCTTCCAGCTTGGCCAAATGCCTTAAACGCAGTTCTAAAATTGATTCAGCCTGCCTGTCCGTCAGATTAAAGCGCGCCATCAGTTCTATTTTTGGCTCATCTTCATTACGAATAATGGCAATGACTTCGTCAATATTCAGATAGGCGATCAGCAGGCCTTCCAGCACGTGCATACGATCTAGCACTTTATCGAGGCGATATTGCAGGCGGCGGGTGACGGTTTTGATCCGGTAAACCAACCACTCGCTGATGATTTCGTGCAGGTTTTTGACCTGTGGCCGGCCATCCAGACCAATCATGTTCATATTGACGCGGTGACTGCGTTCCAGATCGGTGGTGGCAAACAAATGAGACATCAGGCTATCAATATCAATGCGATTGGAGCGCGGCACAATAACCAGCCGCACCGCATGCTCATGATCGGATTCATCACGCAAATCGGCCACCATTGGCAGCTTTTTGTTATTCATCTGAGCGGCGATCTGCTCCAATACCTTGGCACCAGATACTTGATACGGCAGCGCATCGACAACGATTTCGTTATCTTCCATTTTGAAACAGGCACGCTGGCGAATCGAGCCATGACCGGTTTCATAAATTTTACGAATGTCAGCCTGCGATGAAATGATTTCACCGCCGGTCGGGAAATCCGGCCCGGTCACCACTTCCATCAAATCTTCCAGACTGGTTCTGGGTGATTTCAGCAACAATAAACAAGCATCAACCACTTCACGCAGATTATGCGGCGGAATATCGGTGGCCATGCCGACAGCAATACCCGTCGCGCCATTGAGTAAGACGTTGGGCAAACGGGCTGGCAATAATTCAGGTTCATCCATAGTCCCGTCAAAATTGGGCACCCATTCAACTGTGCCCTGCCCTAATTCACTTAATAACGTCTGGGCATAGGCGGCCAGTCGGGCTTCGGTATAACGCATCGCGGCAAACGATTTGGGGTCATCCATCGACCCCCAGTTACCCTGACCATCAATCAGCGTGTAACGATAAGAGAACGGCTGCGCCATCAACACCATGGCTTCATAACAGGCGGAATCGCCATGCGGATGGTATTTACCCAGTACGTCACCGACGGTACGTGCCGATTTTTTATGTTTGGAAATGGCGCTGAGACCCAGCTCCGACATGGCATAAATGATCCGCCGCTGCACGGGTTTCAAGCCATCTGCCAGATGCGGTAAAGCCCGATCCAGAATGACGTACATGGAATAGTCTAAATAGGCTTTTTCCGTGAATTCACGAAGCGGCTGCTGCTCCAGATCATCAATGATTGTGCTCATGTAAATCTCTCAATTAGGACAGATAGCTGCTAGGTCGCCGCATGGCTAGATAGTTGCCAGGTCACCGTGTTGTTCCAGCCACACCTTACGATCAGATGCGCGTTTCTTAGCCAGCAGTTTATCCAGCATCATAAATGTATCGTCGTCAGCATCAATGGTCAGTCTGACCAACCGACGGGTATCCGGTGCCATGGTCGTTTCGCGCAATTGCAGCGGATTCATTTCACCCAAACCTTTAAAGCGCTGAGTGCTGACTTTGCCTTTGATTTTGTCGCGCTCGATCCGCTCTAAAATAATTTGTCGTTCTTCATCATCGAGGGCGTAAAACACCTGTTTACCAACGTCAATCCGATACAACGGTGGCATCGCCACACAGATATGACCCGCCGTCACCAGTGGCGCAAAATGCCTTACAAACAGGGCGCACAATAACGTCGCAATGTGCAGCCCATCGGAGTCGGCATCAGCGAGGATGCAGATTTTGCCATAACGCAAACCCGTTAAATCGTTAGAGCCGGGATCAACACCAATAGCCACAGCAATATCGTGCACCTCCTGCGAGGCCAACACCTGTGAGGCATCCACTTCCCAAGTATTCAGGATCTTACCCCGCAGCGGCATGATTGCCTGAAACACCCGATCACGGCCTTGTTTGGCACTGCCGCCTGCAGAATCGCCCTCCACCAGAAATAATTCAGTACGGCTGGGATCCTGTGACGTACAGTCAGCCAATTTGCCGGGTAAGGCAGGACCTGACTGCACACGTTTACGAACAACTTTTTTGGCTTGTTTTAAACGCGACTGGGCGTTGTTTATTGCCAGTTCAGCAATTTTTTCACCATCTTCAACATGATGATTCAGCCATAAACTAAAGGCATCTTTCACAGCGCCGGTGACAAACGCCGCACATTGCCTTGATGACAATCGTTCTTTGGTCTGACCGGAAAACTGCGGATCTTCAAGCTTCACCGACAGCACATAATTACAGCGCTCCCAGATATCCTCAGCAGATAACTTCACGCCGCGCGGCAGCAGACTGCGAAACTCACAAAATTCTCTTAACGCCTCCAGCAAACCACTGCGTAAACCGTTTACATGCGTACCGCCCTGCGCTGTCGGGATCAAGTTGACGTAACTTTCGGCAATTAACTCTGCTGGCTCCAGTTGCCACATTAAGGCCCAATCCACTTCCTGATTGGCATCGGCAAAATGACCAACAAACGGTTTGCCTGGAACACAAGGCATATCGGTCATGGCATTTGCAAGATAGCTATTAACACCATCTTCATAACACCAGCTATCGCTAACTTTCTCGCCGCTGCTGTAATCATCAAAGGTGACCACCAGGCCCGGACATAAAACGGCCTTGGCGCGCAAAACATGTCGCAGTTTGGAAACTAAAAATTTGGGTGCATCAAAATAACTGACGTCAGGCCAAAAGCGGACACTGGTACCAGTATTCTTCTTGCCGACGGTGCCGGTTTCGCTCAGAGGTTCAATCAAATTGCCACTGGCAAACGCAATCTGGTAACTGATGCCATCACGACGGATAGCAACTTGCAGCCGCGTTGATAAAGCATTGACTACCGACACACCTACACCATGCAAGCCGCCGGAAAATCGATAGTTTTTGTTGGAAAATTTACCACCGGCATGTAGTCGGGTCAGGATAACCTCAACGCCGGGCACACCCTCTTCAGGATGGATATCGACCGGCATACCGCGCCCATCATCAATAACTTCAAGGGATTGGTCTTGGTGCAGAATGACCTGAATGGTTTTAGCGTGGCCGGCAATCGCTTCATCGACACTGTTATCGATAACTTCTTGCGCCAGATGATTTGGCCGCGTGGTATCGGTATACATGCCGGGGCGTTTGCGGACCGGATCCAGTCCCGTTAGTACTTCAATCGCCGAAGCATCATAAATCGTGGTCATTGGCTCGCTGTCATCAAAATTCAGGTTGCCCGAAGGTTAGCAGGATAAAAGCCGGATGTACAAGCATCGCTGCTTTCAGCGGATAATTGTTCCGACAAATGGCTGATTGATGCAATTGACTGAGATTTAAAAGAATCTGAAATCTGCTATGGTCAGAAAACAACCATATTAGAGGATGCCAGGCATGAAAAATATACTCTTTATCTGCTGTTTGCTGCCCAGTATCTCGTCTTGCTCGCCCTCGGCATCTGATGAATTGCCGACGTTTGAACAACAAGCACTGGCAGCAACTGGCGAATTTGCCAGTCAGCTTAAACAAGCATTACAAACAGCTATACAGGCAGGTGGACCGGAAGCGGCTGTCGCCGTCTGTCATACCGAGGCACCCCAGATTGCCGCCGATTTATCAGCCAAAACGGGTTTGGATATCAGCCGCACCAGTTTAAAAGTACGCAATCCCGCTAATCAGGCAAAGCCTTGGCAGCAGGTCGTGTTAAATGATTTTGAGCAACAAAAACAAGCCGGTATACCGATTAACAAATTAAAATTTGTTGCGGTCAGTGATGACGGCGAAACATTACAAATGATGAAAGCCATTGGCACTGAAGCCGTCTGTCTGACCTGTCATGGCGAAAACATTGCTGCCGGCTTACAGGCGGAAATTAACCGCCTGTACCCGAACGATAAGGCAACCGGCTTTAAACAAGGCGATATTCGCGGCGCTTTCAGCGTTATTAAATACCGTAATGATTAAGCCAGTACTTACTTCAGCGTAATCAACTCACTGCGGCCACGGCTGACAAAATCGATTTTGTCTTCGCGGGCCAGCCAGCCAATTGCACGTTGAAGTGTTTTACTATCCAGAGCACAGGATTCAGCGATCTTGCTCATTGTGGTCGGGCCGTTTTGTTGTAAAAACTGCCATAAAACGCCAGCGGTGCTTCCAATATTTTCAGTCATTCCAAACTCCTTTTAGTTGGTTACCAAAACACTATGGCAAATCGTATGCCAGAAAAAGCTCCATCTATTTTGCTCAGGTTTAATGACAAACTCATGACACACATGGCGATTTTGCGCTATTTTCGTGCATGACCGCACAAAAAGCGCACTGATTTTGGTCAGCTGAAACGTTGTTGGCAGGCGGCGCTAATTTGCCAACAAGCTTGTTGCAGCAGTGCCCGTGGCGCCGCGATATTCATCCGCATAAAACCACTGCCGCCATCACCGAACATAGCGCCGGGATTCATACCAACAGCACAGTCTTCAATAAAGAACTGCTTCAGCGTTTTATCATCCAGTCCCAATGCCCGGCAATCCAGCCACAACAAATAAGTACCTTCGATAGGTTTAATCTGAATATTGGCTATTTCTGTCTTGAAAAAATCCATTATCCAATCACGACTTTGTGCCAGATAAATCATCAACGCATCCAGCCAGTCAGCCCCCGATTGATAGGCCGCCTCAGTGGCAACAATACTAAACGGATTGGCAGCGCTGACATGCCAACGTTTGAATTCAGCTTCAATGGCACGACGATGCAGGTTAGATTCAATAATTAATGATGATAGATTGAGGCCGGCGATATTGAAGGTCTTACTGGCCGAGATTGCTGTGATGACCCGCCCCGGTTCAGCCAGTGTAGTCAACGGAATGTGCCGGTAGCCGGCAAATATCAGATCCATATGAATTTCATCGGCGATAATCAGCAAATCATATTGCTCGGCTATTGCCAGTAAAGCGTTCAATTCATCTTCGCGCCAGACTCTGCCCACCGGGTTGTGCGGCGAACATAATAGTAGCAGTTTGGCGCCCGCTTTGGCCTGCGCTGCCAGCTCAGACGTATTCATTTGATAGCCGCTGGCCGTTTCCAGCAAGGGGTTCAGAACTAATTGCCGGCCCGTTTCCGTCACGGCTGAAAAGAACGGAAAATAAACAGGTGATTGCACAATGACACCATCACCCGGTTCGGTCAGCGCATTAATTACGGCATGAATTGATGGCACCACACCGGGGCACATCAGGACATGCTGCCGTTTGATGGACCAGTTAAAACGTTGTTGATACCAGTTTTGTAACGCTTGATACAAAGATTCCGGAAACTGGTGATAACCAAAAACCGGATGACTGGCACGTGCTTGCAACGCTTCACTGACCGCCGGCGGTACGGCAAAATCCATATCGGCCACCCACAATGGAATGACATCTGGCCGGCCAAAAATCAGTTGCCGGTTATCATATTTCTGCGCGCCGGTATTGGCGCGCGCTATCGACTGATCAAAGTCGAATTGGCTCAAGCCCTTCGTTCCCAAATAGTGACTTCAGACAGCGTATGCTGAAATTTTCTACTGGTTTCACGGATCACAAAAGGCAATGATTGTGGTCCGCTCACCAGATCAAAGTGGGCATCCAGAATCGCATGCAGACCATCCAGCGTAGTATAGCTTTCACCGTCTTTTTTGATGCCACCCAGCCATTTGGCTTTCTCGGTATGTTCTTCGAGCCAGGTGTAAGGAGATGCCAGCACCAATAAACCACCGGCATTCATACGCTCATTTACTGATTCTAAAAACAGCGCCGGGTCGTATAAACGATCCAGTAAATTAGCGGCAACTATCAAATCGTAACCAGCAACAGTCTGTTTTAGATTACAAGCATCCCCCTGCATAAATTCAACTTTATCGGCAACCGCGTCGAGGCCAAAATCTGCCAGCCGTTGTTCACGGTAATGCACCAGCTCGCCTTCGTCAGCAATGGTGTAACGGATCACACCACGCTGCTGCATTTGCACACCCAGATTAATCAGTCGTGCCGAGAAATCTATACCGGTGACGGCATCGAACCGTTTGGCCAGTTCAAAACTGCCGCGGCCAGCGGCGCAGCCCAGATCCAACGCCTTATTTTTGGCTTTGCCAGCCATGGCTTCAATGGCCAGATGCATCAAACTTTGTTGAAAGTTCGGCACATTAAAGTAGCTTTCACCATAATGAAGTTCAGCATATTCCGAGAGCATTTTGTCGGTTTCATAATGTGAATCCACAATATTTACCGGTGCCTCGGAAACAATATAGCGAAAACCGGCATGTTGGAAAAAATGCCGCCGAAACGCATAGCGTGCTGATTTGCGGCTTTCATTACCACACGAAATCCAGCTGCCGCCTTTGATTAAATTGTGCTGGCTGTCGTAAGTCGGCGTGGTGAAATCATCATAAATCGGATGTACCTTAAAGCCATCAAACGGATAAATTGGTGTTTCTGTCCACTGCCAGACATTACCGACCACATCATAAAAATCGCCGTGACGGAACATATTTACCGGGCAGGATGAAGCAGCATGATCCAGATGGATATTGGCATTGGCCAGCTGATTATCGAGTTCGCTGACCCCGGCATGTTCATAAAGCCGATACCACTCATCTTCTGTTGGCAAACGCACCTTTTGACCGGTTTGCTCGGCTTTCCAATTACAAAAGGCTTTGGCTTCGTGATAATTGACATCCACCGGCCAGTCCCAACGCATAGGCACGATTTCGGTCATCAACCGTAATTGCCAACCGCTGGCTTTTTTCTGCCAGAAAACGGGGTACTCGGCCTTGGCAAACTGCTGCCATTTCATGCCTTCTTCGTTCCAGTAACGCTCTTGTTGATAACCACCGGCTTCGACAAAGGCCAAAAACTCAGCGTTACTGACTAAGTACTGACTGGCCTCAAATTCGCCAACTTCAGCTTGATGATGGCCATATTCATTATCCCAGCCATACACCGGATCAACAAAATCTTTCCCCAGCATGACCAAGCCGCCGGGTACCGGCAGTAAGCGATTCCGAGGGGCTTTACCAGTTTGGGTGAATGGTCTCCATTGGGATTGCTTACGGACTTTGTCAATTTGCTGTTGGCGGATCAGGACTGATGACGTTTCCAGATGGATTTGCTCATGTTCAATACCCATAATGATTGCCCACCACGGGTTTTGCCAATCAATTGGCAGGCTCAGGGGCGCGGTATCAATGACTTCATTGACCATTTTTTGCACAGCTTTGCGGTAGGCTTTAACTTCACTGACCGATGGCCAATCGTAATGCGTTTCGTCGAGATCATCCCAGCTCATTTCATCGACACCAACGGCAAACATTGATTCGATACGTGGGTTTACACGCTGTTTGATCAGACCACTAAGTAACATTTTATTAACGAAAAACGTTGCCGTATGCCCGAAGTAAAATATCAGCGGATGGCGCAAAGGAATTGATTTCTGGTAATAGCCGCTATCGTCTTTCAATGTTTCAAACAGCGACTCATAACGCGCGAAGTTAGCATTAAAATAATCGGCAATTTCGCGGCGTTTTGCCGCAATATCATCACCAACCAGACGCGGCGTTCGTATCTGTCTGACAGATTCTTTGACGGATAAAGCGCTTTTTGAATTCATAGATAAAGTCCTTATCATTAAGCTTGTCGGTCTGAGACTCATCAGGTGCTGTTTTGTTGCACCGTCGCAAACTTATCGCCGTGCAGCTAACCAGGCAGTCTTTGCCGATAACTCCACAGAGCAGCTCCATTTGTAAGCAAGATTAATAGTTTCAGCACAGGCATAAACGCCATGTCCGCGAACAATGACAACTTTATATTCCGCTAAGCCTGCAGCAACTTTAGAAGGTGATAGTTTCACGTAATCCGTGTAATTAATGTGAATAACAGGCACCACGGGGAAATAATACTGCCCTTCGAAATCAACTGGTTTGAAGTCATCGCCATTCATCGTCATCGCTACAGCATGCGGGCCATGGCTGTGAATAACGGCCCGCGCATTCGG